>USCO01000049.1 GCA_900553135.1 uncultured Eubacteriales bacterium | reverse complement strand
TGATTATAACCTCTTTTTCTCCACCTTTCAACTGAAATTTTTCCTTTGCTGTCATTTACGCCAAAAATATTTTCCGGAACTGAAAGATTTTGCATACTTATCTATTGACGATGAATATTTCCCGGTGTATACTGGATGACAACCTGAACCGGCGCATCCCGCCGGATGAAAAAGGAGATTGTAATGATGAAAAAGAAGTTTCTTGCGCTGACCCTGGCCATGGCCCTGGGTCTCGGGCTGACCGCCTGCGGCAGCAACGGCGCCAACAGCTCTGCTTCCGGTTCCAACAACGACGCTTCCAACCCCGGCACCTCCAGCGTGGACGGTTCCAACACCGGCATGACCAAGCTGGTTCTGGGCACCTCCGCCGACTATCCCCCCTTCGAGTTCCACGTCCTGCAGGACGGCGAGGACAAGATCGTGGGTATCGACGTGTTCCTGGCTGAGCAGATCGCTGAGGACATGGGCGCTGAGCTGGAGATCAGCGACATGGACTTTGACATGCTGCTGAACCTGATGAACAAGGGCGATGTGGACATGGTCATTGCCGCCATGGAGCTCAAGGATGACCGCGCCGCCGCCGCTGACTACTCCGACCCCTACTACACCGACGAGGCTCCCCTCATCGTGGTGAGAAAGGCTGACCTGGACCAGTACAAGACTCTGGAAGACTTCACCGGCAAGACCGTGGGCGCCCAGACCGGCACCACCAAGGCCGACATCGTCCTGGGCACCGATCCTGAGAAGCCCCACATGACCGACGTGCAGGATCTGCTGCTGCCCAAGGTCACCGATCTGATCGCTCAGCTCCAGTTCGAGAAGTGCGACGCCGTGGTGCTGGACGCCGCTGTGGCCCAGAAGTATGTGGCTTCCAACGACGAGCTGGCCATTGTGGAGAGCATTGACCTGGGTGAGGCCGCTGAGCCCTACCGTGTCTGGGTTGCCAAGGGCGATCCCAAGGGTCTGCTTCCCTCCATCAACGAGACCATCGCTACTGTGACTGCCGAGGGCGGCGCTATGACCGACTTCATCGAGCAGGCCAACGACCTGGTTTCCCAGGCTCAGTAAATTTCGTCTGACTTTACTTGCCGTGCAAAGCCCCGAAAGGGGCTTTGCACGGCTGGGTATTGGGATTCTTAACTATGATAAGGGAGTACAACTATGTTTGAATCCTTCCTCCAAATGTTTACCGATCCCGGGCCCGCCAGCTTTATCAACTTCACCTTCCTGCCCAAGTACACCTTCTACTTTGTGCAGGGCGTGAAGTACACCCTGATGCTCTCCATCGTGGCGGTGCTGTTGGCTATTATCCCCGCCCTTTTGCTGGCTCTGATGCGGCTGAGTAAGAGCCGCATCATCCGCTGTATCTCCGGGGCTTATATCGCCATCTTCCGCTCTACGCCTATGCTGGTGCAGCTGTACATCATCTATCTGGGTGTATTCTCCTTTATTACGGTGCCCAAGCTGACCATCTTCGGCTTCCTGCGTCTGGATCTGTTTATTCCCAGCGTAGTGGCTCTGGCGCTGAACAGCTCCGCCTATGTGGCCGAGATCTTCCGGGCCGGTATTCTGGCGGTGGATTCCGGCCAGACCGAGGCCGCCCGTTCCCTGGGTCTGTCCCAGTGGCAGTCCATGCGTCTGGTGGTGCTGCCCCAGGCCGTGAAAAATGTACTCCCCGCCCTGGCCAACGAGGTGGTCACCATGGTGAAGGAGTCCTCCATCTGCTCCGTCATCGGTGTTTACGACCTGATGTGGGGCGCTAAGACGGTCATCACCAACTCCTACATCGCAGTGGGTCCCCTGGTCCTGGCTGCCATCATCTATTTCTGCATCAACTTCCCCGCCAGCAAGGCCATTGAGGCCATTGAAAGGAGAATGCGTCGTGGCGACAAGCGCTGAGCTCATCCGTGTGGAGCACGTCATCAAGGAATACAACCACGGAGCGGTGAAGGCCCTCAACGACTGCTCCCTCTCCATCCAGAAGGGCGAGGTGGTGGCCATCATCGGCCCCTCCGGTTCCGGCAAGTCCACCCTGCTGCGGTGCCTGAACCTGCTGGAGGTCCCCTCCAGCGGACACATCTACTTCAACGGTGTGGACATCACCGACAAGAAGGTGGACATCAACCTCCACCGCCGGAAGATGGGCATGGTGTTCCAGCACTTCAACCTCTTCCCCCACATGACGGTGAAGAAGAACATCACCCTGGCCCCCGTCCAGCTGGGTCTGAAGAAGCAGGACGAGGCCGACGCTCAGGCCATGAAACTGCTGGAGCGCATCGGTCTGGCCGACAAGGCGGACGAGTACCCCAACATGCTCTCCGGCGGCCAGAAGCAGCGCATCGCCATCGTCCGTGCTCTGGCCATGGAGCCCGAGGTCATGCTCTTTGACGAGCCCACCTCCGCCCTGGACCCCGAGATGGTAGGCGAGGTGCTGGACCTGATGCGGGATCTGGCCAAGGAAGGCATGACCATGGCCGTTGTCACCCACGAGATGGGCTTTGCCCGCGAGGTGGCCACCCGGGTCATTTTCATGGACAGCGGCGCCATTCTGGAGCAGAACTTCCCCGCCCAGCTCTTTGACTATCCTCAGAATCCCCGTACTCAGGCCTTCCTCAGCAAGGTTCTGTAATGACAAAGAAAACGCCCCTGTGCCAAGCACAGGGGCGCTTTTTTCTTCTCGGACCGCGTGGAATCGCCGATTGGTCCCGCTCTCTTGCCTTATCCGTTTCCTTCGGGGGCAGGCGTCTTTTTCGGCTGGCCCACCCGCTGGACAAAGCCGATGAGCTGTCCGGAGAGCATCACCGTCACCAGAGAACAGCCCAAACGCTCTATGTCGATATAGGTCGCCGACAGGGCCAGCACCACCAGGTCTGTGAACAGGTAAGCCCACTGGATGTTCCAATGGGCCAGGGCGGAGATGCTCATGGCCAGGGCATCGTCCCCGCCGGGGGCGCCTCCTGCCCGGACGCTGAGTCCCACCCCCACGCCCACAAACAGGGCTCCCAGTACCGCCGCCAGAAGGGGGTACTGGGCCAGCTGGGGCCAGATGGGGTCAAACTGCTCGCAGATGGCGTAAAAGATGGAGAATCCGCCCCCTGCCACAATGGAGTAGGCGATAAACTCCCGGCCCAGCAGCCGCCAACCCATGAGATAACAGGCGGCGTTCATCACCAGGCCGGACACCGCCGGGGACACTCCCAGCCAGTGGCGCAAAAACAGGGTCATGCCCAGCACGCCGCCCTCCGTCACGCCGGAGAGGGCATGCACGTTGTACAAGCCGAAGGCTAGAATGGCGCTGCCCAACAGGGCCATGCCGCAGCGCTTCGGGGTGAACAGGGATAACAAAATAACAACTCCTTTTTTGATTCCACGCACTTACAGTATATCAGACGGCCCCCTTTTTGGCAACCCCGGGGCCCTTTCTCCCCCATTTGGGCAAAAAAGAGGCCGCGCTCAAGCGCGGCCTCTTTTGCGAGTGAATTAATAGTTCTCGGCCTTCAGCTGGAAGTAATCCTTGGGATGGGCGCACACGGGGCAAACCTCGGGGGCCTGCTTGCCCACGTGGATGTGGCCGCAGTTGCTGCACTGCCAGATCATATCGCCGTCGCGGGAGAAGACCAGGCCGCCCTGGACATTGGCCAGCAGCTTGCGGTAGCGCTCCTCGTGCTCCTTCTCGATCTTGGCAACCTCGGAGAACAGGAAGGCGATGTGGTCAAAGCCCTCCTCCTTGGCCTCCTTGGCCATGGTGGCATACATGTCGGTCCACTCGTAGTTCTCGCCCTGAGCAGCGGCCTCCAGGTTCTCGGCGGTGGAGCCGATGCCGCCCAGCAGCTTGAACCAGATCTCAGCGTGCTCCTTCTCGTTGGCAGCGGTCTCCTCGAAGATCTTGGAGATCTGCACATAGCCGTCCTTCTTGGCCTTGGAGGCGAAGTAGGTGTACTTGTTGCGGGCCTGGGACTCCCCGGCAAAGGCGGTCCACAGGTTCTGCTCGGTCTTGCTTCCCTTCAGTTCAGGCATAGTAGTGTCCTCCTCGTTTATTAATAAGAATTATTCTCATTAGTGATCGATATTATTCTAGCACGACCCTCTGCCATTGTCAACGATATTTTTCATTTTCTTTCTCATTTCCGGTAGAATCGTTCTCCCCTGCACAAAATCAGACCATTTTGGAAGGATACCACTAGATTCTCCAGAAATATGGAAAGTATCCTCTCTTTTCTGCGAAAACCAAAAAAGGACCGCTGCATTGCAGCGGTCCTTTGGGGATTTCAATTACACGCGCTTCCAGGTGGCGCCGCCGGGGACGTCGGTGACCTCCACGCCCATGGCCTTCAGCTGATCCCGCAGCTGGTCGGCACGGGCAAAGTCCTTGGCCTTCTTGGCCTGGCCCCGCTCCAGCACCAGCTTGTCGATCTCGGCATCGCCCTCGCCGGTGACGGTGTAGCCGCCGTCGCTGGTGGTCTTCTGGGCGGCCTGCTCCTGGCGGACCTTGGCGGCCTGCTCCAGCAGGGACAGAGACAGCACCTGGTCAAAGTCGGCCAGCACGGCCAGCTTGGTCGCGTCGTCGGTCTTGGCTTTCAGCACATCGTACAGCAGGGTGACGGCCATGGAGGTGTTCAGGTCGTTGCCCACCTGCTGGAGGAACTTCTCCCGGAACTCCTGCACCACGGCCTGGTCGGGCTCTCCGCCCTCCTTCAGGGCGGCGATGCGGCGGATGAGCTTCTGGTAAGCGCCCTGGGCGTTGTCCAGGTTCTCCCAGGAGAACACCAGGCCCTTGCGGTAGTGGCTCTGCAGGCAGAAGAAGCGGTAGCTCAGGGGATCGTAGCCCTTCTCCTCCAGCAGGGAGACGGTCAGGAACTCGCCCTTGGACTTGGACATCTTGCCGCTGTTGGTGTTCAGGTGGTGGACATGGAACCACTGCTTGCACCAGGGGTGGCCCAGGTAGGACTCGGACTGGGCGATCTCATTGGTGTGGTGGGGGAAGGCGTTGTCGATGCCGCCGCAGTGCAGGTCCAGGTACTCTCCGTTATATTTTAGGGAGATGCCGGAGCACTCGATGTGCCAGCCGGGATAGCCCACGCCCCAGGGGGAATCCCACTTCAGGGCCTGGTCCTCAAACTTGGACTTGGTGAACCACAGCACAAAGTCGTTCTTGTTGCGCTTGTTGGAGTCCTCCTCCACGCCCTCACGCACGCCCACAGCCAGGTCCTCCTCGTTGTGGTCGTTGAAGATGTAGTAGCGCTCCAGCTTGGAGGAATCGAAGTACACGTTGCCTCCCGCCACATAGGCGTAGCCCTTGTCCAGCAGGCCGGAGACGATCTTGATATACTCGTCGATGCAGCCGGTGGCGGGCTGGACGGTATCGGGGGTCTTGATGTTCAGCTTGGCGCAGTCGGAGAAGAAGGCGTCGGTGTAGAACTGAGCGATCTCCATGACGGTCTTGTGCTCCCGCTTGGCGCCCTTGAGCATCTTATCCTCACCGGTGTCGGCGTCGGAGCTGAGGTGGCCCACGTCGGTGATGTTCATGACCCGGTTTACATCATAGCCGGAGTAGCGCAGGAACTTCTCCAGCACGTCCTCCATGATGTAGGAACGCAGGTTGCCGATATGGGCAAAATGGTACACCGTGGGTCCGCAGGTGTACATCTCCACCCGGCCGGGGGTGTGGGTGGTGAACTCTTCCTTCTTATGAGTGGCAGAATTATACAGCAGCATATTGCTTCCTCCTGTTGTATGGTAAAATTATGGTGATTATCGTTCCAACTTCAATTTGCCTTCCTGGTACTGTTGGTCCAGCAGACGCTCCACCAGGTCCAGCCGGGCGGCCAGGGCCTCCAGCTTTTCCTCCACGGGGTTTTCCACGCTGGTCTGGTCCACCTCGTCGGCGTAGTGGGTGGCTTTTCCGGCGATGCGCACGATCTGGGCGGGGATGCCTACGGCGGTGGCGTTCTCCGGCACCTCGCTGAGGACCACGGAGTTTGCCGCGATGCGGGAGTTATCTCCCACCTTGAAGGGGCCCAGGATCTTGGCCCCGCAGCCGATGAGCACATTGTTTCCGATGGTGGGGTGGCGCTTGCCCTGGTCCTTACCGGTACCGCCCAGGGTGACGCCGTGGTAGATGAGGCAGTCGTCTCCCACCTCGGCGGTCTCGCCGATGACGATGCCCATGCCGTGGTCGATGACAAAGCGGCGGCCGATCTTGGCCCCGGGATGGATCTCGATGCCGGTCCAGAACCGGCTCCACTGGGATACCCACCGGGCCAAAAAGCGCCGGTTATGGCAGTATAGCCAGTGGGCCAGGCGGTGATACAGGGTGGCGTGGACCCCCTGATAGAGCAGCAGGATCTCCAGCTTGGACCGGGCGGCAGGGTCCCGGCGCTGGTAGGCCTCCAGGGTCTCGTTAAGTGCTTTGAACATGGTTGGGATGCCCCCTTGTGAGTGCTATGGCCCGTCCGGGGGATGAAAAAAGCCCCCTATACCGGCCACGCGGCATAAGAGGCGATGTTACTCGCGGTTCCACTCTCATTTCTCACTTTTCCGGCCGTTAACGGGGCCGATTCGGGCGGAATTACCCGCCGCGCTCCCGGACGCACTTCACATCCGCCAACCCAGGCCCCCTTTCAGCCGGTGAAGGGCCCTCTCTGTTTGTTGGGTAGGACGCTACTTTTTCCGCTCTTCGCGCTTACAGGTTATTATATTATCATCCCCTCCCCGCCGTGTCAACCCCACAGGCCGCGCCTTGCGTCCCCGGCCGGGATATGGTAAAATGATAATAAAGTGAACCATACAGGAGGTCGATTTTATGAATATCTCCCAACGCATCACCCAGGCCCGGCAGAAAGCCGGTCTGTCTCCCCAGGAACTGGCCCAGGCCATCCAGGTCTCTGAAGACGATGTGCTCCGCTGGGAGAGCGGCCTGGCCTCCCCCGACGCCGTGCAGCTGGCCGCCCTGTGCCGCCAGTTTCAGGTGACATCCGACTATCTCCTCTTCGGCACCCAGCCTCAGCCCCCCGCCTGTCCCGGCTGCGGCGCTCCCATCCAGGAGGACAGCAGCTTTTGTCCCAAGTGTGGGCGCAGACTGAGCGGCTCCATTCCCGGTTACGCCCTGGTTCTGGAGCACTCCCTCTACGCCGAAGAGAGCATCGAGGCCCTCTACCGGATCTGCCGTGATTCGGGATACGTCCGCGCCTTCCCCCTCCCTGCCAACTATACGCTGGAGGACATCCGCGCTGTGGCCGCCAACGCACCCCAAATCCTCTTCCGGGGACTTACCCTGGAGCAGGCCAGCGCCATTCCTCCAAAATTTATGCAGCCCGATAACTTGCGCATCTACCAGGACGCCACGGGAGACACGCCCCTCTCCCAGCTCATGGAGCAGCCCTCCATCGCCCCTATTGCTTCTTCCAAAAGCGAGACGGAGGAAAAGCAGGGCATGACCTTCGGCGCCACGGTGGGCGCTGTGATTCTGGGGGTCATCTGCGCCATTCTCATTCTGTCCATCTTGTAAGAAAAACGGCTTTTTCTGCCCTTGTCAACCTTTGGTTGACAAAGTTCCAGCTTCTTTTTCTTGTCAAGATTTTCCCCGTTTTCTATGTTGAAGACACAAATGGAACGAAAAGGAGAAAGAGCGATGGAACTGAACGAACGCATCACCCAGGCCCGAAAACGGGCCCATCTTTCCCAAGAGCAGCTGGGAGAACGTCTGGGGGTCTCCCGCCAGGCGGTGAGCAAGTGGGAGAGCGGCCAGACCAACCCGGACGTGTCCTATGTGGCCCAGATGTGTCAGATCCTGGCGGTCTCCCCCGAATGGCTGCTGCTGGGACGAGAGCCCTCTCAGCCCTCCGACTCTGTGTATTGCGCCCACTGCGGCGCCCACGTCCCTGTGGGCAGCGTCTTTTGTCCCCAGTGCGGGAAAAAACTGGAAGACGATACCCCCTGCTATACCCTGGTGCTGGAGCGCCCCCTGCGCTTTGATGACAGCATCCAGACGCTGTATGAAATCTGCACCCAGTCCGGCCACACCCCCGCCTTTCCGCTCCCCTCCGGCTATACCCGGGAGGACATCCGCGCCGTGGCCGCCAACGCGCCCCAAATCCTCTTCCGGGGGCTCACCCTGGAGCAGGCTCACAAGCTTCAGCAAACATTTTATCAGCCCAGCAATTTCCGCGTCTGCCCGGACCCCACGGGGGATGCGCCCCTCTCCCAGCTCATGGATCAGCCCGCCGCACCTCCCGCGCCTAAACGGGAGGAAAAGCACGGCATGTCCTTCGGCGCCACCGTGGGTGCGGTGATTCTGGGGGTCATCTGCGCTGTTCTCATTTTGTCGTTTCTATGAGAGCGCGCAATTGGAATTTGTTCCTGCTGGGGCTGGCTGCTGTGTTCTATGTGACAAATAAACTGGCGCTTCAATCCGCCGCCCAGGGGTGGCTGCGCTGGTTTTTGGTTTGCTACGCCAACGATATTTGGGCGGGGCTGGCTATCCTGGCCTGGGTCAACCTGTTGCTGGACCTGGGCAGACTGCCGCCCCTGCGCTCCTGGTGGCTGTCCGCCCTGCTTCTGCTGGGCTGCGGTCTGGTGTGGGAGGTGCTGGCCCCTCTGTGGAAGCCGGGGGCGGTGTGCGACCCCTGGGACATGCTGGCCTATTTGGCCGGCGGCGCGGTCTACCGGCTGATAGCTTCTATCCGAAACAGGAAATCAGAAATCTAACATTTTTCTTTATACAAAAACCTTGGAAAGGAGGTGAACCCAATGGACAGCGAGGTACCCTCGTCCCGCGGAGCGCGTGCCCTTCCCCCATAGACCGCGGACCTGATCTCCCGGTCCGGCAGGATGCGTCTCTCCGCCTTTGGCCCCGTTTTACCCGCAACACTTCACCGGCAAAGGAGGACACTGCCCTATGGATCACAGTCAACTGCACATCATCGACCTGCTCATCATCGGCGCTTACCTCATCATCATGGTACTGGTGGGCGTCTACTCCGTCAAACGCATCAAAAATACCGGCGACTACTACGTGGCCGGACGCTCCTTCGGTCCCCTGGTTCTCATGGCCACCGTCTGCGCCACCATCATCGGCGGCAGCGGACTGATGGGCCGGGCCGGCGTGGCCTACACCGACGGCTTCAAAGCCATTCTCACCGCCCTGCCTTACTTGCTTGGAATGTTCATTTTCTCCGGCATCGCCGGGAAAATTTCTGATATCGGCATGAAATACGGCCTGACCTCCATTCCCGAGCTGTTTGAACGCCGCTTCGGCAAGCACGCAAAGCTCATTCTCTCCGTTCTCATCGCCTTTGCCATGATGGGCACCGTGGCCTCTCAGGTCACCGCTACGGCTACCATCATCCAGATGCTCAGCGGCGAGGTGGGCATCTCCTACGAGACGGGCGCCCTCATCGCCTGCATCGTGTTCATGGTGTACACCGCCACCTCCGGCCTGTTCGGCGTGGTCTACACCGATGTGCTCCAGTTCTACATGCTCATCATCTTTGTCTACATCCTCATCCCCGTCAGCGCCCTGCGCAGTGTGGGCGGCTTCTCCACCTTCGCCCTGAATCTGGACCCGGCCCTCATCAAGCCCTATGTGGACGGCAGCATTCTGGGCGACATCGTCACCTATCTGGTCTTTACCATGGCGGGCGCCGAGATGTGGCAGCGTGCCTTTGCCGCTAAGGACCGCCGGGCTGCCAAGCGGGGCATGTTCCTGGGCACCGCGGTATACGGCGTGACCATCATCCTGGTCTACTTCATGGGCGTGGTGGCCCACCAGATCGTGGGCGACGAGGTGCTGGCCCAGTACGGCTCCACCGACGCGGTGGTGCCCGCCCTGGCCATCACTATCCTCCCCGTGGGTCTCACCGGTCTGGCGCTGGCCGGTATCATCTCGGTCATTATGTCTACCGCCGACAGCTATCTGCTGGTCTCGGTGCAGACCTGTGTCCACGACATCGGCAAGACTCTGCGTCCCGATATGTCGGAGCACAACGAGATCAAGCTCTCCCGCATTTTCTCCATCATCCTGCCCCTGGGGGCGCTGGTCATCGCCCTGTACATCAAAAACGCCTATAACATCCTCATGTTTGCCTGGAGCTTCTACGCCGCCGCCGCGGGCATTCCCGCCTTTGCCGCCCTGTTCTGGAAGAAGGCCACCACCCCCGGCATCCTGTCCGGCATGATCGCGGGCTTTGTGGTGTGCGTGGGCTGGAAGCTGGCGGGCGAGCCCTTCGGTCTGGGCTCCGCCGTGCCGGGCACCATCGCCTGCGGCCTGGCTCTGGTTCTGGTCAGCCTGGCCACCTATCAAAAACACCCCTCGGTCTTTTTGGCCGCCGAGAAGCAAAGCTGATTTTTTTGACAAAAACGGGACGCTGTATTCTACAGCGTCCCGTTTTTTGTTGCGTGTTAGGCGATTAGCCCGGAGGCCAGGTCATATCACGGCCGGACAGCACATGGAAGTGCAGGTGGGGCACAGACTGACCCGCCTGCTCTTCCCAATGGGGCAGGCCCCATTGGGGTCCCGGATCATCCATCCTCGGGCGGAGTGAATCCGCCCTGCGGGAATTCTCCGCCTACAGGCTCCGAATTCACGGCGCAAATGCGCCGCCGCCCCCGTGGGGCGGGAATCGGCTCGCAGGCCATTAGCCCGGAGGCCAGGTCATATCGCGGCCGGACAGCACGTGGAAGTGCAGGTGGGGCACAGACTGGCCCGCCTGCTCGCCGATGTTGGAGACCACCCGGTAGCTCTCCAGGCCCAGCTCCTTGGTCACCTTGGAGATGACGGCGAAGATGTGGGCCACCACGGTGGCGTTCTCCGGGGTGATCTCGGCCACGGAGCCGATGTGAGCCTTGGGAATCACCAGGAAGTGGGTGGGCGCCTGGGGCTCGATGTCGTAAAAGGCATAGACCGTTTCGTCCTCATAGACCTTGTTGGACGGGATCTGGCCGTTTGCGATCTTACAGAACAGACAATCGGACATGGATAAACCTCCTTTGTTTGTCAAGTAAGACCATTGTACCCCATTTTGACAAAATTGCAATGGGCAATCTTCTCAGCCCTCCGCCGCGGTCAGTTCCACCAGGGAAAAGGTCTGGCCCAGGATGGTAATGGAGGTCACATTCTCCGGTTCCAGGACCTGGTCCGTCTGGAACACGCAGCGCACCGCGCCCGTCTCCTGGTCCTGGGTCTGAGACACCACTCGCCGCAGGGTCACCTCTTCGCCACTTGCCAGGTGCAGCACCGCTTCTTCCTCCATGCTGGTCATCTCAGAAAGCTCCCACTTTTGCGTTTCCGCGTTCTCCCGCTCCAGGGTGAAGGCCAGGCTGATGGGCGAGAGATAGAGCTCCTTCAGGGTCCACTCCTCCCCGTCCACCTGGATGGTATCGTTCAGGGCGTAGGTCCTGCCCCCGTCCTGCTGGGGCAGCTCCACGGTGCAGCTTTGTTCCTCCCCGGAGAAGTCCACACTCAGCTTTTTCCCACCGCTCTCCTGCAGCCACTGGGGAGTTAGGGTCACCCTCTGTCCCAGCAGAGTCTCGGCCCCCAGCTCCCCAACGCCTTTGGTGGTCAGGAAGGTAAGGCGGTTGTCTGCCGGGTCCTCATCCTCCAAAATCACCGGGCCGTAACCCCAGCCGCTGGCGGCGGGCCGGATTTGCACCGCGGGGGGCAGTTCCACTCCCAGCTCCAGGAAGTAGCTCTCTCCGTCCAGCACAGTTCCCTGCGGGGCTATGACCTCCGTCAGGACGGCCAGGGAGTAACGGTCGGCCAGCACCTGTTCCACGGTGACTGTCCAGCCGTCCGAATAACGGAAGCTGTGGTCCACCTCTGCCACGCCGCCGGACACCAGGGGGGCCTCCTCCTCCCCTGCCCCAAAATAGGCCAAAAAGCGCCCGTCCAGCCCCACGGCCACCGTAAAGGCGCAGGCCAGAAGCAGCAGGGCGGCCGCTGCCAGCACCACCGCCGTCTTTCTCATGGGTTTCAGGGTCCTTTTCTTCCGGGGCTCATAGAGGAGCCCCTCCAGCATGGCCTGCTCCTGCTGGGAAGTGGGGGAAAATTCTTCAAAAATCTGGTTCCAATCACGGGATTTCATATCCTTCCGCCTCCATTTTCAATTTCAGCTTGCTGCGTGCCCGGGCCAGCCGGGAGCGGATGGTGGCAGGCTTTTTGCCCAGAAGCTGGGCCACCTCCTGGGCGGTATAGCCCTGGTAATAGCACAGGTACAGCACCATCCGGTCCTGTTCCGGCAGGCTCCACACCAGCTCCTTCAGCCCGTCCTCCCGAGGCGGCTCACAGTGCATGCGCTGTAAGGCGTCCTGGCTTTCCCGGTTTCTGCGCCACCAGTGCTTCAGCTGGTCCCGGCACTCATTCCGCGCCGTGACGATGAGCCAGGCTTTCTCGTGCTCCGGGTCCCGGAAGGGTTTCTCGTATTCCATCACCTTGCGAAAGACCGTTTGGGTGGCATCCTCCGCATCGGGCACGTTTTTCAGCAACATCAGACAGATCTGATACACCATGGACACATGGCGGCGGTAGAGGGCGGCCACATCCTCCCCGCTGCGTGGGCTGTTCATTTCGGACACCTCCTTTTGCTGTTCTATTCTCTACACGATGGAGGGGCGGAAAGTGTTGCAGGAAAAAGCAAAAAAGGACGGCCCGGAGGCCGTCCTTTTTGATACGCGGTTTAGTTCAGCTTACCGGCAACAAAGTCGTCGATGGAAGCCAGAGCGTCGTCCTCGTTGTCGCAAAGTCCGCTTCACTCCGTTTCCTCCTGCCGGAGAAAACTGTGTGCGCTCCCTTGCTCCTCCTCTCCCCACCGGACCCACTTCGTTGGGCTCCGGCGGGGGACCCCGGAAGCTGGACGACGCTGTGGATTCAAAGCCTTACTTTTCCTTAAATCCCCAGCTTTCCAGCAACAAAATCGTCGATAGAAGCCAGAGCGTCGTCCAGCTTCAGCACATCGGTGCCGCCGCCCATGGCGCTGTCGGGCTTACCGCCGCCCTTGCCGCCGCAGATGGCGGTGACGTTCTTGATGATCTCGCCGGCCTTGATGCCCTTGGCCACGGCCTCCTTGCCGCACACGGCCAGAAAGGTGATCTTCTCGCCGTTGACGGTGGCCAGGACAGCCACCACGTTGGGAGCCTTGTCCCGGAGCATGTCGCCCATCTGGCGCAGCTTGCCCGCGTCGGCCTCGGCGATGGTGGCGGTGAGGACCTTCAGCTCGCCCACCTGGCGGGCGCCGAAGAGGAAGCGGTCGGCCTCGCCGGCAGACTCCTTGGCCTTGAACTTCTCCACCATCTGGTGCAGGGTCTTGACCTCCAGCATGGTCTGCTCGGCCTTCTCCCGCAGCTCGCCGGGCTTGGCCTTCAGAGCGGCAGCGGCCTGGAAGAGCATCTCCTGGTTGCGGTTCATCACGTCCAGAGAGGCCTTACCGGTGGTCGCCTCGATACGGCGCACGCCGCTGGCCACGGAGAACTCGCTGGAGATGTGGAACACGCCCACCTTGGCGGTGTTGTCCAGGTGGGTGCCGCCGCAGAACTCCACGGAGTAGCCGCTGCCCATGTCCACCACGCGGACGGTGTCGCCATACTTCTCGCCGAACAGGGCGATGGCGCCCTTCTGCTTGGCCTGCTCAATGGGCATTTCCTCGGTGACGATGTCGTAGCCCTCCAGCACGGCCTCATTGACCATGGCGGACACCTTGGCCAGCTCCTCGGCGGTCAGAGCGGAGAAGTGGGTGAAGTCGAAGCGCAGGCGGTCCTCCTCCACCAGAGAACCGGCCTGGTGGACATGGTCGCCCAGGACGGTGCGCAGCGCCTTATCCAGCAGGTGGGTGGCGGAGTGGGCGCGCATGACGGCCTTGCGGCGGTTCAGGTCGATGGAGGCGGAGACGGTGTCGCCCAGCTTCAGGGTGCCCTCCACCAGCTTGCCGGTGTGCATATACTTGCCGCCCTTGTTCTTCTGCACGTCGGTGACC
>USCO01000048.1 GCA_900553135.1 uncultured Eubacteriales bacterium | reverse complement strand
CCCGGGACATGGGGTCCTCCATCTTGGCGGCGGGGGTGCCCACACGGGGGGAGTAGATGAAGGTGAACAGGGCGTCAAAGCGCACCTCTTCCAGCACCTTCAGGGTGTCCTCAAACTCCTCCGTAGTCTCCCCGGGGAAGCCCACGATGACGTCGGAGGTGAGCACGATGTCGGGGATGAGGGCCTTCAGGTCCCGAATCTTGGCCAGATACTCCTCCCGGGTGTGGCGGCGGTTCATCACCTTCAAAATCCGGTCGTTGCCCGCCTGGAAGGGCAGGTGGAGCACGGGGGCCACCTTTTCGCACCGGGCCATGGTCTCAAAGAGCTTGTGGGTGGCGTCCTTGGGGTGAGAGGTCATAAAGCGGATGAGGAAGTCCCCGGGAATGGCGTTGACCCGCTCCAGCAGGTCGGCAAAGTCCATGGGCTCGTCCAGGTCCTTGCCGTAGGAGTTCACGTTCTGGCCCAGGAGAGTAATGTCCTTGTAGCCCTCCTGCACCAGGGACTCCACCTCGGCGAGAATGTCCTCCGCCTTGCGGGAGCGCTCCCGGCCCCGGACGTAGGGCACGATGCAGTAGGAGCAGAAGTTGTTGCAGCCGTACATGATGGACACCCAGGCCTTGACGCTGTCCTGGCGCACGACGGGAATGCCCTCGGCAATGGAGCCCGCCTCGTCGGGGATCTGGAAGATGCGGCCCCGGCTGGTGAGCAGGGTGTGGATAAACTGGGGGAACTTCCACAGCACGTGGGGGCCAAAGACCAGGTCCACGTGGCGGAAGGACTCCCGGATCTTCTGGGCCACGTGGGGCTCCTGGGCCATGCAGCCGCACAGACAGATGATCTGGTCGGGGTGGCGGCGCTTCACGTGGACCAGCGCGCCCAGGTTGCCCAGCACCCGCTGCTCGGCGTGCTCCCGGATGGCGCAGGTGTTGATGACGATGATGCGGGCCTGCTCCTCGTCGTCGGTGAAGTCAAAGCCCATCGTGCGCAGATAGCCCCGGATGCGCTCGGAGTCGGCCTCGTTCTGCTGGCACCCGTAGGTGTCCACAAAGGCCAGAGGGGTCTCCCCCGCATCGGCGTTCATCTGGGCGATCTGGCGGCAAAAGTCCAGTTGGCGGTCAATTTCCGCCTGAGAAATGGTGGTGGTGTTGCGTTCCATGTGCTCCTCCCAAAATCCATGAGAATCATTTTCGTGAATTATATTATTGTAGCATTTTTTCCCCTTTCGCACAAGTGCGCCACGCCTTTGGACCCTGGAAAATCCAGGCCCGGCGGGGGCGGGAGAGAAATTGAAAATTTTTTGTAAACCTTTGGGAAATCCTATTCTGATCCGGGGTGGAAGGGGGCCCTTTCCGTTGCCTTTTTCCCCCAGGAGTGATAAAATATCTTACTCGGGACATTTGTCCCCATCCCGACACAGACAGAAGGGAGCCATCCGCCATGCGCAAGCTGGTCATTGAGAAAGCAGCGGTACGAAACAACATGTCCGTTTTGAAGGACCGGGCCCAGGGAGCCGCCCTGTACGGGGTGCTCACCGGAAACGGCAGCGGCCTGGGGGCCGTGTGTCTGGCCCGCCTGCTGCGGGACAACGGCGTGGGCCGCTTTGCCGTGGGCACGGTGGAGGAGGCCCGGCAGCTGCGGGAGAACGGCTTTGAGGACGAGGAGATCCTCATGCTGCGCTCCACCGTGGACCGGGAGGAGCTGGAACAGCTGGTGGACCTGAACGTGGTGTGCACCGTGTCCTCCGTGGACACGGGTCTGGCCCTCAACGCCGTGGCGGAGAACCGCTCCACCGTGGCCGAGGCCCACATCCAGGTGGACACCGGTCTGGGCTTTGGGGGATTTCTGGCCGGAGAGCCGGAGAAGATCCTGCTGGCCTACCGCTCCCTGCCCAATGTGGCCCTGTCGGGAATCTATACCCAACTTCACGCCGTCTCCCTCAAGGACAACGAGGTGGGGCGCCAGCTGGACCAGTTCGGCCAGATCCTGGACGCCATCCACCAGGCGGGCTTTGAGACGGGGATGGTCCACGCCGCCGGGTCCTTTGCCCTGATGCACTTTGACGCCGCCCGCCTGGACGCGGTGCGGGCCGGGTCGGCCATTCTGGGCCGCTGCCGCCGCACCAACGGGGACGGGCTAAAGACCGTGGGCTATGGACAGGCCCCCATCACCGAGGTGCGCTGGCTGCCCAAGGGTCACACCGTGGGGGCGGGAAAGCTGGTCACCCTGAAGCGGCCCACCCGGGTGGCGGTGCTGCCCGTGGGCTACCAGAACGGCTTTGGGGTGGAGCGGCCCCGGGAGACGGGGTTCTTCGCCCTGTGGCGCAAGTGGCGGCGGCAGAAAAACCGCACCGTGCGCATCGGGGACCAGAAGGCCCGCATCATCGGCTCCATCGGCGCCAACGAGACCATTCTCAACGTCACCGACCTGCGCTGCTCCGCCGGGGACCTGGCCACCTTTGACCTGGACCCCCTCTTTGCCCGGGGCATGGAGCTGGAATTGAAATAATTGAAATAAGGATTTTGATTGGAATTTGAAGGAGTGTTCCACCATGAACGACCTGCCCTTTCAGCCGCTGCTCTTCGGCGGCGACATCAATGTATACAGCGTAGCACGGGCCTTTCACGAGGCCTATGGGGTAAAGAGTATTGCCTACGGCAAGTACCCCTCCTTCCCCTGCCATGACAGCGCCATCATCGACTACCGGGTGTGCCCCGACAACGAGAGCGCCGACGCCTTCCGCCGCAACGCCGCCGCTGTGGCCGCCGAGTTCCCCGACAAGAAGATCGTCCTGCTGGGCTGCGGAGACAGCTATGTGCAGCTGGCCGCCCACTGCAAGGACCAGCTGCCCGAAAACGTCATTGCCCCCTACATCGACGGGGAGCTGCTGGACACCCTCATCAACAAGGAGAAGTTCTACCAGCTGTGCGACCGCCACGGCATCGACCACCCCGCCACTTTTATCTACGACAAGTCCATGGGCCACGACTTCACCCTGCCCTGGGGCCCGCCCTACATCGCCAAGCCCGCCGACTCGGTGGCCTACTGGGCCTGCGGCGTCCATGAGCTGGCCAAGGTGTACATCTGCCAGACCTGGGAGGAGCTGCTTGCCGCCCTGGACCAGGTGTACGCCGCCGGTTACCCCGACCACATGGTGCTCCAGGAGTTCATCCCCGGGGACGACACCTACATGCGGGTGCTGACCAACTACTCCGACCGCAACGGCAAGGTGAAGCTCATGTGCCTGGGTCACGTGCTGCTGGAGGAGCACTCCCCCCACGGCATCGGCAACCACGCCGTCATCCTCACCGAGCACGACGAGGGCCTGTGCGAGAAGATCCGCGCCCTGCTGGAGGACCTGCACTTCACCGGCTTCTCCAACTTTGACATCAAGTACGACCAGCGGGACGGCAAGTACAAGGCCTTTGAGATCAACTGCCGCCAGGGCCGCAGCAACTACTATGTCACCGGCGCGGGGTATAATATTGCCAAGCTGGTGGTGGAGGACCGGGTGGAGGAGCGCGACCTGCCCCTGGTGGTGGCCAAGAACCGCTCTTTGTGGCGCATGGTGCCCCGGAAGGTGGCCTTTGACTTCACCCCCAAGAAGTACCACCAGGAGATGAAGGCTCTCATCAAGGCTGGAGCCGATCACCACTCCCTGGTCTACTCCGGGGACGCCTCCTTCAAGCGCCGCCTGCGGGTGTGGAAGAACCACCTGGGCAACATGAAGCGCTTTGAGCAGTACAACAAGAAGCCCCAGGATTAAAGAGGGTTCCGCCCTGCGGGGCGGGTTCCTTTGCCTACGGCGGCAAAGGAACCAAAACGCCGTTTTTTCCGGCCCCTTTGGCGGGAAGCCCCTTCCGGCGGGCAAAGCCTGAGTGGCTCCCGCCCCTCCTTCCGGGCCACTGGGCCCTGGCGGGGCGGAGATTTATAACTTGCGCTCCCGCCGGGTCTGCCTGGCCGGTGCCATGCTGTTTGGCGGGATGGAAAACGACGGGCCGGTGAGGACACCGGCCCCTACCCGCAATACCGTAGATTCCAGTAGGGGCGGATGTCTCATCCGCCCGGACCGGAACCAGCCCCCGGAGCCGTTTGAAGGCTGTTCTGATCACCCATCAGTGAAAACGGCACGAAGGGAAACGAAGTTTCCCGCAAAGTTCTTTGCCAAGCTTTCTTTCAAGAAAGCGGACAAGAAAGCGGAGAGGTAACTGAATGAGCAACGACCGACTTGGTATCATCGGCGGCATGGGTCCCCAGGCCACCAATACCTTTTATCAATACATCATCGACCGCACCCGGGCCCGCTCCGACCAGGAGCACCTGCCGGTGCTTATTTTCTCTGACTGCCAAATGCCCGACCGCACCGGCGCCATCCTGGGCTCCGACGAGGCCAAGGAGGCGGTCTACCAGCGGCTGCTGGCCGACGCCCGGCTGCTGGAGGGAGCGGGCTGCACCGTGCTGGCGGTGCCCTGCAACACCTCCCACTACTTCCTGGATCGGGTCCAGGAGCAGATCTCCATCCCCATCCTGCACATGATCCGGGAGACGGCCAAGCTGTTGAAAGCCCAGGGCAAGAGCCGCCCCGGCATCCTGGCCACCGACGGCACCATCCAGTCCGGCCTTTACCAGAAAGAATTTGCCGCCCTGGGCATCCAGGCCGTCGTCCCCAGCCCCGCCGCCCAGAAGCAGGTCATGTCCCTCATCTACGACGACATCAAGGCGGGCAAGGCGGGAGACCCGGAGAAATTCGCCGCCCTGCACCAGGACCTGGAGGAGCAGGGCTGTGACTGCGCTGTGCTGGCCTGTACCGAGCTGTCCGTCTTTGCCAGCCAGCACCACCTGCCCGCCTTCTACGTGGACGCCATGGCCGTGCTGGCCGAGCGCTGCGTCCAGGCCTGCCACCGGCCCCTGCGCCGCATCTACACCAAGTGATACTGGAGGTACCGCCCATGTCCATCCACACCCTGGGAGAATATGTGGACCTGCTGGCCCAGAAGGGGCTGCTCTCCGCACCCGTTCCCCAAACGCTGGACCTCTCCGCCCCTGTCTCCCTGGTCACCTGCGACTCCCGCGAGGTGACCCCCGGCACCCTGTTCATCCGCAAGGGAGCCCACTTCCGCAATGAATTTCTCCAAATGGCCCGGGACAAGGGGGCCATGGCCTGCGTCAGCCAGGAGCCCATCCCCGACTGCCCCATGCCCCTCATTTCCATCACCGACACCCGACTGGCTCTGGCCCCTCTGGCCGACCGGTTTTACGACCACCCCTCCGCCCGGCTGAAGGTCATCGGCATCACGGGCACGAAGGGAAAATCCTCCACCGCCTACTACCTCAAGTCCATTCTGGACCTGTGGCAGGGGAAGGAGACGGGGGTGGTCTCCTCCATCGACACCTACGACGGGGTGGAGCGCTTTGAGTCCCACCTTACCACCCCCGAGCCCCTGGACCTGCAGCGCCACTTTGCCAACGCCGCCCAGGCGGGGCTGGGCTACCTCACCATGGAGGTGTCCAGCCAGGCTTTGAAGTACCACCGCTCCCTGTGCACCGACTTTGCCGCCGCTTGCTTCCTCAACATCGGCTACGACCACATTTCTCCCATCGAGCACCCGGACTTTGAGGATTATTTCGCTTCCAAGCTGAAAATTTTCGCCCAGGCCGCCGTGAGCTGCGTCAACCAGGACAGCGAGCACGCCGACCGCATCCTGGCCGCCGCCCAGGCTGCCGGAAAACCCGTGGTCACCTTCTCCCAGAAGGACCCCAACGCCCAGGTGTACGCCTCCCAGGTGGAGAAGGAGGGGGGAGACATCTTCTTCACCCTGCGCACTCCCCGGTACACCCGGCGCATGCGCCTTTGCATGCCGGGGCTGTTCAACGTGGAGAACGCCCTGGGCGCCGCCGCCCTGTGCGAGGTGCTGGGCGTGCCCGAGGAGGCGGTGTACGACGGCCTGATCCGGGCCCGGGTCCCCGGGCGCATGGAGGTCTACAGCAACGCCGACGGCTCCATCCACGCCATTGTGGACTACGCCCACAACCGCCTCAGCTTTGAGACCCTGTTTTCCTCCGTGCGGGAGGAGTACCCCGGCCGGGACATGGCCATCGTCTTTGGCTGCCCCGGCAAAAAGGCCTACGACCGCCGCCACGACCTGGGCGAGGCCGCCGGAGCCTGGTGCGACCGGGTCTACCTCACCGAGGAGGACAGCGGAGAGGAGGACACCCTGGACATCTGCCACGAAATCCGGCCCAACGTGGAAAAGGGTAAGGCCCGCTGCCGCATCATCCCCAACCGGGGCGAGGCCATCCGCCAGGCCGTTCTGGACAGCGACAAGCCCACGGTGCTGCTCCTCACCGGCAAGGGCCGGGAGACCCGCCAGAAGCGAGGCACCCTGTATATCGACACCCCCACCGACGTGGAGTATGTCCAGGCGTTTTTGCAGGAGTATGACCTGCACCGCCGGGTGACTTCGGTGACCCCCGCTCTGGAGGCCGAGAAGCTGCTGCCCCAGCTGGAGAAGCTGCGGGGGCAGACCCTGGTGGTGTGTCCCCAGGGGGACATGGACCTGTCCGGCGACGTGAGCGCCCTGGCTCGGGCGGGTGCGTCGGTGACCGTAGTGGAGGACCAGGGCCGGGCCCTGGAGACCGCCAAGGTGCTGAAGGCGGACCAGCTCATCTTCTTCGTGGACCGGGAGCCTTCCATGGCCCTGGGGGAGGACCGCCAGGTGGAGCTGCTGCGCATGGACACGAAGAAGGTTCGGTCCCTGCTGGAGGGCGAGGAGCTGCCCGGGGAGCTGACGGGGCCCATGGCGCTGGGCCTGGAGGCTCTGGAGGCCGGCGTGGGCCGCTGCGCTCTGCTGGACCGCCACATGGACCACGGCCTTCTCCGCCACGCCTTGGGTCAGCGGGTCCTGGGCCTACTTTTTTCGTGAAAAAAGTAGGCAAAAAAGCACCCTGCGAAGCTCCGCTTCGCCTCGGCGAGTTTAGGAGCGCTTCAAGAGTGGAAACTCCCCGGGTTTTCCGGGGTTGGTGCCACAGGGGGCGGATGGATTCCATCCGCCCCCTGTGATTTTTTGTGTTTTGACATAGGCGCATCTGTGTGTAGGGGCCGATGTCTTATCGGCCCGCCGCCGGGGCGGCGGAAGTCTTTTTTGGCCGGGGTGTTCCTTTCTGAGCGATCAGAAAGGAACCAAAGAATCGCCGGGGGCTGGCTCCGGGGAGTGCCAGCACTCCAGTCGCCAGTCCCCGGACCCCATTACGGAGGACGCTTCCCGGGCAGTCGTTCCTCAAACCCGGCGCGGGCGGTGCAGCGGATTGTCCCCGCTTCCCCGCCGCTGCCGCTGGCCGGGCAGCATCAAGAAAGCAGTCCGGCTGGACGCGGACAGCGCGCCTGGTGCCACCAGCCGTAGGGGCTGATCCTGACATTGCGGGCCGATGAGACATCGGCCCCTACCCCAATATGACAGACTTTCCGTAGGAGCCGGTGTCCCACCGGCCCGTTGTCCACCGCCAGGCTCAACAACATGGCACAGACCAACGGGCCCCAAAGAAGCGAAACGAAGTTTCGCAAAAAGTTCTTTGCCAAGCTTTCTTTCAAGAAAGCGGCCGCACAAAAGAAAAAACGTTAGGCGACGGATCGCCTAACGTTTTTTGTTTCACGAAAGTGCCAGAGTAGAGATAAACTGCCGAGCCACCCGGGGCGTGCGTCCGGCGTGGCGGATCTCCCACTCCATGGCCTTGGCGTGGAGGACCTCCCGGTCCATGTGGATGCCGTTGAGCCCGGCCAGGTGGTCGATGAGGGCCAGGTACTCCTTCTTGCTCATGGTGAGATAGGGGATGCGCAGGCCGAAGCGCTCGGCCAGAGCGGTCTTTTCCGAGATGGTCTCAAAGGCATCCACCTCGTCGGTGCCCCGGTCGGAGAAGTTCTGGCGCACCAGGTGGCGGCGGTTGGAGGTGGCGTAGATGGCCACGTTCACCGGCCGCTTTTCCAGGCCGCCCTCCAGAATGGTCTTCATGGAGGAGTAGGTCTTGTCGTCCTGGTCAAAGGCCAGGTCGTCAATGAACAGGATGAACTTCTGCCGCCGTCCCTCCAGGGAGCGGATGAGCTGGGGCATGCCCACCAGCTTCTCCTTCTGAATCTCAATGAGGCGCAGCTCCTCCATGCCGGGCATATACAGCATGGACTTTACCGTGGCCGACTTGCCCGTGCCGCCGTCGCCGAAGAGGAGCACGTTGTTGGCCGGGTGGCCCGCCAGCAGCAGCTTGGTGTTGTCCAGCACCTGCTTGCGCTGCTGCTCGTAGCCCAGCAGCTCCACCTGCTGGGGGCAGTCCGGGTCGGCCACGGGCACCAGCTTGCCTTCCTCCCACAGGAAGGCCCGGTACCGGGCGTACAGGCCGCAGCCCTTTTCCCGGTAAAAGGCGGTGAGGGCGTCAAAATCAAAGGGAGCGCTGTTGTCCCACTGAGGCAGGCTGTCTACCACCGGGGCGTACTCCGGGGGCAGGACGGCCTTCATGGCCTGGTGGTAGCGCTCACAGGGCACCATGGCCAGCTGGGCGAAGAGCTCCACCTCCCGCCGGGCGGCGTTTTCCAGGGCGGGGTCGCTGCCCTGGCGGTCCACCAGAGCGCCGTAGGGGCTCTCCGTGTAGCGCAGCTGGTCCCACAGCCAGTCCCCAAGGCCCAGGAACCCTTCCCGGCGCAGTTCATAGAAAATCTTGGTGTATGTCTCCAGAGCGCGCTGGCCCGCGCCCTCTCCGCAGGCGGCCAGCAGCTGGCCAGCCAGGGACAGAAGGGGGGCGTCCAGGAGATAACGGTAAGCGGACACCCCGGCCAGGGCGGCGCTGAGTGTGGTCAATTCCATGGTTCTCTCTCCTTTTTCCAGGGTTTGTCCCAATTTTAATGACTTCCCCCAGCCTTGTCAACCGACTTCCCCCTGTGATACAATGACGGGGATATTTCGGGCGGCTGTTCCGCCCTGTACCATAGGAGGAAGCATGGTATCCATTGCTGGAATCAACATCGAAACACCGCTGGCCCTGGCCCCCATGGCCGGGGTCACCGACGTGGCTTTCCGCACCATCTGCCGGGAGCAGGGGGCGGGACTGACCTGCACCGAGATGGTCAGCGCCAAGGCCCTGTGTTATCAGGATAAGAAAACCATTCCCCTGCTGCAGCTGGGGGAGGGAGAACACCCCGCCGCCGCCCAGATCTTCGGCAGCGATCCCGTGTGCATGCAGGAGGGAGCCGCCATCGCCCACGAGGTATCCGGGGCCGATATCATCGACATCAACATGGGCTGCCCCGTGCCCAAGGTGGCAAATTCCGGGGACGGCTCGGGCCTCATGCGGGACCCGGACAAGGCGGTAAAGGTGCTGGAGGCGGTCATCCGGGGCGCGGGCTGCCCCGTGACGGTGAAATTCCGCCTGGGCTGGGACAAGGGCTCCATCAACTGCGTGGAGTTTGCCAAAGCCATGGAGCAGGCGGGGGCCGCCGCCGTGGCCGTCCACGGCCGTACCCGCAACCAGATGTACGCCGGAACGGCCAACTGGGACTGGATCCGGGAGGTCAAAAAGGCGGTGAAGATCCCCGTGATGGCCAACGGAGACGTGTTCAAGGCCCAGGACGCCCCCCGCATCCTGAAGTACACCGGGGCGGACATGGCCATGATCGGCCGGGGCGTGTTTGGAAACCCCTGGCTGTTTGCCCAGTGCAAGGCTGCTCTGGAGGGGCGGGAGATCCCCGAGATGCCCCCGCTGGAGGAGCGCTGCCGCACCGCCGTGCGCCAGTTTGAACTCTCCGCCGCCAACAAGGGGGAGAAGATCGCCTGCCTGGAGGCCCGGCGGCACTACGCCTGGTACCTCAAAGGCGTGCCCCACGCCGGGTACTACAAGGAGCAGATCGTGAAGATCACCACCCTGGAGGACGTGTACCGGGTCACCAAGGGGATTTTGCGGGATTTGACCTAAAGAGTTCCGCCGGGCGGGCCGGTGAGGACACCGGCCCCTACCCACGGGGAAACATTCGTAGGGGTGGACATGATCCGCCCGTACCGATATGGCAGCGTTTCTGGGGGAATTCCGCCGCCCCGGCGGCGGGTTCCTTTGCCCGCGGCGGCAAAGGAACCAAAACGCCGTTTTGGAAGGGCCCCTTCGGCGGGAAATCTCGTCCGGCGGGCAAACTCTGAGTGGCGTCTGCCCCTCCTTCCGGGCCACTGGGCCCTGGCAGGGCGGAGGTTTGGACCTGCCGCTCCTACCTGGTCCGCCTGGGTTGTGCCAAGCTGTTGAACCTGGCGGTGGCTCACGGGCCGATGAGGACATCGGCCCCTACGGAAAGACTGCCGTATTGGGGGTAGGGGCGGATGTCCCCATCCGCCCGCGCCCTGAAACAGGGAAAGCCCCATTCCCGGGATATGGTACTGAAATCAGACAGAAGGAAAACGAAGTTTTCCGCAAAGTTCTTTGCCAAGCTTTCTTTCAAGAAAGCGGGAGGGAAGGAGGTGGAGAAGATGGAGGAAGGGGAACTGATCGCCCGGGCCAAACGGGGGGACCCAGAGGCATTTGAGCAGCTGATGCTGGCCCATCAGAACAAAGTATATAGTCTCTGCCTGCGGATGGTGGGCAATCCCGAGGACGCCCAGGACGCGGCCCAGGAGGCCTTCCTCAACGCCTGGCGGGCCCTGCCCTCCTTCAAGGGGGACAGCAGCTTCTCCACCTGGCTCTACCGCCTGGCCAGCAACGCCTGCATCGACCACCTGCGCAAGCGAAAACGAAGGTCCCAGGTGGAGGACGCCCGGTCCCTGGAGGACGAGGAGCGCCCCTGGGAGCCCGCCGATCACCAGGCCGACCCCGCCCTTCAGCTGGAGCGCCAGGAGGCCAGGCGGGCGGTGGAGGAGGGGCTGCAATCCCTCTCCGACCCCCACCGCCAGGTGCTGGTGCTGCGGGAGCTGCAGGGACTGTCCTATCAGGAGATCGGCCAGGCTCTGGACCTGGACCCGGGGACGGTAAAATCCCGCATTGCCCGGGCCCGTCTGGCCCTGAAAAAAATTCTTACCGCCAAGGGGAACTTTTTTGCCCCGGAAGCGTCTACCCCAATAGAAGAACCGGGCAAAGGCAAGAAAGGAAGGTGACCGCCATGGCCCTGTGGAACTGTGAAGACAGCCTGGAGCAGATCAGCCGCGGGCTGGACGGCGACCTGACGCCCCAGGAGCAGACCGCCCTGGAGGAACACCTGGCAGCCTGCCCCCAGTGCCGGGCCCTGGCCCGGGAGCTGACGGAGCTGCACCAGCTCATGGGAGAGCTGGAAGAGACCCCCGCCCCCGACACCCTGGCCCCCTCGGTGATGGCGGCCATCCGCCGGGAGAAGAAGCCGGTGCCCCTGGGACTGCGGCCCTGGTTCCGCACGGTGGGCGGCCTTGCCGCCTGCGCCGTCATCTGCCTGGGCCTGTACGCTTTCAACCCCGGCCTGTTGTCCGGAAGCAGCCAGGTGCCCGGCCAGCAGAGCGGCACCTCCCAGTCCCAGCCCGCCCCCGCCAACCGGGGACAGGAGAACGTCCAGCAGGAGGAGACCCCCCAGCAGGAGGAGCTTCCCCAGTCGGACAGCGTTCCCCAGCAGGAACAGCAGACCCGGGACCTGCCCCAGCAGGAGCCCGCTCAGGAGCAGCCCCAGCAGGAGCCCAAACAGGACAGCCCCGCCGTCCAGAGCGGCCAGGCCCAGCAGGAGGTGCCCAGCCAGGAGCGCTCTCCCCAGTCGGACGCCTACACCGCGGCGGCCAACACCCAGACCGTCTTTGTACTGGACGTCCTGCCCGAGTCGGTGGGGGCCCTGCTGCCCGCCCTGGATGAGTGGCAGGTGGAGGAAAACGGCCAGGTCTCCTGCCTGGTGGACGCCTCCGTCCTGGAGCAGATCATAAAGGCCCTGGAGGACGCCGGGGAGCAGGTGGAGGTCCCCGCCCGCCCCTGGAGCAGCCAGTGCCGGGTGGTATTGGGCGGCTGAGACAAGAAAAAATTGGAACGGAAAGCCCCGGAGAAATCCGGGGCTTTTTTTGTTTTGTAGTTGGATTTGTGTGTTTTTACTAAAATTGGGCACTTTTCACGAAAAACAGGACGTCAAGACCGGCGGTCACAGGGGCGGCGGTGTGCTATGCGCCAAAAAAACAGTTGCCAGAAACCATATTTTAAGATATAATACCCAACAGATTGTACTATATCGGTCCCGTCAATTTGGGCAGATATATGACATGGATGCTTGAAACTTAAGGAGTGGAATCGACATGAGCTATTCTGTACAAAACATTCGCAACGTCTGCTTGCTGGGTCACGGCGGAAGCGGAAAGACCGCTTTGGCAGAGAGCCTGCTCTATATGACCGGCGCCATCGACCGCATGGGCAAGTCCGTGGACGGCAACACCGTCTGTGACTACGACCCCGAGGAGACCAAGCGTCAGATTTCCATCTCCACCTCCGTGGCCCCCCTGGAATACAAGGGCTGTAAGATCAACGTGCTGGACACCCCGGGCGGCTTTGACTTTGCCGGCGAGGTGATGGAGGCTTTGACCGTGGCCGACGCGGCCATCATCGTCTGCTCCGCCAAGGACGGTATCTCCGTGGGCCTGGAGAAGGCGTGGAAGTACTGCGAGGAGCGGGACATGCCCCGCTTTATCTACATCTCCAAGACCGACGAGGAGAATTCCGACTACAACGCCACCTTCGAGGCCCTGCGTGAGCGCTTCGGCAACAAGATCGCTCCCGTGGTGGTGCCCATCTGGGACGAGAACAAGAAGGTCACCGGCATCATCGACGTGCTCAACAAGCGCGCCTACGAGATGCAGAACGGCAAGCGCGTGGAGATCGACATCCCCGAGGGCAAGGAAGAGGTCATCACCGAGTTCAACGACGCCCTGAAGGAGTCCGTGGCCGAGACCAGCGAGGAGTTCATGGACAAGTTCTTCTCCGGCGAGGACTTTACTTACGTGGAAATGATCCAGGGCCTGCGCCAGGGCGTGCGGGAGCTGTCCCTGTTCCCCGTGCTGTGCGGCTCCGCCGTGAACACCATGGGCTCCCTGATGCTCATGGACAACATCGTGGAGCTCATGCCCAACCCCGCCGAGGGCAACATGCGTAAGGGCGTGGCCCCCGACGGCACCAAGGAGGAGTTCGCGGTGGCTCCCGGCGGCGTGCCCTGCGCCTTCGTGTTTAAGACCGTCTCCGACCAGTACGGCAAGTACTCCTTCATCAAGGTTCTCTCCGGCAACATCACCTCCGATCTGTCCCTGGTGGACTCCAGCACCGGCAACACCGAGAAGCTGGGCCGCCTGTATCAGATGCGGGGCAAGAAGGCCGAGGAGGTCAAGGAGCTCTCCTGCGGCGACATCGGCGCCATCGGCAAGATGGAGAAGGTCAAGACCGGCGACACCCTGTGTGATCCCCGTAAGGTCATCTCCCTGTCTCCCATCCCCTTCGCCGAGCCCAACTACTCCGTGGCCATCGCCCCCAAGACCCGCGGCCAGGAGGACAAGGTTGCCCAGGGTCTGAACCGCATGAACGAGGAAGATCCCTCCTTCTCCGTGGTCAACAACGCCGAGACCCACCAGATGGTCATTTACGCCGCCGGCGACATCCAGGTGGATGTGCTGGTGTCCAAGCTGAAGAGCCGCTTCAACGTGGACGTGGAGCTGAAGACGCCCCGCGTGCCCTACCGTGAGAAGATCCGCAAGACCGTGTCCAAGCAGGGCCGCCACAAGAAGCAGACCGGCGGCAGCGGCCAGTTCGGTGACGTGTGGATCCGCTTTGAGCCCAACTTCGACCAGGAAGAGATGGTCTTTGCCGAGGAAGTGTTCGGCGGTTCCGTGCCCAAGAACTTCTTCCCCGCCGTGGAAAAGGGTTTACGCGAAGCCTGCGTCCATGGTCCTCTGGCCGGTTACCCCGTGGTCAACCTGAAGGCCGTGCTGTATGATGGAAGCTACCACCCCGTGGACTCCTCTGAAATCGCCTTCAAGACCGCCGCTCAGCTGGCCTACAAGGCCGCCATGCCCGAGGCCAACCCCGTGCTGCTGGAGCCCGTGGGCGAGCTGAAGGTCACCGTGCCCGACAGCTACATGGGCGACGTCATCGGCGATCTGAACAAGCGCCGCGGCCGCGTCATGGGTATGACTCCCACCGCCAGCGGCGAGCAGGTCATCGAGGCCGAGGTGCCCATGGCCGAGATG
>USCO01000047.1 GCA_900553135.1 uncultured Eubacteriales bacterium | reverse complement strand
GTTTTACTGGTAAAAGCGTCACAGAACTACGGGCTTCCCCTCGGCCGCGGAGCGGTAAGCGGCCAGCACCAGCGCCAGTGCCTTGCGGCCTTCGGCCTCGTCCACCAGCAGCGTCCCCTCGCCGCGCACCGCGTCGATAAAGTTGCGCAGCTGTGCCACATGCCCCGAAGGGTCAATCGCGCCCGCCTCACTGTGGGAGCGCACCTCCGGCGCGGGTTCCTGCTCATAAATATGGTAAGCGGAGTCTCCCGCCACCTCCCATTTAACGATGCGGTCTTCTTCCAAAATGATCGTTCCTGACTCGCCGTTCAGCTCGATGCGGCGCGGAAAGCCGGGGTAATCCCCCACCGACGCCTGAATGACGCCCTGCGCGCCGCAGTGCCAGGCCACCACAGCTGTGAGTGTATCCTCCACCTCAATGTCCCGCACCAGCGTGCCGCTCAGCGCATAGATGCTGTCTGCCGGCCCCATCAGATACCGCACAAGGTCCACACCGTGGATCCCCTGGTTCATCAGCGCCCCGCCGCCGTCCATCGCCTGTGTGCCCCGCCAGGTACCCGAATCATAATAGCTCTGGGGGCGGAAATATTTCATATACAAATCGCAGCGCGTGATGCGCCCCAGCGCCCCGCTCTCCAAGGCGCGCTTTACGCGCGCCACGGCCGGGCCGTAACGCAGCTGGGAGACTACCCCCACCTGAACACCGGCGGCGCGTGCTGCGGCGGCCACAGCGTCGCAGTCCTCCAACGTCAGCGCCACGGGCTTTTCAATGAGCACATGCTTGCCCGCGGCCACAGCCTGCAGTGCCAGCGGCGCATGCAGGTGGCTGGGCGTGCAGATACACACCGCATCCACCTGCGGGTCTGCCAGAAGCGCGTCGTAATCCGGATACGCCCGGGTGCCGTAAGCCTGTGCCGCGGCACGGGCGCTTGCTTCCACAGGGTCATACACGCCGCACAGCGCCGCGTCCTCGATGGAGCGGATCGCGTCCAGATGGAACCGGGAGATCACGCCGCAGCCCGCCACGGCAAAATGCACTTTCAAATCCAAAGGTTCAACATTCCTTTCCGGGCGCGGCCCTCCTGTTCAAACCGGGCGCAGCGTGTCCGCATAAGCGGGCAGCGGCGCAAAAATGCCGCTTTCCCCATAAAAACCTCCGTCAAGCCGGTACACGCCGTTCTGCGGTGTGCGCCAGGCGGCTCCGGGCGCGGCGCACATAGCGTCCAGACGGCGCCAATCGGTATAATTCTGCGGGCCGTTGCTCTCCACAACACCCACACGCAGGCCCGGTACACGCGGCAGCCGCGCCGCCAGAGACATATTCCAGTCCAAAAGCGCAGGCGGCACCGTCAGGTCCGCGCAGAAGCACGCCGCGCCGCTTTTCTGCGCCGCGCGCACCATCTCCAGCGTGACGGACAGCGTTTTTGCAATGGGTTTGCAGGCGATGGCCGAATAGCCGTATTCCCGGGTCAGGCAGGCAACGTCCTGTGCGCTGTGGGCACTTTCGTCGCCCGCTACGCGCACCGGCAGGCCATGCACGGGTTCCGGCCGGTCCCCCGCAAACGGCTCCTCCAGCAGCACGATGCGCTCCAGCGCGTCCATCTTGTCCGCAGCATCCAGAAAGCGCAGCAGAAATTCCCTGTCCGGATAACGGCCGTTGGCGTCCAGATAATAGACGGGGCGGCCACACTCCGTATACGGCGTGGTAAAGCCGGCGGCTGCCGTGTGGACGGTGCGCAGGCGCCCGATGTCCCACGCAAGCATGGCCTCCGGGTCTCCGTTCTTCTCCGGGTCGGAACCGATCTTTACCTTTAATAAAAAGGCGCCGTCCTCCAGCAGGGCGTGCAGCTCGTCCTCCGGCGTATGGTAAGTGATGAGCGGGATGCTCCCCAACTCTTTTTCCCGGTTCGTCAGCTCCGGGCAGAAGGACGCGCACAGCGCGTCGAAGGTGCCGTTCCCCCGTTTTGCGTTCCAAAGCTGCCACAGCGCAAAATCCACGGGTACCAGCGCGTTGAGTACAAAGGTTTGCGGCACGTCTGCCCGTCCCAGAAGTCTGCGGGCGAACGCCAGAAGCTCCGGCACCAGGCCCGCAGTCATACCGGGCGGGTCTGTGAAAGCCTGTCCCTGCAAAAGCTCCAGCGCGCGGCGCGTGACCGCCAGCATTCTTTCGTTGCCGCCCGCTTCGTCACAGGCGCAGAATGTGACGGGGTCGGACCAGAGCACGCTCTGTACGCCCACACCCATGCCGCTCGCTCCGCTGTCCAGCGTCAGGCGCACGGCCGTCTGCCACAGCTCGCTCAGCGTGCCTCCCTTGAAGCCGAAAGGTGCGCGCAGCGGTTCCCGTATGACGCCGAGCTCTGTGTTAACGATACGTTCCATGGCGCTTACGCGATGGTGGCCAGCATGGCCTGCGTGATCTCAGACACCAGCGTCCCGCCTGTAAGGAACCGTCCGATCTCGTCGGCCACGTGCGCGCCGATTTTCAGCTTGCCGTTGTTGGCAAGGCCCGCCAGATGCGGCGTCATGATGCAGTTGGGGATGCCGCGCAGCGGGCTGTCCGCGGCAGGCGGCTCGGGGTCCGTCACATCCAGGCAGGCATATTTCAGCTTGCCGCCGCGCAGCGCTTGCGCAAGCGCTTCCTCGTCTACCAGGGCGCCCCGGGCGGTGTTGATGAGGATGGTGCCCGGCTGGACCCGGGAGAGAAGGTCGTCATTTACCATGCCCCGGGTCTCGGGGGTGACGGCGCAGTGGAGGGAGATAAGGTCGCAGGAGGCGAAGAGCTCCTCAAGGGGCAGATAGGCGACCCCCAGCTCCTCCTCCAAGGCCTGGGGACGGCGGTGGGGGGCGTAGTAGCAGACCTTGCATCCGAAGGGGCCCAGACGCCGGGCCACCGCCTGGGCGATGTCGCCAAAGCCCACCAGGCCCACGGTGCGCTCGCCCAGCTCGGGGGAGCCGCTGGCCATGATGCCCTCCTTGAACTGGATCTGGCGGCCCTCCCGTACGGCCCGGTCCCCGGGAATGCCGAAGCGCAGGGACATGAGCATGAGCATCACCGCCATCTCGGCGGTGGGGGCGGCGTTGCACCCCTTGCAGTTGCACACGAAGATGCCCCGCTTCCGGGCGGCCTCCAGGTCGATGGCGTTATAGGCCACCCCCTCGGAGTGGATGAGCTTCAGGTTGGGCAGGGCCTGCATCAGCTGGTCGGTGACGGGGGTGATGGCGTCTACAAATAAATAGGAGGCGTCACTGTGTTGGGGAAGCAGCGTGGTGATGGGGGTGCTGCGGGGGCAGAAGATGGGCTGGAGCTCCAGCTCCCCCAGAAAATCGGGCAGATCCCGGCGGTAGCGGGTCTCGTCGCCCCAGATCAAAACTTTTTCCATGATGTTGCGGCCTCCTATAGGATAGAATCAAATGAATACTTTATCAGTATACCACGCGAAAGTCCCGGGGTGCAAGCGGGCGGAGGAGAAAACTTATTAGCACTCTATATATAAGAGTGCTAGAATTTACAATTTGGACATAAAGTTTGCAAGAAGTGTTCATAATTGAAGACTATACTAAGGCCAAAGTTTGAAAGAAGCCCGGAGGCAGCCGGAAGGGCGGTCTCCCAAGGGTTGAAAGGAGTTTTCGATATGTATAGCATGATTCCCTTTGGTCGTATGAGCAGCGATTGGAATGATTTCTTTAACGATGTGGAGCGCACCATGTTCCCCGCCAGCCACCGTCAGGTGCCCGCCTTCCGGACCGACATCCGGGACCAGGGCGACTCCTATCTGCTGGAAGCCGATCTCCCCGGCTTCACCAAGGAGGACATTGATCTGCACCTCCAGGACGGGGTGTTGACCATCACCGCCAAGCACCAGGAGGAGACCCAGGAGGGCGAGGGCGGCAAGTACATCTGCAGAGAGCGCCGCACCGGCAGCTTCGCCCGTTCCTTTGACGTCAGCGGCATCCGGGAGGAGGCCATCTCCGCCTCCTATGACAACGGTGTGCTGAAGCTGGTCCTGCCCAAGCAGGGTGAGGAGCAGCCCCAGAGCCGCAAGATCGCCATTCAGTGATCTCCAGGGAGGCAGGCCCCGCGCCTGCCTCCTTTTGTGAGCAACGGCCGGAAGCAGGGAAAAATTTCTCTTGCATTTTCCGGCCGTTTCGTTTATCATACTTTTAGCACTTGAGAATAGAGAGTGCTAAAACCAAAGAAATTATAACCCCATATAAAGGAGGGTTTGACTTATGAATATGAATCAGTTTACCCAGAAATCTCTTGCCGCCATCCAGGGGGCCCAGGACCTGGCCCGGGAGTACGGCAACCAGCAGATCGAGCAGGAGCACCTGCTCCTGGCCCTGGTCAGCGACGGGGAGGGCTTTATTCCCCAGCTGCTCACCGCCATGGGTATGACGGTGCCCAGCTTCCAGGCTGCCGCAGCTTCTCTGGTGGAGAAGCTGCCCAAGGTCTCCGGCTCCGGCCGGGAGGCCGACAAGGTCTACGTCTCTCAGGATGTGGACCGTGCCATTAAGGGGGCCGAGCAGACTGCCCAGTCCATGAAGGACGAGTATATCTCCGTGGAGCACATCCTCCTGGGCCTGCTGGACCACCCCAACAGCGCCCTGAAGGAGCTCTTCCGCACCTATAACGTCACCAAGGAAAAGGTGATGCAGGCCCTGGCCGCCGTGCGCGGTAACCAGCGGGTCACCAGCGACAACCCCGAGGAGACCTATGACGCTCTGAAGAAGTACGGCACCGACCTGGTGGAGCGGGCCCGCCAGAACAAGCTGGACCCCGTTATCGGCCGGGATGAGGAGATCCGCAACGTCATCCGCATCCTGTCCCGTAAGAGCAAGAATAACCCCGTCCTCATCGGCGAGCCCGGTGTCGGCAAGACCGCCATCGCCGAGGGCCTGGCCCAGCGCATCGTCAAGGGAGACGTGCCCGCCAGCCTGAAGGACAAGACCATTTTCTCCCTGGACATGGGCGCTCTGATCGCAGGCGCCAAGTACCGCGGCGAGTTTGAGGAGCGGCTGAAGGCCGTCCTCAACGAGGTGCGCAAGTCCGAGGGCCGCATCATCCTCTTCATCGACGAGCTGCACACCATCGTGGGCGCCGGCAAGACCGAGGGCTCCATGGACGCGGGCAACCTGCTGAAACCCATGCTGGCCCGCGGTGAGCTGCACTGCATCGGCGCCACCACCCTCAACGAGTACCGCCAGTATATTGAGAAGGACGCCGCCCTGGAGCGCCGTTTCCAGCCCGTCATGGTCAATGAGCCCACGGTGGAGGACGCCATCGCCATCCTCCGTGGCCTGAAGGAGCGCTACGAGGTTTATCACGGCGTGAAGATCACCGACGGCGCCATCATCGCCGCCGCCACCCTGAGTAACCGGTACATCACCGACCGGTTCCTCCCCGACAAGGCCATCGACCTGGTGGACGAGGCCTGCGCCCTCATCCGTACCGAGATGGACTCCATGCCCACCGAGCTGGATATCATCCAGCGCAAGATCATCCAGCATGAGATCGAGGAGGCCGCCCTGAAGAAGGAGACCGACAAGCTCTCCCAGGAGCACCTGGCTGAAATTCAGAAGGAGCTCTCCGACATGCGGGAGGAGTTTAAGGCCAAGAAGGCCCAGTGGGACAACGAGAAGAACGCCATCGGCAAGGTCCAGAAGCTGCGTGAGGACCTGGAGGCCGCCAACGCCCAGCTGGAGAAGGCCCAGCGGGAGTACGACCTCAACAAGGCCGCCGAGCTCCAGTACGGCAAGATCCCCGAGCTGAAGAAGGCCCTGGAGGCCGAGGAACAGATCGCCAATGAGAGCAAGCAGCGCTCTCTCCTGCGGGACAAGGTCACCGAGGAGGAGATCGCCCGCATCGTGGAGCGCTGGACCGGCATCCCTGTTTCCAGACTGATGGAAGGGGAGCGGGAGAAGCTGCTGCACCTGGAGGACATCCTTCATCAGCGTGTGGTGGGCCAGGACGAGGCCGTGCGCCTGGTCAGCGAGTCCATCCTGAGAAGCCGGGCGGGCATCGCCGACCCGGATAAGCCCATCGGTTCCTTCCTGTTCCTGGGCCCCACCGGCGTGGGCAAGACCGAGCTGGCCAAGACTCTGGCCGAGGCTCTGTTTGACAGCGAGAAGAACCTGGTCCGCATCGACATGAGCGAGTACATGGAGAAGTTCTCTGTTTCTCGTCTGATTGGCGCCCCTCCGGGATACGTGGGCTATGAGGAGGGCGGCCAGCTCACCGAGGCGGTGAGAAGAAAGCCTTACTCCGTCATCCTCTTTGATGAGGTGGAAAAGGCCCATCCCGACGTGTTCAATATTCTACTGCAAGTATTGGATGACGGCCGTATTACGGATAGTCAAGGCCGCACCGTGGACTTTAAGAACACCATCATCATTCTGACCTCCAACCTGGGCTCCCAGTATCTGCTGGACGGCATCGGGGAGGACGGCGAGATCAGCCAGCAGGCCCGGGATCAGGTGAATGAGCTCTTGAAGCGCTCCTTCCGTCCTGAGTTCCTCAACCGTCTGGACGAGATCGTGTTCTACAAGCCCCTGACCAAGGACAACGTCACCCACATCATCGACCTGATGCTGGAGGGCCTGAACCGCCGTCTGGCCGACCAGCAGCTGCGGGTGAAGCTCACCGACGCCGCCAAGGACCACATCATTGACAGCGCCTACGATCCCATCTACGGCGCCCGGCCCCTGCGCCGCTATCTGCAGCACACCGTGGAGACCCTCATCAGCCGGAAGATCATTGCCGGCCAGGTGGAGAGCGGTCAGACCCTGGTGGTGGACTGCCAGAATGGCGAGCTGACGGTGGACGGCCGTGAGGTCCTCTCCGGTGAAGTCATCACGCTTTCTTGAAAGAAAACCCTACTTTTTTCGAGAAAAAAGTAGGCAAAAAAGCTTCCTGCGAAACTTCGTTTCGCCTCTGGGTGGGAGCGGCTGTAACGGCCGCGCCCACCTGTTTTTTTCACAATCAGGCCGGGAAACTGGCAGCAAAAAAGGAAGCCCGCACTGCGGGCTTCCTTTTTTTGTTGACAAATTGTATTTTCAAAAGCGAAAATTACACGTTGTTGACGATTCCCACCAGCAGAGGCATGCCCTGGCACCGCAGCACGAACAGGAAGGGACGGTTCAGGTTCATGACACAGGGCTCTGTCTCCTGGGGAGCTTCCTCGCTGGAAGCGGCGATCACCACGGCGGCGGCCTCCATGCCCTCCTCGTCCACCCGGACCCGGGCGGTCTGCCGCACCGAGGAGAGGTAGGCGTCCAGGTCGGTGAGTCCGCTCAAATCGGCCTTCTCTGGGGAGAGCAGGTCGGTGAGACCCATGGACGCCAGGGTGTCGTTCAGGTTCAAATAGCCGGTTACGTCAAACTTGGGGATGGACCACTCTACCCGGCACTCCACCGCATCCCCGGCGGACAGGGTGAGGCTGGACAGGAAGGAGGGGTCCTGCAGCAGGGACTCCGGGGTGGTCCCCTCCTGGGGCAGGACAAAGAACAGGTCGCCCAGCTGGGTCTCCAAAGCGGCGGCTTGATAGGTCTCCCGCATCAGCGCGGTGCCATGGAAAGTGTCGTGCATAAACTGGGCGGGAAGCGCCTGCCCTCCGGCGGCGGTGAATTCCCCGTCCTGGGTGTTTTCCGGGGAGAAGGGGGTCATCCAGGCTGCCTTGTAGTACAGGGAGGAGATGAGCAGGGCCAGGGTTTCCTCTTCGGTGCCCACCGGGGCGGCCTTCTGGTCGATGAGTCCACGGGTCTGCTGTCCGATCCACTCGGCCACCGCCTGGTCGGCTCCCGGCGTCCCCATGGGGGTGGAGTAGACCCCGGCATAGTAGTGCTGGGTCAGGGCGTCCAGGGTGGTCTGCTCATAGCTGGCCTTTTGGGCATCATTGAGCCAGATGGAGTTGGCCAGCACCAGGGCGCTGACCCCGTCGTCGGTGTACAGGCCCCGCCAAAGAGCCTGGGCCTGGGTGTCCAGATCCTGGACTTGGGAGACGCCCAGCACCTGGAGGGCCTGGCTCTGGCTGTCCCCCTGGGCGCACCGGGCGGCCATGGCCAAGGCGGACCACAGGGACACGGGGGAGTAGACAACGTTCTGCCCCTCCTGTCCCTTCAGGGCCAGCGGGGCGCTGGCGGCGGCAAACTGGCTCATGGCGAGCCGGGTCTGTTCCATGACGCCTCCCCCGCGAAAGGCGGTCACGGCGCTGTAGTAGCTGTCGAAGGCATCATAATAGGCCTGCCAGTCGGCCTCGGAGCTATCCTCCGAAGGCTGCTGGGGGAACTGAGGAAACTCCGGGTAGGTGGGCTCCTGGACCACAGTAAAGTCCGCCTCATGGGTAGAGGTGCTTTGGGAGCCTGGGGCAGTCTCCTTTGGGCCGCAGCCTGCAAGACCGAGGGCCAGGGCGGCGGCGAGAAGCATGGCAAGGGTCCGTTTCATCGCGACACGCTCCTTTCCAATGAAACATTGGTTAGTGTGCATAAAACATGAGATTGGAATACACTCCTCTACTGCTATTATAACGGATTTTTCCTGCCGTGAGAAGAGTTAAGCCAAAGAATACGCCCACAAGTTTCGAATTTGGGGAGCCAGAGTGTCGTAATCCCACAGCTGCTGGCTGGTGGAGTGGCGGTTGGGGTCGTTGACCTTGTATTTGCCGTCCTCCACGCCGGTGAGGAGGATAAAGTGGCCGCTGGTGGTGAAGTCTCCCGGGCTCACGCTGCAAATCACCGGCTGCCCCTTGTTCAGGGCGGCATTCAGCACCCACTTGTCCAGGGGCAGCTCCCGGGCGGTCAGGCCGAAGTGCTCGCAGCCGGTGCGCATCAGGTCCCAGCTGGAGCCCGCGCCGTCCACATAGTAGCCCTGCTGGTCGGCGTACTGGGCCACCGTCCAAGGAGTGACGGTGTCATCTCCCGTCAGGCCGCAGATGACCATGGACAGGGCGGTGGGGCCGCAGCCGTTGAGGGCCATCAGTCCGTCGCCATAGGTCTGGTACCCCCAGCGGGAGTCCCACTGCATCAGCAGAGGGAAGGTCCCCTTGGTCACCTGGCCCACTGTCTCCCCGGGGGGATCGTCCTTCACCTCGGGGTAGTCCAGCACGAACTGAGCCGTCTCCGGATTGCGGGCCACCAGCTCCAGCAGCTGGGTGGGGTAGCGGTCCAGGTGGTCCATGATTTTGGACACCCGGGAGTCGCTCCGGGCCAGCTGGGCCAACTCCTCCCGGGTCTGCTGGGGCAGATCCGCCGGGGCGGAGAACAGGGAGGAGAACAGCACGAACCGTCCCAGCAGGGCCAGGGCGATGAGCAGAAGCAGGAAGAAGGGGAGCAGGGGAACACGCTTTCTTCTGCGTCGGGTACGGCGGGGTTGGGAAGAAGCATTCATGAGCGGGGCCTCTTTTCTGTCTTTGGAAGGGAAATCTTCCGGAATAGTTTCTTCATTCTACCCCCTATTTTTTAAAAACCTTGGTAGAAAATCTTAAAATTTTGTAAGGGAGCGAAGTCTTGTAAGAAAACGGGATTTTTGTTATGCTGTTTGAGAGAGAACTGAGGACGAAAGCGGGAAAGGAGATCAAAATGGGCAAGCGCCTGCGTACAGCGGGAGAGCTGCTGTTGCAATTTATGAAATTTGGCCTGTTCACCTTTGGCGGAGGGTGGAGCATCGTGGCCCAGATGCAGCAGCTGTATGTGGAAGAAAAGAAAACCCTGACCAGCGAGCAGCTGCTGGATATGACCAGCGTGGGCCGCAGTCTGCCGGGGACCATGATCGGCAATGTGGCCATGCTGTATGGCTACCACGCCGCCGGGGTTCTGGGGGGCGTGGCCTGCGTGGTGGGCATGGTGCTGCCCCCCATGGCGGTGCTCACCCTGCTGACCTACTGCTACACCGCCATTCGGGACAACCCCTGGGTGGTGGCCGCCATGACGGGGGTGCGGGCCGCCATCGTGCCCATTATGGCCAGCGCCGCCCTGTCTCTGGTCAAGGGGGCCTTCCGCTTTCCGCCCTGCATCCTGGTGGCGGTGGGGTGCTTTGCCCTGTACCTGTTCTGGAATGTGAGCTGCGTGTGGCTGGTGGTGCTGGGCGCCCTGGCGGGCTTGGCTATGGGTAGCTACTACGATAGGAGGGACCAGAGCCATGGTGCTGCTTGAACTGTTTTGGAGCTTTGTAAAAATCGGCTTTACCAGCTTTGGCGGCCTGTCCATGATTCCCCTCATCAACAGCGAGGTCCTCTCCCACCAGTGGATGACGCCCGAGGAGGTCTCCGACATCGTGGCCATCGCCGAGATGACCCCGGGGCCCTTAGGGCTCAATTGCGCCACCTTTGCAGGCATCCGGGCGGCGGGGATTCCGGGAGCCATCGTGGCCTGCCTGGGGGTGCTGGCTCCCACCTTTACCCTGTGCGCCGTGGCGGCCATCTGCTTTGAGCGGTTTAAGGAGAACAAGGTGATGGGCCGTATTCTGGTGGGTGTGCGTCCCGGCTGCGTGGGTATGATCGCGGGAGTGATGGTGTCCCTCAGCCTGAGCAACTACGCCACCGCCCAGGGGGGCGTCAATCCCACCGCGGTGGCCATCGGCTGCCTGGACCTGGCGCTGCTGCTGAAATGGAAGCTGAGTATTCCCAAGGTCATTATGCTCAGCGCCCTGCTGGGGCTTTTATGCTTCGGCGTGCTGGGCTGGTGAAAGGAGAAGGGTATGGTACCAAGCTATGACACCATGGGGGACTGGCTGGAGGAGATCGCCCAGGAGTTTCCCGAGGCTTTTTTTGAAGAGCTGGACGGTGGCATCCAGCTGGAGGAGCAGGCTCTGCCCGACCCGGAGTTTCCCCCGGGAGAGATGTACATCATGGGGGAGTATTGCAGCGACATGCTGGGGCGGTACATCCTGCTGTACTATGGCTCCTTTGCCGCTCTGCTGGCGGAGGAGGACGAGGAGACCTGGAAGGACGAGATCTTTGCCACCGTGGCCCACGAATTTACCCACCACCTGGAGGAGACGGCGGGGCTCCATGCCCTGGACGACAAGGACGCGGAGTTTCTGCGCCGGGCCAGGGAAGAATACGAGATGCCATAAAAAAGGGACGGCCCTGTGGGCCGTCCCTTTTTGTCAGGTTACTGGTCGATCTCGTAGTCCAGGATGGTGCCGCTGGCGGCGTCGATGGTGTACTCATACTCCTTGTCGCCGGACTTGAACTCCACCTCATACTCCAGGCGGCCGTCGTCCCGGTCCTGCTGGACCTTCATCTCGGTGGTCTGGCTCTCGCTGACCCCCGCGTGGCTCAGGGCGATGGACTTGGCCTTGGCAGAGCCGATGTCGCCGCTGGAAGAGGAGGAAGTGTTGGAGGAGCCGCTGTTGGAGGAGGCGTGGGTCTCCTTGTCGGCGCCCAGCACGGTGCCGTCGGCGGCGTTGATGGTGTAGTCATACTCGGTGGAGCCGGACCAGAACTCGATCTCGTACTCCAGGCGGCCGTCGTCCCGGTCCCGCTGGACCTTCATACCGGTGACCTGGCTCTCGCTGAGCCCGGCGTGCTTCAGGGCGGCGGCCTTGGCGGCGCTCTCCCCGATGTCGGCGGAGCTGGAGCCGGAAGAGGTGCCGGTGGAGGTGCTGCTGTTGGAGTAGGTCTCCTGCTCAGACTCCAGCACCGTGGCGCTGGTGAGGGCGATCTTGTACTCGTAGCGGGTGTTGTTCACCATGAACTCCACCTCGTAGCACTCGGGACGGCCATCGTCCCACTCCAGCCAGGCGTTGCAGTACTTGGTGCTGCTCTCCTTGACCCCGGCGTGGTTCAGGGCGGCGGTCTTGGCGGCGCTCTCTCCGATGTAGGCGCTGGTGTCGGCGGAGGAGGAACTGCTGCCGCTGGTGTTGGTGCCGTTCTTCTCGCTCTGGTACTTCACCACCGCGCCGGTGAGGGCGTCGATGTCGTAGTCATACTCGGTGCCGTTGACGTGGAACTCTACCTCGTAGATCATGCGGCCGTCGTCGTAGTCGTACTCGGCGTCCAGGAAGGTGACCTGGGAGGCGGAGAAACCCGCGTGCTTCAAAGCGGCGGTCTTGGCGGCCTCCGCGCCGATGTAGGCATTCTGGCTGGCGGAGCCGGAGGCCAGGATGGTGCTGTCGATGGCGGTGGGGCCGTCCGCGCCGCCGATGATACCCAGATCGTCGTCGTTGGCGGGCAGGGAGAGCTGGGCGGTGTAGAGGAGGTTCAGCTCGTTGATGGACAGGCCCACCAGGTCCTCAAAGGTCTTGGTGTTGTTGCTGCCCTCCACCACGGCCTGGATGAGGGCGGCCTTGCCGGCGGAGATGCCGTACTCCTGGGCCTTCTGGCTCAGCTCGTCGCTGTGGACCATGACCTGGGAGAGGATGGCGCCGTTCACCTGGGCGCTGGCCAGAGCGGCGTCGGCCTGCTGGGTGAGGGCCTGCTGGAGCTTTTCGCCCCGGGCCTGGTCGTCGTCCTCCACGGTGATGAGGATGGAGTTTGCCAGCTCATCCACATAGCCGTGCTGCAGCAGGGAGCCGATGATGGCGTTCATAGCCACGTCGGCCTGGGTGCCCTTCAGGTTCATGCCGTCCAGGATCTCCTTGGCGTCGTCGTTCATGGGGGTGGCGGAGAGGACCTTTTCGTTCTTGTTGACCTTCAGTTCAATGCTGGGGTTCACGTCCAGGGAGACGATGCTGGCCACCCCGTTGACGCTCTGATAGTAGTAACCGGCGCCTCCGCCTACCAGCAGAAGAGCGAGACAGGCGGCCACGGCCATGGGGGCCCACTTTTTGGCGTTGGTCTTCTTGTTCTCGTTGGTATTTGTCATTTGGATCACAGTTCCTTTCCCCGATTCACAGCGGGAGAGCACCCCATTGACATCGTTAGGTGCGGCGTGGTCCAAAGCGGTGTGCAGCCGCTGTTCCAATTCGCGGTCCGTCATGGGGCGTCAACTCCTTCCAGTTTTTTCTTCAGCTTGGACAGGGAACGGCGGTATTTGGACAATACCGTGGGCAAGGGCATCTCCAGCAGCTTTGCGATCTCCCGGTGCTTCAGGCCCGAGACTGCGTGGAGCAGTACCACCTGGCGTTCTTCCACCGTGAGGGTGTTGAGGGCCGCCTCCAGCACCGTTTGATCCTCGGTGGTCACCTGGGGGTTCCAGGCGGGCAGGGCTTCCCACTCCTCCTGAGGGAGGTCCCGGGTGCGGCCCCGTTCCCGAAGTTTCATCAGGGCCAGATTCCGGGTGATGGTGAGCAGCCAGGCCATTGGGGTGCCCTGGGGGCGGTAGAGCTGCGCCTTTTCCCAAGCGCGGACAAAGGTGTCCTGGGTCACGTCATCGGCGTCATGTCCGCTGCCCAGCATGGACAGGGCCAGGCCGTACACCGCCGTCCGGGTACGGTGGTATAACTGGGCCAGAGAGTCCCGGTCTCCGGCGGCCAGTCCGGCCATCAGCTCCTCCAGCTCAGAGGGGGACACAGCGCCATATTCGCTTTGCAGAACGGCCAGAATCATCATGGCTTTGTTCTCCTGTCATCAATAGAATGGGGAAGGAACGTGTTTTATTGCAGGGAACGAAAAATTTTTTTGAAAAATTTTTGGGCGGCGGTTTTGCCGCTCTTTCATTATAGCGGGCTGGGTGAGGGCTGACAAGTGACGGTTGCGGGAAAGAAGGAAAATATGGTATGCTGTGGAAAAGAATTGGAGAGGAGAGAGACGCATGGAGTCTGCCGCCCACATCCCCACGGGCCGCTTCGCCCCCAGCCCCAGCGGGCGGATGCATTTGGGGAATATCTGGTCGGGGCTGCTGGCCTGGCTGTCGGCGCGCAGCCAGGGGGGACGCATGGTGCTGCGGCTGGAGGACCTGGACCTCGACCGGTGTACCCGGGCCTGGTGCGACCAGGTGATGCGGGACCTGGAGTGGTTGGGGCTCACCTGGGACAATGAACCGGTGTATCAAAGTGAGCGTACCGACCTATATGCCCAGGCCTTCCGCAAGCTGGAGGAGCAGGGGCTCATCTACCCCTGCTACTGCACCCGGGCCGAGCGGCTGGCCGCCTCCGCCCCCCACCGCAGCGACGGGCAGGCCATCTACGACGGCCGCTGCCGCCGCAGAAGTCCCCAGGAGCTGGAGGAGCTGTCCCACAGCCGCCGCCCCGCCTGGCGGGTGGCGGTGCCAGAGGAGGAGTACGCCTTCCGGGACCTGCTCCAGGGAGAGGTGCGGGAGAACCTGGCCCGGGACTGCGGGGACTTCATTCTCCGCCGCTCCGACGGAGTGTACGCCTACCAGCTGGCGGTGGTAGTGGATGACGGCGACATGGGGGTCACCCAGGTGGTGCGGGGCAGCGACCTGCTCTCCTCCACCCCCCGGCAGATGTATTTGCAGGACCTGCTGGGCCTGCCCCGGCCGGAATACGGACACGTCCCCCTGCTGCTGGCCGCCGACGGACGGAGACTGGCCAAGCGGGACCGGGACCGGGAGCTGGGGG
>USCO01000046.1 GCA_900553135.1 uncultured Eubacteriales bacterium | reverse complement strand
AAGAGGATGGCGGCAAAGGCCCCGACAAATCCAATCCAGAACAGGTTCTCCAACATGATGCACGCTCCTTCTTTGCGGTCAGAGTGGCGCCCTGGGGTCCCGACCGATGGGAGTCCCATGGGGATCTGTTTGATAAAAATATTGTACCACGGCGGGCACGGATTGCAAGAATATTTTAAAAATATGAAATTTCCAGAAAAATATTTATGCAAATTACATAAGCGCGAGCAAAAAAACGGCGCTCCCGAAGGAGCGCCGAAAGTCTTGGGGAAAACATCCCCGGAAGGCGGCTTAGCCGCGCCGCCAGGTCTGATAGCTGAAGATGACCAGGATGGGGAAGATCTCCAACCGGCCGATGATCATGCAAAGGGACATGGTGATCTTGGACAGGTGGGAGAAGGCGGAGAAGTTGCCCATGGGTCCCACCACCTCCAGGCCGGGTCCCACGTTGCTCACGCAGGTGAGGGCGGAGGAGAAGGAGACGGCAAAGGACTGGTTGTCCAGGGAGATAATGAGGGTGGCGATGAGCACGATGAACACATACAGACCCACAAAGACCATGGCAGAGTGGATGGTGCTCTCGGGGACCACCTTGCCCTCCAGCTTCACCACCTCCACAGAGCGGGGGTGGGTAATGTGGTGCAGATCCCGGCGGATGGAGCGCCACAGCAGCAGGACTCGGGAGCATTTCAAACCGCCGCCCGTGGAACCGGCGCAGGCACCGCAGAACATGAGCAGGATCAAAATGCACTGGGAGAACTGGGGCCACAGGGCGAAGTCCGTGGTGGAGAAGCCGGTGGTGGAAATGATGGAGGCCACCTGGAAGAAGGAGTAGCGCAGGCTCTCCAGAACGCTGCCGTAGTAGGGGACCAGATTGATGGCGATGAGGGCCGTGGCTCCGGCCACTACCCCCAGGAAGAAGCGCAGCTCGTCACTTTTCAGAGCTTCCTTGATGTGGCGGTTGATGACTAGGAAGTACAGGGCAAAGTTGACGGAGAACAACAGGGCAAAAACGGCGATGATGACCTCAATAAGAGGGCTTCCGTAGGCGCCCACGCTGAGATTGCGGTTGGAGAAGCCGCCGGTGCCGGCGGTGGAGAAGGAGTGGATCAGGGCGTCATACAGGGGCAGCCCCGCCAGCTTCAGCAGAATCACCTCGGCCGCGGTCATGGCGAAGTAGATGGTGTAGAGGATCTTGGAGGTCTGAGACTGCTTGGGCACCAGCTTGGAAAACACGGGGCCAGGGGTCTCCGCCTGGGTGAGGTAGTGGGGACGCACCCCCAGGGAGGGGACGATGGCCGTGGCCAGCACCAGCACGCCCATGCCGCCCAGCCAGTGGGTGAAGGCGCGCCAGAAGAGGATGCCGTAGGGCAGGGCCTCAATGTTGGTGAGAATGGTGGCGCCGGTGGTGGTGAAACCGGAGCAGGACTCAAAGAAGCAGTCCACAAAGGAGGGGAAGTAACCGGAGAAGTAGAAGGGCAGAGCGCCCACCACGCCGGTCATCAGCCAGATGAGACCCACCGAGACAAAGCCCTCCAGCAGAAAGAACTCCTTTTTGGTGGGGATGTAGGACAGGGACAGGCCCACCGCCAGGGTGATGAGGATGCTCCACACAAAGGGCATGGGGTCCTCCCGGTAGAGCAGAGCCACCACCAGGGGCAGCAGCAGGGCCACGCTCTCTACCAGCAGGATGCGGCCCAGCAGCTTGAGGATCAGCTTAATATTCATTGCCCGCCTCCAGTCAGAGGAAAGGGAGTATCATCATCGGCATAGATGTCGTTGAGGTCCAGCAGGCGGTGCTCCCGGGCGATGATAATGACCGAGTCCCCCTCCTGAATGTAGGAGGAACCCTCGGGAATGATGATCTCACCCTCCCGCATGATGACCGCCAGCAGGATGCCCTTGCGCAGGCGCAGCTCCCGCAGGGGGGTGTTCAGATGGCGGGTGGCGGCGCTGACGGTAAACTCCATGGCCTCGGCGGAGCCGTCGGCGATGCGGTAGAGGGTGTTCATGACGCTGCCCTCGGAGTTCTGCATGCCGCGCACCACCTGCAGGATCTGGGCGGCGGTAATGAGCTTGGGGGAGATGACGCTGTCCAGGCCCACGGCCCGGGCGATACCGGCGTAGTTCTGCCGGTTGGACTTGGTGATGACCTTGTGCAGGCCTTTCTGCATGGCGTACAGGGAGATGATGAGGTTGTCCTCGTCCCGGTCGGTGAGGGCCACGAAGGCGTCGGCGGCGGTCATGCGCTCGGACTCCAGCAGCTCCTGGTCGGTGCCGTCGCCGCAGATGACGGTGGCGTGGGGCAGGGTCTCGCTGACCAGACGGCAGCGGTTTTCGTTGAGCTCCACCACCTTGATGCGAATGTGCATCTTATCCAGCAGGGCGGCCAGGTACAGGGAGATCTTGCCGCCGCCCACGATGAACACGCTCTTTACCTTGGGGCTATAGCGGCCCAGCAGACGGAAGAACTGGTCCAGGCTGGTGGGGCGGCCGATGAGGTAAAGCTTGTCCCCCGCCCGGGGCACAAAGGAGCCGTTGGGGATGATGACCTCGCCCTCCCGGTCCACGGCGCAGAAGAGCAGGGAGAGCTTTTTGACCTGGGAGGACAGGGCGTGCAGGGGCTGGTCTACCAGAAAGTCGTCCTGCTGAAGGCGGAAGCCCATGAGCTCCACCCGGCCCCGGCAGAAGGTCTCGATGTTGGCCGCAGAGGGGAAGCGCAGCAGCCGGGAGATCTCCACGGCGGTGGCGTTCTCCGGGTTGATGACCATGTCGATGCCCATGTTTTTCTTCAGGTCGTGAAGTCCCGCGTTGTACTCCGGGTTGCGGATACGGGCGATGGTATACTTGCTGCCCAGACGCTTGGCGGTGAGACAGCAGACCATGTTCACCTCGTCGGAGTTGGTGGCGGCCACCAACAGGTCGGCGTTCTGTGCGCCCGCCTCCTGCAGGGTGGCGGCGGAGACGCCGTTGCCCTTGACACTCATAATGTCCAGGGCGTCGGAGGCCCGGCGCAGGGCGTCATCCCGCATGTCCACAATGGTCACGTCATATTTTTCCGAAACCAGCTGCTCGGCCAGGGAGAAGCCAACCTTGCCGTTGCCAACAATCACGATCCTCAATGGGATCCGCCTCGCTTTCTATGTATCTGTCGTTATCGTATCAAGAAGGAAATTTGTTTGGATCAAATGGTCCACTCGCCGTGGACCACCCCCACCAGCTGCCACTGGGAGGGGCCGGGGGAAAAGACCAGCTTCAAAGAGCACCAGTCCAGCCCGTCGCTCTCCGGGTCGCGGCTGGGATAGCACAGGTCCACAAAGCGGCAGTCGGGATAGGCTTCCGGGAGATTCTCCAGGGCGTTGCCCGAAATCTGGATCTCATCCACCCCCACCTTGGGAGCCTGGGTGTAGTCCGCGTCAAAGACGTAGCGCTCCAGATACTGGGGAATGGTCATCTGGATGGGATCGCCCCGGCCGTCCTCATAGCCCCAGGTGTAGCGGGTGGTGTCCTGCTCCAGCTCCCGGATCTGCTGGGCGGTGAGGGTCAGGTCGGTTTTGGGATCTACCGTGGAATATGGTGTAAAGGTAACTCCCCTGTCAGGATGAACCAACTGGGAGAGCGCCTCATAATCCTTGTCGTGCAGGGCCTGGGCGGCCTGGGCAGCGGATTGGAGCAGCTGCGTGGTGCTGGGGATGGTGTCCTGGGAAACGCTGACATCGGGGATACCGGCGGCTGGGCGGAAAAAGTGCATCAGTGAGACCGAGCACAAAAGCCCCAGAGCAAAGCCGGACAGCAGAAACAGCAGGGGAAACCGCAGGCGTTTCATGGTGAACGCTCCTTTCGCCGAGGGAGAAATATCGGTGCAATGGTGACAAAAAATCAGTATATATTATAGTGGGGCCCCCAGGAAAAAGCAAGAGCAAAAGAAGGGCCGGAGAGGATAAAAAATCCAAGCCCCTTTTCAGGGGCTTGGATCAGGAAATACAGGGCTGTGGGGCGTTTTCAAGACGCTGGATCAGCGCCAGTTTTTCTCCCCGGCTCAGGCCCTTGATGGCGGCCTCCCGGCGCAGGGCGGCGCTCTTGTCCGGGACCTCTTCCCGGTAGACCAGCTCCACCGGGCGGCGGGAGCGGGTATATTTTGCCCCCTTCCCGGCGTTATGGGCGGCCAGGCGGCGGGACAGGTCGTTGGTGCAGCCGGTGTACAGGGTGCCGTCGGCGCAGCGCAGGATGTAGACCCAGTACGTCATGGTTCTTCCTCCTCCTCCCACAGGGGCAGCAGGAAGGAGATGCGGGTGCCGATGCCCTCCCGGGAGACCACCTCAAACCAGCCGCCGTGGCGGTCCACGATCCACTTGGCAATGGACAGCCCCAGCCCGGTGCCTCCGGTGCGGCGGTCCCGGGACTGGTCGGTGCGGTAAAAGCGCTGGAAGATGTGGGGGATGCTCTCGGGGGCGATGCCCATGCCCTCATCCTGGACGGTGACCCGGGCCAGGCCGTCCTTGGCGGACAGGCGCAGATAGACCCGGCTGCCCGGGGGGCTGTACTGCACGCTGTTGTTCATCAAAATGCGCATGACCTGCTTGATGAGCCCCTGGTCGGCCCGCACAGGGATGGGTTCCTCCCCCCAGCGGGGCAGAAAGACCCGGTCCTCGTGGATCATCTCCTCCTCCCGCAGCACCTCTCCGGCCAGGGCGGTGAGATCAAAGAGCTCGGGCTTCACCGGCTGGGTGTCGTTGTCCCCCCGGGCCAGGAACAGCAGCTGCTCCACCAGCTCCTCCATGGCCTTTGCCTCGCTGCGGATGGCCTGGATGGACTCCTGGAGGGCCTGGGGGTCGTCCTTGCCCCAGCGGTCCAGCAGGGCGGCGTAGCCCTGGATGACGGCGATGGGGGTGCGCAGCTCATGGCTGGCGTCGGAGACAAAGCGCATCTGGGCGGAATAGGCCTTGTTGATGCGGTCCAGCATGTCGTTGATGGCCCGGGCCAGGGCCCGCAGCTCCTTCTGGGTGGAGGGCAGGTCGATGCGGCTGTCCAGGTGGCGGGCGTTGATCTTCTCCAGCTCCCCGGCCAGGGCCTGCAGCTCCTGGCGGGACATGTGGGTCATGGAGTTGAGCCGGGCCGCCGTGGCGGCCAGGTCCTGGATGGGCCGCAGCACCTTGTGAATGGAGCGGTTGCTGCGAAACAGCCCCGTGATGAGGGATAACCCCTGGCACACCAGCAGCACCACTCCCGCCCAGTACAGGGCCCGGTAGATCCCAGAAAGGGAGACGGTGATGGCGTAGGGGATGTTGTCCTGGACCAGCTCCACGGTGTAGTAGCTGGTGAGGTCGTAGCTGCGCAGGGCCTGCTGGGTCTCGCTGCGGGGGGTGAGCCAGGGCAGGGAGAGGGAGATGCCCTCAGGTTCCCGGTCCAGCAGGGAGATGGTGTAGTCCGAGGCCTCGATCCAGGGAAGAGCCACGGCGGAGGGGACGCCCCGCTCCTCCACCAGAGCGGCCACATCGGCGCAGCGGGTCTCTCCGTATAAAAAGATGCCGAACACGGCCATTCCCAGCAGCAGCAGGTCCATCATAAGGAACACCCCCAGCTGCCGGAAGAAAAAGCCTAGGTTCAGCCGAAAGGCCAGGGAGGTTTTCGCCCCGCCCAGGGGGTCCTGGGAAGGGGGCGCTTGAAACCGGGTGTGTCTGGGCATAGGGCCCTCCTTTCTCAGCGGAGAGACAGCCACTCCCGGATGGGCCGCAGGTGCTCAAAGGCCACCATGCTGCCGCCCCGGACCAGGAAGGCCAGCTGGGCCTCCTCTTCCTTGGTGCGGCGGCTCCCCTTGGCCTCCAGGGCCTTTCGGGTGGAGCGGGTGACCATGCCAACCATGCGGCGCTTGAACCAGCCCACCTTCTCCGGCGCCCAGCCGCCCTGGAGGTAAAATACCTCGGTCCCGGACAGATAGTTTGCCTTGCTCATGGTGGTCAGCACCGACATGGAGGGGGCGGACATGCCCACCCCGCACACGGCGACCACGTGAAAGGACTTCCGGGCCCGGTCCAGGCCGTTGATGTGTCCGGCAGTGAGCCCGCCGAAGAAGAATACCTCCTCCTGAGGAGATACGCTTCCCTTGGCCTCGTCCAGGGAGAAAACCTTCAGCTTTTCCGCCTGGCCCAGCATCTGGGCGTACTGCTGGGAAAAGCCGGTGTTGGATTGATATACGATGACCATAATATGATGCTCCTTTTTCGGCTTGCGCCGCCTTAGTCCTCCCGGATCACATAGCCCACCCCGCGCACGGTGTGGATGAGCTTGATGCCGAAGGCCTCGTCGATCTTGCTGCGCAGAAAGCGGATGTATACATCCACCGAGTTGGTCTCGCCCACAAAATCAAAGCCCCACACGCTGTCCAGCAGGGCCTCCCGGGTGAGCACCCGGCCCTTGTTTTCCAGCAGGTGGCGCAGAAGGTCGAATTCCTTCTTGGTCAGCTCCACGCTCTGCCCCTTTACGGTGACCGCGTGGCGCTCCACGTCCATGACCACCTCGCCGGCGCACAGCAGGGTGCCCTTGGCCGAGCCCCCCTTGCGCAGGGCGGCCCGGATGCGGGCCAGCAGCTCCTCAATGGCAAAGGGCTTGGTGATGTAGTCGTCCGCCCCGGAGTCCAGGCCGGAGACCTTGTCCACCACACTGTCCCGGGCAGTGAGCATGATGACGGGCAGGTCGCTCTCCCGGCGCAGGCGGCGCAGCACCTCCATGCCGGACAGCTGGGGCAGCATGATGTCCAGCAGCACCAGGTCGTGCTTGCCGGACAGGGCCTGCTCCAGGCCGGTGCGGCCGTCAAAGGCCTTGGTTACCTCGTAGCCCTCATAGCGCAGCTCCATCTCCACCATGCGGGCCAGCTTTTCCTCGTCCTCCACCAAAAGAATCCGTTCTGACATGGCTTACTCTCCTTGGTCCCCGCGGTCCTGGCCGTCGGGGCGGTTTTTCCGCTTCTGATACTTCTCGTGTTGGGTCCGCAACTCATCCATCACCTGCCGGCCAACCCCGGCGGCGGTGTCGGCCATGCTGTCCATGACGCCGTTGATGGTGTCGTCCTCCAGGTCAGGGCCGGAGATCTGGTAGCGAAAGCCCAGAAACAGGCCCAGAATGAGGGCGGGCAGAGTGACGTAGAAGGCAAAGACCACCAGCAGGATGACAATGAGCACCGGCAGGGCGGTGACGGGTTCGCCCCGGCGCCAGATCTCCAGCTCGTTGTCCAGCAGCAGGCGGCGGATCTTCTGCAGCAGAGACCGCGTGCCCCCCTTGTGTCCCTTTTTGGCCTGGGGCTGCTCCACCGGAGCGGGAGCCTGAGGGGGCGGCGGAGGGGGCGTCTCGCTGCGGGTGGAGTAGTAGGCCTCCTCGGGGCGGGGGATGACCCCCTGTTCTTCCAGATAAATCAAAGCGTCCAGCAGATTGCCGCCGCTGTATTCCAGGGCCTGCTTGGCCTGCCCGTAGGACACGTTGGCCTTTTCCCGCAGGCGCTCGACCTGTTCCAATGTAATTTCCATGGCGCTAGCTCCTTTCACCTGGAAACAGGATACCACAGGGGCATTGAACGGGGCTTTATCCTTTCTTAAAATTGGATGAAAGGCCAAAACCGCCCGGCTTGCCCAACCGATTATACTATGTTATAATCCCCATATCAACACCCGGAAAGGAGGAGATTTCCATGAAAAAACTGCGCCGGGCGGTGCTTTTCACCCTGGCTGTGGTGCTGAGTCTGACCCTGTTTTTCCCCGTGCGGGCGGCGGAGACGGTGTATTTTACCGCCATCAACGACAGCCTCATGACCCTCAGCTCCGACACCATGCCCCTGTGGTCGGGCGGAACGCTGTACGTGCCCTACACGGTGTTTGATGGAAACAACTCCACCGGGGTGAACCTGGGCATCAGCTCGGGCTACAGCAGAAGCAGCGGCACGGTGACCCTGTATAATTTGCAGCAGATGCTCACCTTTGACCTGAATAACGGCACCAGCTACAACGCCATCACCGAGGAGCCCCTCAGCGGCAAGGCCATCCTGCGCAACGGGCGGCCCTATGTGCCGGTGTCCCTGGTGTGCAGCTTCTTTGGACTGAGCTACTCCAATATCTCCATCTCCCAGGGGGTCTACCTGGTGCGGATCAAGAACGGAGACGTGGTGCTCAGCGACAAGGTGTTTGTGGACGCCGCCAGCCAGTCTATCCAGCAGCGGCTGCGGGAATATTACCAGACCAACCAGAGTATCCCCACCCCAGGCGTGCTGCCCCCCACCGAGGAGGATACCCAGCAGGGCACCCAGTCGGGAGACAACCAGCAGCAGGAGGGCACTCAGACGGAGATGCCCGAGGATGTGGTGCCCGTCTACCTGGGCTTTGACTGTGAGGAGGACCAGGGGCTGACCCAGATTTTGGACGTGCTGGACAGCCGGGGGGAGAAGGGTATCTTTTTCTTCCGTCCCCAGCAGCTGGAGGAGCAGGAGCCCATCCTGTACCGCATTCTGGGCAGCGGCCACAGCGTGGGGCTCATTGCCGATGGCAGAAGCCTCAGCGCCACCCGGCAGCAGCTGGAGCAGGGGCAGCAGGCCCTGGCCATGGCGGGCTACACCCAGACCACCCTGGCTATGGTGCCCGAGAGCCAGCGCTCGGCCCTGGAGGACGAGGGCTGGGTGTGCTGGGAGGAGACTCTGTCCGCCGTGCCCGAGGAGGGGGTGTCCGCCGCCTCCTATACTCAGAAGATCGTGAACCGACTGAAAAAGAACAAAACGAAGGTGTGCCTGACCCTGGACGGCGGGACGGAGAGCGCCCAGGTGCTGTCCACTCTGCTGCAGCAGCTGACCAGCCAGTCCTATTGGGTGGACCTTCCCTTGGAGACGAAGCTATGAGACAAGTAGATCTGAGCCGCCGGGGCACCCCGGGCGACCCCCGCACCGCCCGCCTGACCCGGCACCTGAAAGCCCGGCTGGAGGACTTTGGTCCCGGCGGGCCCAAGGTGGAGGAGAGCGACCAGCAGCAGGGCCTGGTGCGGGCCGTGTTTCCGGGCCGGGACACCGCCCAGGTGCTGAAGGCCCTGGAAGCCTTTGGCGTTCAAGCCGGACAGGAGGGGGAGCAGGCGGTGTTTGCCCTGAATCCCCAGGTGGAATTTGAGCAGCTGGACTATGTGTGGGGCTGCCTGTTTCAAGTTTTATAAAGAAAAGTGGGCGGCCTATTGGTCGCCCACTTCAGTTTTTGGAGAACTTTCTCGAAAGAAAGCCTCGCAGAGTTCCGTCGTCCGCAGACGACGGAATCAAATGAAATCCTGTCATTTCCAAGGACATGCGCCTGGGAAATGACACTTCTCATGACGGATGGGGTGACAATTTCGTAAGAAATCGAACCCTATCCGTCATGCAGCTTTTTGTCGGAAAAGGCCGCTGGCCTTTTTCGACAGTCTCAAGCGCCCGAAGTCTTAAGCTTCGGGCGCTTTTGCGTAGATTTTCTTCAGCCGGGCAATGCTTCCCATACAGGCGGGGATGAGAAAGGCGTCGGCACAGATCCAGGCGGCGGGGGAGGCAAAGCAGGCCGCCGTATAGCCAAACAGGGGCACAAACACCAGGGCCACCGCCATGCGGGCGATCATCTCCATGACGCCGGCCAGAATGGCCAGGCCGCTGTAACCCATGCCCTGGATGGAAAAGCGCACGATGTTCACCAGGGCCAGGGGGAAGAAGAAGGCGGTGAGGATGCGCACATACTGGGCGGTGAGGGCCACCAGGGTATCCAGCTGGGGCTCGGTGGGGTCCAGGAAGAGCATGGTGCTCTGGGGGGCGAAGAGGAGCATGGCGCCAAAGGCAGCCAGGGCATAGATCAGGCCCAGCAGAGAGCAGGCCCGGATACCCTTGCCCAGGCGGTCCAGCTTCACGGCGCCCACATTCTGGCCGCAGTAGGTGGCCATGGTGGCGCCCAGGGCGTCATAGGGACAGCCCAGCAGCTGGAACAGCTTGGCGCCCGCCGCCACCGCCGCCACATACAGGCTGCCCAGGCCGTTGACGGCGGACTGGAGGAAGATGGAGCCGATGGCGGTGATGGAGTATTGCAAGCCCATGGGCACGCCCATGAAGCACAGGGTGCGGCAGGAGCGTCCGTCCAGCCGCCGCTCCTCGGGGCTCATGTGGAGGATGGGGAATTTTTTGATCATGTACACCAGGCAGGCAAGGCCGGAAATGCCCTGGGAAATCACCGTGGCCAGGGCGGCGCCCGCCACCCCCAGGTGGAACACCAGGATAAAGGCCAGGTCCAGGCCGATATTCAGCACCGAGGAGATGGCCAGAAAATACACCGGGGTCTTGCTGTCTCCCAGAGAGCGGATCACCGCCGCCAACAGATTATAGAGGAAGGTGGCGGGGATACCCATGAAGATGATGAAGATGTACCAATAAGCCCCCTGGAAAATGTCCGAAGGGGTCTGCATGGCGGTAAGGATGGCCCGGCAGAGAAGGCCGGTGGCGGTGGTGAGCACCACGGCAAAGGCCATGGAGAGCCAGGCGGCATTGGCCACATACCGGCGCATCTGGGAATAGTCACCGGCGCCCATGCGCTGGGCCACGGGGATGGCAAAGCCGTTGCACACGCCCATGCAAAAGCCGATGACGAAAAAGTTGATGGACCCCGTGGAGCCCACCGAGGCCAGGGCCGAGGCCCCCAGAAGCTTTCCCACGATGGCGGTGTCCATCATATTGTACAGCTGCTGGAACAGCATGCCCAGCAGGGTAGGAAGGGCGAACCCCAGGATGAGGCCCATGGGGCTGCCCTTGGTCAAATCTTTGGTCACAGCGTCTCTCTCCTTCCGGGGCGGCGGCCCCCTTGGAATACGCCCTATTATAGCCGCCCCGCAGGGGGGTTGAACAGATGGTTTTTTCCATAATTTTTGCCCATTGGTCCTGGGGACCAATGGGCAAATTTACGTTCAGTGGCGGGCGGTGCGGCTCTGAAGGGCCAGGCTCCGGCAGGCCAGGGCGGTGACCAGGAAATAGCCTCCGTACACCCCCAGCAGCACCAGGGCGGTACCCAGGGTGCTGCCCAGGGCGTCCACCTTTCCCACGGTGGCAATGAGGTCGTTGGACGCCTTCATGCCCACGGCGCAGTGGACCAGGGCCAGCAGCAGGGGCAGCAGAAAGGCCAGCGCCACCTGTTCCACAGCACAGCGGCCTACCATCTTCTCCTCCGCGCCCAGGCGGTGGAGAATGGCGTAGCGTCCCGTGCTATCCGCCGCCTGGCTCATCTGCTGCAGGGCCAGCACCGCCGCGGCGCACAGCAGGAAGGTGAAGCCCAGGTACAGCCCCAAAAACAGGGCCAGCAGCTTGTTGCCCATCATCTCCCGGTACACCCCCAGCCGGGTGTCGGTGCGGGTGAGCAGCTCCTGGGGCAGCTGGTCCAGGGCGTCCAGCAGGGCCTGCTCGGTCTCCTCCTCGTCCCCGGCAAAGTCGGCGCACCAGATTTGGCGGCGCACCTCCAGCTTTTGCACCATCTCGTCCGAGGCCACCACCAGGTCCATGCCCACGCCCCCGGTGACCAGGGTGCTGGTCTCCGACCAAGGAATAGCGGCGGGCAGAGGTCCGGAGTAGGCACTCAGCCCCTGTCGCTGGCGCAGGGCGTCATAGTCGCTGAGGGAGATGACTCCCGAGGAGGACAGGCCGGTAACGGCCCGGTCGTTGTAGTAAAACAGCATGTCCCGCTGCCAGGACAGCTCCTTCTCCGTGTCAAAGCCCGCCGCCTTCAGCGCCCCGTCAAAGTCCAGGGTGCGCACGTCTCCGCTCTGGTTCTGGATGGTGACGTCAAAGGGGGCCTGGCTGTCGGTGGCCTGCTCCAGGGTGGAGTTGAGGCCCATGGAGCTGGCGGTGATGCCCATGGCCAGCAGCAGCAGAATGCAGATCACCGTCTGGGCCAGGTAGGTGGAGTGGACCTTGCTCAGCCACTGGCGCAGGGTAAACAGGTTCAGCCCCTTGTAATAGAGGGCGGGGCGGCTCTGGACCAGGCGCACCACAAAGCCGGACAGGGACCGGAACACCAGCAGGGTGCCCACCGTGCCCAGAAAGAGCATGGGCAGACACAGGGTGCTGACCACGATGACCAGGCCCTGGGTCAGCAGCAGGCCATAGGCGGCCAGCAGGCACAGGATGCCCACGCCCAGCTGCACCGCCGCCCAGGTGAGGGGGCCCTGGCGCAGGGTCTCATTTTTCCGCTCCCCCTGGAGCAGGTCCAGCAGCCGGGACCGGGACACCTGCACCCCGCTGAGCAGCATCACCAGCAGGAAGATGAGGCCGAAGTACAGGGCCGTCTTTCCCGCCGCCTTCCAGGAGAAGGTCAGCTGCAAAAACTGGGCCCCGATGGAGAACATGGAGAGCGTCAGCCGGGACAGGCCCAGGGACGCCAGCACACCGGTGCCCAGCCCCAGCACCAGGCTGGCCAGGCCCACCAGCCCCGTCTCCAGCACCAGCACCAGAGACACCTGGCCCTGGCTCAGGCCCAGCAGCAGGTAGGTGCCCAGCTCCCGCTTGCGCCGCCGGAGCAAAAACCGGTTGGCGTACACAATGAGACAGGCCAGCACCACCGCCACAAAGACGGAGAAAATGTTGATGAGGTTCTGAATGACCTCCACCATGGGGCTGCCGCTCTGGGCCAGGTAAAGCATGACCCCCTGGTCCTCCAGAGAATTAAAGGTATAAAACAGGCACACGCCCAGGGTCAGGGTGAGGAGATACACCCCGTAATCCCGCAGGGAACGGGCCACATTGCCCAAGGCCAGTTTACAGAACATCTTCCATCTCTCCTCCCAGCAGGGTGACTACCTGGATGATTTTTTGGAAGAAGGTCCGGCGGTCCTCCCCCTCCCGGCGCAGCTCCTGGAAAATCTGTCCGTCCCGGAGGAACACCACCCGGTGGCAGCAGCTGGCGGTAAAGGCGTCGTGGGTGACCATGAGGATGGTGGCTCCCCGCTCCCGGTTCAGGGTTTCCAGCCGGTCCAGCAGCATGCGGGAGGATTTGGAGTCCAGGGCTCCCGTGGGCTCGTCGGCCAAAATCAGGGCGGGCCGGGTCACCATGGCCCGGGCGGCGGCGCAGCGCTGCTGCTGGCCCCCCGACATCTGGTAGGGGTATTTATTCAGACAGTCCCCGATGCCCAGCAGCTGGGCCATCTCCTCCACCCGAGGGCGGATTTCCCCGGCGGGGGTGCCCGCAATGGACAGGGACAGGGCGATGTTGTCAAAGGCGGTGAGGGTGTCCAGCAGGTTGCAGTCCTGGAAGATGAACCCCAGCCGCTCCCGGCGGAACCGGGTGAGGGCCTTGCCCTTCAGGGTGGTGAGCTCCTGCCCCTCCACCCGGATGGACCCGTGGCTGGGGCGGTCAATGGTGGCCACACAGTTGAGCAGGGTGGTCTTGCCCGACCCCGAGGGGCCCATGACGCCCACGTATTCTCCCGGCGCCAGGGTCAGGCTGACCCCGTCCAGGGCCCGGGTCTGGGCCCCACGCTTGCCATATATTTTGACCAGTTCGGTCACTTCCAGTAAATGTTCCATCTTTCGCCGTCTCCTTTCGCCGGGTGCTCCCGGCTTTCACTGTATTGTTGGCGCCGGGAGATCGCGACCATATTTTGTCGGGAGTATTTAACCAATTTTTGTCGGCAACCCCCAGAGCTAGTAGAATAAACAAAAAGAGTGCCAACAACCCAGCACTCATAGATTAGTTATTCTTTCGTTACTGCCGGCTCAACTGTAGGTACCCTGCCAGTTTGCAGTGAGACGGTTTCCAGCTTCTTCCCCCGAAAACTTTCACCACGCAGCTTAAATACAGTGGCATCGTCAAAGATGCGGTCCAGCGTACACAGCAAGGTAGCGTCTTCCTCGAAATCCTCGCGCCAGAGGGCTGGGTTCTTGTTGCTGGTGAAGATCATATTGAAACTGCCTTCTTTGTTGTAACGCCGGTCAATCAGGTCAAAGAACAGCCGAGTATTCTCCTTGTCAAAGGCACAGTGGCCAATCTCGTCAATAATCAGGCAAGAGGGGCGCACAAGACCATTTAGGCAGGAATCAGTCTTTCCGGAACGTCGGGCTGCTGTGAATCTGTCACGGAGTTCGGATGCCTTAATGAAATAGGTTTTCAACCCATGCTGGCAGCAGGCGTATCCGAAAGCCTGAGCCAAATGCGTTTTGCCTGTGCCTGCCGGGCCAATAAAGGCCAGGTTGCGGTGAGAGTAGATGGCGTTCAAGGAGGACAAAACCTTCAGGCGTTCCACATCTTTCCCCTTGAGCAGAGAGAAGTCAAAATTCTCAAAGGTCTTGGGTGCTTTTGTGGGAAGACGACTCATCTTCAATAAGGTCTGAATGGTGGTCTGCTGTTTCTTTTCGCTGAGATAGCCGAGCAGCATCAGCTTACCCGAAAGGAACGGACGCACCGGCTCTGTACCCGTGGCGGTATGCTGGAAAGTTTTCTGCAAGAGCCGGAACGCCTGACAGATGATG
>USCO01000045.1 GCA_900553135.1 uncultured Eubacteriales bacterium | reverse complement strand
CTCCGGCGTCTATGCCATCGCGTGCAGCTGGGATGATCCCTATACGCTGCCCAGCGACGGAATCCTGGTTCCCTCGGATACCGTGTTGGATCTGGGAAAGGCGGTGCTGCGGATCGAGTCCAACGACCAGCCGGCTTACAACCTGATCTATACCCTGAAGGGGCGCAACATCGTGATCAACGGAGGCGTTCTGGAGGGAGACCGGGACACCCATGTATATTCCGGCTCCTCCACCCATGAGTGGGGCTGTGGAGTCAATATCGTAGCCAGTTCCGAGGTAACCGTACAGAATATGACCATCCATGGCATGACGGGAGACGCGATCACCGTCCGTGGCGGCGGCGGGGTCAACAGCAGCGGTTTTGTCGTGCAGAACAATAAACTGTACGACTGCCGCAGGCAGGGCATCAGCGTTACCGGTGGTGTGGATGGCGTGCTCCAGGACAACACCATCTATGGGATCAAGGGGACCGATCCCCAGTGCGGGATCGACATTGAGGCCAACTCCGGGTATCAGGCCACGGGTCTGGTGATCCAGCGCAACAATATTTCCAACTGTGGATTTGCATCCATCCAGTGCTACAACGGTTCGGACTACCTGGTGCGTGAGAACACCTGCGTCAATGGCGGCATCCTGGTGGGGAGCCGAACGAAGGGCCTGACGGTGGAAGATAATGTGCTGAAATCCTCTATCCTTCGCGTCTTAGGGACGGATACCAAGGTGACGGTGGAAGACAATCAGTTGGACCGGAGCAGCAAGTTGGAGTACAAATAAAGGACAGAAGATCCAAACCTGACAGAGAAAGAAGAGAACGAAAGAGAAGGAGAGATCATGATGGAAACATTACGAGAGTTAGTCGCTTTGGCCGCGCAAAAATATGCCGATCAGCCGGCGTTCATGGTCAGAGGGGAGAACGGTCATACACCGGTTTCGTACCGCCAATTTCAGACTGATGTGAACGATCTGGCGAAGGGACTGCTGATGGCGGGGCTGAAGGACAAGCATATCGCGGTCATCGGAGAAAACAGCTATCCATGGGTGATCTCGTTCCTTGCCGTGGCCAATGAGGTGGGCGTATGCGTAACGCTGGATGTGCAGCTGAAGGCGGAGGAGCTCTGCTTTCTGGCGGAAAAGGGGGAGGTAGATGCCCTGATCTATTCCTCCAAAGCGGCCAAGGCCGTGAGCGTTCTCAAGGAAAAGCTGCCTCACCTGATTTTTATCGCGATGGATGAGAGCGCGGGGGAGAGCCTGACCCTGGGAGAGCTGCTCCGGAGAGGCGGGCAGTCCAAAGAGGAGATCTCCGCAAAGCCGCTGATCCCCGAGGAATTCCGGATGCTTTTGTTCACCTCCGGCACCCTGGGGAATGCCAAGGGCGTCATGCTGTCGCACCACAATATTTGCAGAAACATTCAGGCGGAACTGGAGCGGGTGGATGCGTTTCCGGGGATGCGCACCTTGTCCTTTTTGCCCATCCATCACATCTATGAGTTGAGTTTCGGGATCCTGCGGGGACTGTGTCAGGGCGCGACGATCTACTTTTCCAGGGGGGTGCGGTATCTCTTTGCGGATCTGAAGGAGATCCGCCCCCAGTTCTTTTCCGCCGTCCCCACGGTGGTGGAGAACTTTTACAACTCAGCCCTGCTGAAGTCAGGGGGGGACCCGCAGGCGGCCACACGGCTGTTTATGGAGGCCCTGGGCGGGGAAATGAAGATCGTGACCTGCGGGGCCGCGCCGTTGAATGAGGAAGTCCATCGCGCCATGGTGAATGTGCCCTTGAATTTTGTGACTGGCTATGGCTTGACGGAGACCTCTCCGGTCATCACCATCGATCGGGGAGAGACCGTGCCCGGCTCGTGCGGCGTCCTGCTCTCCGGCATCCAGGGCAAGATCATGGATGCGGATGAGGATGGGATCGGGGAGCTGTGGGTAAAGGCCGAGAGCGTGATGCTGGGGTACTATAAGGATCAGCAGGCCACCCAAGAGGTCTTTACCGACGGGTGGTTCCATACCGGAGACACCGGATACCTGGTGGGAGACCGGCTGTATCTCAAGGGCCGGAAAAAGAACCTGATCGTGTTGACCAACGGCAAAAAGATCTCTCCGGAAGAGATCGAAGCCAAGCTCTCTGAATTCCCCGAGATCTGCGCCTGTGTTTGCAGAGGGTCGGGAGAGACCGGGGAGGTCAGCATCGAGGCTGAGGTGTTCCCCGATCTGGAGTGGTTCAAGAAGAATGGGCAGGGAGAGACGGAGGAGCAGATCCGGCCTGTGATCGAACAGCGCATCCAGGAGTTCAACCAAAAGCAGGTCTACTATAAGAGGATTTCAGCGGTGCGGCTGCGCATGACTGATTTTGAGCGGACCACCACCAATAAGATCAAGAGAGGGTAAGAAAATGGATACACAAGAGCGGATCATTCGAATTATCAGAGAAAACATTCCCTATGCCCCCAAGGACATCGATGCCACCTCCCGCTTTTTGGAGGATATCCAGATGGACTCCCTGGAGCTGTTCCAATTGGTGGCGTTAGCTGAGGAGGAATTTCACTGCACCATCACGGACGAGTTTTTGGAGGAGTGCCGTACGGTGGAAGAGCTGGCCAAATATCTGGATGAGCAGGGGTAGGCCATGGGAAACGTGTATATTGAGGATCCCGCGCATGAGTTGAGACTGCGCGAACTGCAGCAGGAGGATATGGATCTGCTGCTGAAAATGCTGAATGACCCCAGAATCGAGTATTCCGTGATCGGCTGGGGCCTGCCGGTTTCGGCAACCCAGCAGAAGCACTGGTTTGACGAGCTCCGGACCAAACGTGATCGGACCATGTATCTCATCATCGAGGAAAAGGAGATCCCCGTGGGCTGCTTTATCCTGACGAATTTTGACCGGGAGGCAGGCACCGCCGAGGTGGGGATCAAGATCCTCAGGACATCCCAGGGGCGGATGATGACCCAGTGGGCGACCCGGATCTTTCTGCAATACTGCTATGAGACCCTGGGCATCCGTTGCCTTTACGCCTACTGCCTGTCGCTGCAGCGGGCCACCATCAGACTGGTAAAGGCGATGCATTTTACCATAGAGGGCGTACAGCGCTCGGCCATCTATAAGCATGGCCGCCGGTGGGACATTGTCCACTTCAGCCTGCTGCGGGAAGAGTACGAGGGGAGCAAGGAGCTATGAGCCCGAGGATCCATCTGTATCCCCATGCGGGCAGCGGCAACCACGGCTGCGAGGCCATTGCCCGCACCACAGCCGCTTTGCTGGAGGGAAACGATATCCGCCTCTACACCTTCCGTCCGGAGGAAGACCGACAGGCCGGCCTTCAGGAGCAGGGCATGTCGCTGGTGCCGGTGGGCGTCCGGCCCCTGTCCTGGAAACGGGTGGTCTCCGCCTTTCACAGCCGGATCCTGAAGGACAAGCTGAACTATGTGGAACAGGCCTTCCCGGCTCTTTACCGGCAGGGCTTTGACGACGAGGACTGGTGCTTCTCCATCGGCGGCGACAATTATTGCTATGCCAACATGGTGGAGAAGATGGGACGGATCGACGAACTGCTGTGTCAAAATGGAGCGAAGCATTTCGTGCTTTGGGGCTGCTCCATCGAGCCGGAGCTGTTTCAAGACCGGCGTCTGCTGGAGGACCTGGACCGCTTTTCCTGCCTGGTTCCCCGGGAGTCGGTCACCTATGAGGCTATGAAGGCAGCGGGGTTTGGGCATAAGACGATCCTGGCTCCCGATCCCGCCTTTTTGCTCCCTGCGGAGGAAAGACCCTTCCCGGCGGGAATCGAGGAGGGGAATACGGTGGGGATCAACCTGAGCCCCCTGGTGATGAAGCGGGGGCATTCCCCGGAATTGGTTCTGGGCAATTACCAGCGCTTGATTGAGGAGATCTTAGCACAGACCGACATGGGGATCCTGCTCATTCCCCATGTGATGTGGAGTCATGAGGATGACCGCGAGCCGTTGAAAAGTCTCCAGCGCCGTTTCGCCCACACGGGGCGGGTGGCGATGGTGGAGGATGGGACGGCGATGGAGCTGAAGGGCTACATTAAACGGTGCCGTTTCTTCGTGGGGGCGCGGACCCACAGCACCATCGCCGCCTATTCCACGGGAGTCCCCACGCTGGTGACCGGCTATTCGGTCAAAGCCAGGGGGATCGCCCGCGATCTGTTCGGAAGCGAGCAATCCTTTGTCCTGCCGGTACAAGAACTGGATCGACCGGAAGAGCTGAGCCAGGCGTTCTTCTGGATCACGGAGCATGAAAAGCAGATTCGGGAACAGCTGGCTCAGGCCACGGCGGACTATCCGGCCCGTCTCCGAGCAGCTATGGGAGCCTGTCTAAAAAGAAACTGAGGTCTGACATGCGGTTAAAGAATGCAATGAACAATGCGGCGGCCAATGTGGCCCTGCTTCTTCTCCGGTCCGTTTTGATGTTTGTCTCCCGGATGGTGTTCGCCCGTACCCTAGGTACCACCTACCTGGGGATCAACGGGCTGATGACCAATGTGATCTCCATGCTCTCGCTGGCGGAGCTGGGCATCGGTACGGCGGTGAACTTCAGCTTGTACAAGCCGCTGGTGGAGGGGAATCGGGAGAAGATCAGCGTTTTGATGGGCTTTTATAAACGGGCCTATCAGGCGATTGGCCTCGTCGTTGCTTGTTGTGGTTTGGTCTTGCTCCCGTTTTTGCACTACCTGGTCAAGGGCGGCGAGGGGATCGAGCATCTTCGGCTGATCTTTCTCCTCTACCTGCTCAATTCCATGTCCACCTATTACATCGCGTACAAAGAGACGCTGATCAATGCCGCTCAGAAGAATTACAAGTTGGCAGGGCTCAACGGGCTCTTTACCAGCCTGATGATCGTGCTGCAAACGCTCTCTCTTCTTCTGTTCCGGAACTATTTTGTTTATCTGGGCCTGCAGGTGTTGGTGGGCTTTGTCCAGAGACTGGCCATCAACCGGTATATCACCCGTATGTTCCCGGAGATCAACTTCCACAGCAAGGAAAAATTGCCCCAGGAGGAAAAACAGGTGCTGGTGCGCAACGTCCGGGGCATGATGTTCCACAAACTGGGAGAATATAGCGTCTACGGCACGGACAACTTGGTCATCTCCTCGTTTATTCACATTGCGGTCACAGGGATTTATTCCAACTACTCCATGATCATCTCCATGGCGAATTCCATGCTGAGCGTGATCCTCAACGGAGCCACGGCGGGCTTCGGGGATCTGTTTGCCAGAGATGGGCAGGAAAAGCAATATGATGCCTTTTTAAAATTCGAGTTTTTGGGGTTCTGGACCTACGGCTGGTGCGCCATCGGGATGTTCGTGCTGCTGTCCCCAGTCATCCGCCTGTTTTTCGGGGATGGCTATGTCATGGAGACGGAGACGGTGCTCCTGCTGTGCCTGAACTTTTATATGATGGGGATGCGGATTCCCCTCAATATCCTGAAGCAGGCGGCCGGGATCTATTATGAGGACCGCTATGTCCCCCTGGCCCACGGCGTGCTCAATCTGGTGCTCAGTGTTCCGCTGGCCATTGTATTGGGCATCAACGGGGTCTTTTTGGGCACGGTGCTCAGCGGGCTGGTGTCCCAGACGATAAAGCCCTATGTCTTCTATCAAAAATGCTTTCCGGATCGGGGAATGGCAGGGTATTGGCTGCGCCACCTGTGGTATTTTGCACAGTTGATCACGGTGACCGCCGTCACCGTTTGGCTGGCCAGGTGGGTGAATCCGGCCTCACAGGTGGCCGCATTGGCTGTGCACCTGGGGATCTGCGTAGTGGTTCCTCTGGGACTGCTGTGCCTGATAAACCGAAGAGCGCCCGAATTCCAGTATTACTGGGGGCTGGCCCTGCAAATTCTTGGAAAGGGGAAAAAAGCGTGAGCGGCAATGGTGTTGTGAGCCTGATCGTGCCCTGTTACGGGGTGGCAAACTGGATCGGCCGTATGCTGGAATCCGTATGCAGCCAGACCTACCGGCCCATCGAATTGATCGTGGTGGATGACGGTTCCCGGGATGGATTGGCAGAGGTGGTTAAAAGCTGGGAAGGCCGGCTCCGGGAGAGCGGCATCCAGTATCAGTTCCTGCATCAGCCCAACGGAGGCATTTCGGCCGCCATCAACACGGGACTGAAGAAGTGCCACGGGGAGTTTCTCAGCTTTCCCGATCCGGACGACGCGCTGACTCCTGATTCCGTAGAGAAGCGAGTGGCTTTCTTGCGGGACAACCCCCGGTTTGCCAGTGTGACCAGTGACGCCTATATCGTACCGGAGAACGATTTGACCAGTCCTGTGGGAAAGGTCTCAGGCAACAATCCCAGGCGATTTGATGAACGGCAGTTTGAACTGCTGCTGCATGAGCAGTCTATTTTCTGTCCCCTTTGTCACCTGATACGGGCGGAGGTGTTTTGGGAGACCCATCCCTCCGGCCAGATCTACCCCTCCCGGTATGGACAAAACTGGCAAATCCTGCTGCCCATCTACTACCATTATTCCAGGGGTTTTTTGGATGAGCCCCTGGGGTATTACACTCTGCGCAACGGAAGCCTCTCCAAGGGCGACGATTCCCTGGAGAAATGTGTGACCAGGCAAAAGGCCCATCTGGACATTCAGATGCATACGTTGACGGAAATGGAGATCCCGCAGCCGGAGCGGGAAAAATTCCTGCGGGAGAGCCGTATTCATTTTGCACGTAAGCTGCTGACCGTGGGGAGAAGGTATGGGGACAAGGCGCTTTTGCAGGAGCAGAAGGCGCAGCTGCGGGCGCTGGGGGCCTGGTCCATGGGAGATGCCGTTCAATATGCGGCCGGCGGCAGCCAGGCGGTGGGGGCACTGTATCAGGCGCTCACCCGACCGCTGAAATGGGCTTTGAAGACGTGGAGAAATAAATTGTAAGGAGGCCGGAATCACCATGTACATAGTTCTGGAGAATATTGCTTTAAAGGCGGCGGAAGAGCCGGAATTTCAGTCGATCATAGAACTGCTGCGCCGGGAGAACTCCATTGCGGAAATCAGCCGACTGGGGTGCAGCGCCTCTGTCACTTGCATGGACGAGCTGTTCCAGGCGGCCGGAGGCGGCGAACTGCGCTTTGGCCGGGTCATGACGGTGTGGAATGAGGACGAAGGGACTCTGGTGGGACTGCTGGTTCTGGAAAAAATGGATTGGAAAAACGGAGTGGCCGAGATCGCGGTGTTTCCCGCCGAGGGCAGAGAGGCCGATGTGGCCAAGGGGCTGAAGGCCTTGCTCCGCTTCTGTTTTGATGAACTGCGGACCGAGTGTGCGGTGGTGACCTGCCTGGCGGAGGATGCCCCGGTAGGCCGCACCTGCGAGGCGGCGGGCTTTCTGCGGGACGTGGTGCTGCGCGCCCGGATCCAGATGGGAGATCAGAACAAGGATGTGGCGGTGTATACCTACACCCAGGCGGAGAGAGAGCATGAAAAAGCAAATGTATAACACCTGGATCAAGCCGCTTTTGGACAGGAGCGCGGCGGCCTTGATGCTGGTGCTGTTTTCCCCGCTCATAGCGGCCTGCGCCGCGGCCATCAAGCTGGGGGACCCCGGAGGGACCATCCTTTTTTCCCAGGAGCGCAACGGGCTGCACGGGGAAGTGTTTCGGATCTACAAGTTTCGCACCATGCGGCAGGAGCTGTGTACCGGGTTTGAAAAACCCCTTCCGGCTTCGCTTACGAAGGTGGGCAAGGTCCTTCGGGTACTCAGTCTGGACGAGCTGCCCCAGCTTTGGAACATTCTGAAGGGGGAAATGAGCTTTGTCGGGCCCAGGCCACTGCCGACGGGCTACTATCCCTGGTTCAATCAGGAGGAGCGAAAGCGCTTTTTGGTCAAGCCGGGGCTTACGGGGCTGGCGCAGATCAACGGAAGAGCACAGCTGGATTGGAGCAAGCGGTTTGAATTGGACGTGCGTTATGTGGAGGAACTCTCCTTCGCCACGGATCTTGGCATCGTGCTCCGGACATTCAAACGTGTGCTGATCCACGACGATGTGGTCGTGACCAGCGAGAGTGAGCTGAATTTTGACGAGTATCGAAGGATACAGCTGGCCCAGCAGGGCAAAGAGGAGGGGTAATATGAGCGAGTTCCGTAAGATCACGGCAGACCAGACCGAGCAGTGGGAGCGGATCCGAACGAGCTTTTCCAATGCTGACGTGTATTACATGAACGGCTATGTCAGAGGACTTCAGGCGCACGGAGACGGTGAGCCGATGCTGGTCTATTATGAAGAAGACGGGCTGCGCCTGATGAATGTGGTGATGAAGCGGGATATTTCGGCGTTTCCACCGTTGCAGAAGGTATGCCCGCCCGCTACTTGGTACGATGTCTCCACTCCTTACGGCTACGGAGGGATGATCGCAGAGGGGGAGGGGATGACGGAGGAGGCGTTCCGTCGGGGAGCTGAGGCCTACGCGCGCTTTTGCGCGGAGGAACACATTGTGGCGGAATTCGTGCGGTTTTATCCCCTCATCGACAATGCGGCTTACGGAACCTGGTTTTACGAGACGGAGCGGCGCGGCCCCACAGTGGCGCTTCCCCTGCGTTCGGAGGAAGAGATCCTGAAACAGATGAAAAGCCAGTGCCGCAACAAAATCCGTTTGGCGCAGAAAAAGGGGATCTCCGTCCGGTTCCGCACGGACCTGGAGGCGCTGGAAACGTTTCGTGAGATTTATGAACAGACCATGGACCGGGACCAGGCCGAGCCCTACTATTACTTTGAGCCAGTCGTATATGAGACCTGGCTGCGGTGTATGCCGGGACGCGCGGTGATATGCGAGGCGGCACTGGAGGACCAGGTCATTTTTTCTGCGATCATGCTGTACGATAAGGGACGCATGCACTACCATTTAAGCGGCACGCGGACGGACTATCTGTCCTTTTTTCCCAACAATCTGATCATCTATGAGACGGCCAAATACGCCCTTCAGCACGGCTGCACCCAGATGCATCTGGGCGGAGGCCTGGGGGCACGGGAGGATGGACTCTACCAGTTCAAAAAAGCCTTTAATCAAAAAGGAGAGGACAAGACCTTTTACCTGGGCAAAAGAATTTACAACGAGGAGATATATGGTATGTTGACAGAGGCGAGAGGCTTCCGCAGCATGCCGTCTTTCTTCCCGGCGTATAGGGGAGTGGAAGAGCAGACATGAAGCTTCTGTTTGTATACGATATGCGGGTATGGGAAAATGGCTCGTACTACTATACAACGTCCATCACACAAGAGATCATTGACCGCTACCGTTCCCTTTATCAGAGCATAGCCTGGTGCACCTGCGTGGTCCCCAATCCGGATACCGCATTTTGCCAAAAGTTCAATCCCATCCGGCGGGACAGTGTGGAAATGATCTCTCTGCATAAGATCAGTTCGGCGGGAGATCTCATAAAATACCGCAGGGAGAACAGCCGCATTCTGGAACAGGCCATCCAGAACAGCGAGCGGGTCATCATCCGCCTCCCGTCTCTCATCGGGGGCGAGGCAGCTGCTCTGGCGGAGAGATACGGGAAGCCGTATATGGTGGAACTGGTGAGCTGTACCTGGGACGCGCTGTGGAATCACAGCTTACGCGGAAAGCTGCTGGCCCCGTGGTCATGGGTGCGGACCAGACAAGAGGTCAAGCGGGCCCCCATGGTCCTTTATGTCACGAATCAGTTTTTACAAAGACGCTATCCCACCGCCGGGCTCTCCGTAGGTTGTTCGGATGTTTCGCTGCCGGGAGTGGACGAGGCGGTGCTCCGCCGGCGCCTGGAGCGGATCGGCGGCAGAGCACCGGGGGGAGCGCCGCTGCGGCTGGGGACGATCGCGGCAGTCAACGTCCGGTACAAAGGACAGGCGGATGTGATCAAGGCGCTGGCGGCCCTGAAGAAACAGGGAATTCGAATGGAATACGAGTTGGCCGGAAGCGGCGATCCCTCCAGGCTGCGGACGCTGGCACAGCGTCTGGGTGTGGAGGATCAAGTCCATCTTTTGGGTTCGGTCCCGCACGACAAAATTTTTGCCTGGCTGGAGACCATTGACCTCTACCTCCAGCCCAGCAAGCAGGAGGGTCTCCCGCGGGCTGTGGTGGAGGCAATGAGCTGTGCCTGCCCTGTGGCGGGAGCCAGAACGGGCGGGATCCCGGAATTGGTGGATGAGGAGTGGATTTTCCGTCCGGGAGATGTGAAGGACATATGCCGCATTTTGCAGAAGGCCGCAGCGGAAGATCTCTCCCGGCAGGCGCAGCGAAGCTTCCAGGTTGCCACCAGGTACGAAAAGGACAGGCTGGAACAGCTCCGCGGAGAATTCTTCCAGAAATTTGTGCAGCAAAAAGGGGGCGGATCCACGTAATGCGCATCCTGCATGTGTTGGCGGCGCTGGACGGAGGTGGGGTGGAGGCGCTGCTGAAAAGCTATTACAGCCATATGGACCACCAACGATTTCAGTTTGATTTCGTTGTCCACGGGACCAGGAAAGGGTTCCTGGAGCGCTGGTTTGAACAGCAGGGGTGTACCATATATCGTGTGCCGCCCAAAAGCCTGAATCCGCTGCTGAACCTGATCAAGCTGCGAAAGATCATCGCTGCGGGGCACTATGACGTGGTTCATGTACACCAGGGGGTGATGTCCGCTGATGTTTGCAAAATCCAGTGGCGTTCCCGTGCGAATCGCCCACAGCCACATTGCTGCCGTCGACAAGAAAAAGCCGCTGGAGGGATGGCTGCGCAAAAAGGTTTTGGAGTCGGCCACCCACCTGGTAGCGTGCAGTCAGGAGGCCGGAGCATGGCTCTTTGGCCCACAGGTGCAGGACAGCAAGCGTTTTTTCCTGCTGCCCAACGCCATTGAGGTGGAGCCGTTTGATTGGAACGCGGAGACGCGGGAGAAGGTGCGGGCGCAGATGGAACTGCGGGATCGCTTTACCATCGGGATGGTGGCCCGGTTCACGTCCCAAAAAAACCACGTCTTTTTCCTGGAAATCGCGGCACAAATTGTAAAACAGCGCGAAGATGCGGTGTTTTTGCTGGTGGGAGACGGTCCGCTGAAGGGTAAGATCGAAAAACAGGCGCAGGAGATGGGCCTGTCAGACCATATTCGCTTTTTGGGAAAACGCATGGATGTGGGCGCGTTGATGCAGGCGATGGATTGCTTCCTGTTGCCCAGCTTGTATGAGGGCTTTGGCCTGGTGTTGTTGGAGGCCCAGGCTTCCGGCCTGGTGTGCTTTACCTCCAAGGATGTGGTGCCGGAGGCGGCCAACGTGACCGGCTTGGTCCGATATATCCCCCTGGAAGCGGGAGGGGCGGCGTGGTGCGAGCAGATGCTGCACACCGATTTACCGGAGCGGAAGAGCTGGAAAAAGCAGATAGCGGAGCAAGGGTACGATATCCGTGAGCAGGCGGAAAAGCTGGAGTTGTGTTATCAGCAGTGGGTGGCTTCCGCCGGGAGAAATGGCGGGGCGTCGGATGGGCACGCTTACCGCACCAAATAGGACGGCCACCACTGATCCGATCTTCCGATCAGATGGCAGAGATTCGTGTAAAAAAGCTGCAGAGAATTGCCGTTGTGGCCATTCTCTGCAGCGATGTTTTTTGTGGCACCTGTTCCGGTAAGCGCCCCGTTTTGTACGACTTATTGGCGGATCACAAACTCGAAGTCCTCTCCATAGCCCACTTGATAGCTGGAGTGAACGGTCTGACCGTCGCTGAGACGGACCACCTTGCCCTTCATCTCCAGCTGGGGCGCATTGCGGGATACCTGGAGAAGCTTTGCCAGCTTGGCATTTGCACGGATGATCCCAAGACGCATGGTGGTGCTGCGCAGTTCGATCCCCTTGACCTCCCGGAGATACCGGTAGGTGGAGTCGTTTTCCAGGTCAATGGACAACAGGTAGGCATATTCCAGGGGGTAGTAATTGTCCTCCACCACCAAGGGGCGCTCCCCCGCATACCGGAGCCGACAGATGCGAACGGCGGGGTCGCCCTCGTTCAGATTCAGCATCTCCCGTACAGAGGAGGATTCCGGCACCTTGATGCCTGCTTCCAGAATTTTGGCCCGCGCCACCAGGCCGTTGGCCGCGCACATCTCGGTAAAACTCATGGGCCCCGAGCCCAGTCCCCGGGTAAACTTGGGTGAGCAGAGGAACGTTCCCTTTCCCTGTTTTTTTCCACCAGACCCTGGGCGACCAATTCATCCACTGCCCTGCGGATGGTGATCCGGCTGACCCGGTACTGCTGGGACAGCTCTCCCTCTGTGGGCAGCCGTCCCGTCTGGCCAAACAAGCCGCTTTCAATATCATGCCGGAGCTGCCCTACGATTTGCGCATAGAGAGGTACAATGCTGTTATGATCTAATACGTTTTCCACTGTTTTCGCCTCCCAAACTCAAATCCATATATGATGTTACGCAAGCATTGGAACCAGTGATGCTATAATGTTTTATATGATAATGGTCATTAAAAATTATACCACACCCTGTTCCGGTTCTCAAGGCGCTTTGCAGTTTCCCCCATATCTTCACGGTATTTTTATAAAAATATCCCCTTCCACTTGCGGAAGGGGATATTTTAAAATGAGGCTGGAGGGGGCTCAATAGTCGAACTTCCACATGTAGCGCCGGTAGGACATGGGATGCATCCGCACGTCCCCCGTGGCGGCGATAAACTGCTTGGAGATGGGGTGCAGAAGCAGCGCGTTGAAGTACTCCGCCACATGCTCATCCAGCTGATCCAGACCAAGCTGGGCGGCATCGATGATCCAGTGGTGGCCGCCGAACTGGTCCAGGAACCGCTGGGCCCGCTCGTCCAGGGGCCGGGTGCGGCCCACGCTCTTGAACAGCAGGATAGCCAGATCCTTGTCGCAGGTCTCAAAGGCGCCGTGGAAGTACTCCCCGGAGTGCACGGGCACACAATGGACGGTCTGCATCTCCTGGAAGAAGCAGAAGGCGTCGGAGTAGGACACCTCCCAGGCCGCGCCGCTGCTCATCACGTTCCACACCTGATCGTCCTTATAGGTCATGGCGAACTTGGCTGCCTGGGGCTTGACGGAGGCATAGGCCGCGCCGTAGATCTGGGGCATTTTCTCAAAGGCCTCCAGGGCCTGGGCGTAGTAGGGGTAGTGGTCGTACTCCTTCAGCAGCCAGAAGGCGATTTTCAGGGCAGTGCCCTGGCTGTTGCAGTGGACCAGGGAGGGGTCCTGATACCACTCGTCGGCATGGTAGTAGGTGATGTAGTAGCGGGCGGTCTGGGCGGTGAGGGAGTCGGCGTAGCCGGACAGACCGATGGTCACAGCCCCCTTGTCCTTGGCCACCTGGAGAGCCTCCACAGTCTCAGGGGTGGCCTTGGTGGAGGTGCCGATGACCAGCGTGTTCTGGTCCACGGACTTGGGGGTGGCGTTGACGAATTCGCTGCTGTTGTAGCCCTGGACCCGAAGGCCGCTCTCCTGGTTGAGAAGGTAGCGGGCGGGGTAGGAGGAGGCAAAGGAGCCTCCGCAGGCCACGAAGATCACCTGCTTCAGTCCGCCGTTGGCGTCCAAGTCGGCCTTGGCCTTGGCCATGACCTCATTCACTTCCTGCATTCCCTTGATCATCTCAGTCATTCCTTTCTTCCATCAGCGCATGGCCGCGGTGGCCTGCTCGTCCACGGCATAGTGGATGCCATCTTCACAGGTGACCACCACGCCGTACTGCTCTCTGGCAGCCTGGAGGGACACCTTGCCCTCCACGACATCCTGGAGCACCTTGGCGGTGGGACGCTTCTTGGGATCGCCGTAGCCGCCGGCGCCGGGGGTGACCACCCGGATCACATCCCCCTTCTTCAGGGGCAGACTGGTGGTCTTGTGGCCCATGCGGGTGACGCTGCCGTCCTGGGCGGACACCCGATAGAAGGCGCCCACGCCTCCCTCGCCTCCGCCCTGGAGGCCCCAGGGATGGAACTTGTGGCGGTCGCCCAGGCCGGTATAGAGCACGTCGTCCTGAAGGACCTCCAGCTCCCGCTCGATGCCCAGACCGCCCCGCATCTCGCCGGCTCCGCCGGTATCCGCCTTGAGCTCGTACTTCCGGGCCAGGATCTTGGTAAACTCCATCTCCGTGGCCTCGATGGGCATGTTGGAGGTGTTGGTCATGTTCACCTGTACCCCGGAGAGACCGTCGCAGCTCCGGGAGGCACCGCCGCCGCCGGCGATGACCTCATGGAAAATGAACACGCTGTCGGTGCCGATGGCCCCCTCGCCGGCCAGGATGGTGGTGGTGCAGGCGCCGTTGCCGGCGGTGACGGCGGTGTCAGGGAAGATGGGGGCCAGCGCGCCGAAGATGGCGTCGGGGATGCGCTGGCAGCAGTCGATCTGAGCCCCGATGGGACTGGGCTCCGTGGGGTTGACGATGCATCCCTTGGGGGCGATGATGTTCACCGCCCGGTTGATCCCCTCGTTGGCGGGGATGTCGTCGCCCATCAGGGCCTTGACGGAGAAGAAGACCGCGGCCTTGGTGCAGGGGTAGGGCACGTTGATGGGGGCCTTGATCTGCTGGGCGGTACCGGTGAAGTCAAAGGTGAGGCTGTCCCCGGCCACGGTGACCTTTACCTGGATGGGCAGGGGATCGGGGTACTTGTCGCCGCAGCCGTCCACATAGTCGGTGTAGGAGTACTCCCCGTCGGGCAGCGTGGCCACC
>USCO01000044.1 GCA_900553135.1 uncultured Eubacteriales bacterium | reverse complement strand
GGTCAGGGCCTGCTGGGTGCGCAGGCTGCGAATCAGGCCGCCGATCTTTTCGTAGTCCATATAGGTTCCTCCCAGGTGATGAAATTTGTCCGTCCCATACAGGATAGCAGAGAATGGACCGTTTGCCAACCGACGCCCCGTTTACCTACTTTTTTCGAGAAAAAAGTAGGCAAAAAAGCTTCCTGCAAAGCTGCGCTTTGCCTCTCGCCCGTAGGGTAGGAAAGAGGACTACGAAAGCTCATCCCTCGCCTGAAGTCCAGAGCGTAGGGGCCGATGTCCTCATCGGCCCGAACTGGGCTTTGCCTGGTCAGGCGGCGTACGTTCAACGAAGTTGCCATCAAATTTTAGACCAGGCAGGGGCCTGTGTCCCCGAGGCAAGAAGAACAAGCCACTCAAATATTGCCCGCCGGATGAAATTTCCAGGACCACAGGCAGGCGTCTCTCGTAAACGGGGGTCTGGGCGGAGACGGCATGGAGGACCGGGCGGCCAAGCCGCCGGTCCGATTGCGGCTTCCCCCAGCGGTTCTTTGGTTCCTTTCTGACCGCTCAGAAAGGAACCCGCCCCGCAGGACAAAATCCTCTCCATAAAGAAGAACGGCCATGGAAACCCATGGCCGTTCTTAATCTGTAAAGGGATATCACTTCACAAGATGACTCATGTCATACAGGCCGGGAGCCTGGACAGTCGCCATGAATTTGGCGGCCTCCACCGCGCCCTGGGCGAAAATCTCCCGGGACAGGGCGGTGTGCTTGATCTCCATGATTTCGTCGTGACCGGCAAAAATGATCTCGTGCTCACCCACAATGGTGCCGCCCCGGACAGCGGAGATGCCAATCTCCTTCTTATCCCGGGGATGGCGCACGCTGTGGCGCTCAAAGACGTACTCGGTCTCGTGGCCGCAGGCGGAGGCGGCGGCGTCCGCGATCATCAGCGCGGTGCCCGAGGGGGCGTCCACCTTGCGGCGGTGGTGCCGCTCCACGATCTCAATGTCGTAGCTGTCGCCCAGCACCGCGGCGGCCTTCTTCACCAGCTCCAGCAGCACGTTGATGCCCAGAGACATGTTGGCCGAGCGGAAAATGGGGACCTCCAGGGCGGCGGCCCCGATCTGAGCTACCTGCTCAGGGCTGTAGCCCGTGGTGGCCAGGATGAGGGGGGTGCCGGTCTGCTTGGCAAAGGCCAGCAGGCCGTCCAGAGCCGCAGGAGAGGAGAAGTCGATCACCGCGTCGGCCTTGCCGGTGAACTGAGCAGGGGAGGAGTAGACGGGAAACTCCCGGTCGTTGGCGCCCAGCACGTCAAAGCCAGCCACCACCTCCACCTCGGGGTCGGCCGCACAGATGGACTCCACTACCCGGCCCATGTGGCCGTTGCAGCCGGAAATAATTATCTTTCGCATGGGGAAAACTCCTTTCCTCCTTCGCCGTTGGGCGGGAGGGATTACTTCAGCAGGCCCATGCGCTCCATGGAGGCGCGCAGCACGGCCAGATTCTTCTCGGAAATGTCGCACAGGGGCAGACGCAGGGTGCCGGCCTCCATGCCCATGAGGTTCAAAGCGGCCTTCACGGGAATAGGATTGACCTCGCAGAACAGGGCGTCGATGAGGTCCATGTACTGGATCTGCAGCTTGGAGGCGGCCTCAAAGTCGTTCTCCAGGCACAGGTGGGTCATCTTCACCATGACCTCGGGGATGATGTTGGAGGCCACGGAGATTACGCCCTTGGCGCCCAGGGACATCATGGGCACCACCTGGTCGTCGTTGCCGGACCAGATGTAGAAGTCGTCGCCGCACAGGAAGCGGGTGTGGGCCAGGAGGGAGAAGTTGCCGCTGGCCTCCTTGACGCCGTTGATCTTGGGATTCTCAGAGAGGATCTTGTAGCTCTCGGCGGTGAAGGACACGCCGGTACGGCTGGGCACGTTATAGAGGATGATGGGCAGCTCCACCCGGTCGGCGATGTACTCATAGTGCTTGACCAGACCGGTCTGGGAGCACTTATTGTAGTAGGGGGTCACATGAAGCAGGGCATCCGCGCCGGAGTCCTGGGCGTGGAGGGAGAGGTAGACGGCGGCGGAGGTGTCGTTGGAACCCGCGCCGGCGATGACCTTCACCCGGTGGTTGACTCGCTCCACGCAGTAGTCCACGGCAGCGATGTGCTCCCGGATGGTCATGGTGGCAGACTCGCCGGTGGTGCCGCAGACGCAGATGGCGTCCACGCCGCCGGCGATCTGGGCGTCGATCAGCCGCCCGAAGGCGTCGTAGTTGATATTTCCGTTGGCGTCAAAAGGGGTGGCAATGGCCACGCAGGAGCCGGTGAACACGGGAGTGCGCATGATATCACAACCCTTTCTTTCAGAATTAGGAATTAGAAATTAGGAGTTAGGAATTTAGAATTCATCCCGATCAGGAACCTGCCCGTACGGCGCAGCCGGACGGTTAATTCCTAATTCCTCATTCCAAATTCCTAACTGGACCGCTGACTGTTCAGCGGTCCATATACCCTTCGGCGCACAGCAGCTCGGCCAGCAGCACCGCGCCGCCGGCAGCACCGCGCAGGGTGTTGTGGCTCAGGCCAACGAACTTGTAGTCGTACTGGGTGTCCTCACGCAGGCGGCCCAGAGAGATGGCCATGCCGCCCTCCAGCTCACGGTCCAGCTTAGCCTGGGGACGGTCGGGCTCCTCGAAGTAGTGCAGGAACTGCTTGGGGGCAGAGGGGAGGTTCAGCTCCTGGGCGCGGCCCTGGAAGCTGGCCCACTCGGCCTTGATCTGCTCCACAGAAGGCTTTTCTCCCTTGAAGGAGACGAACACGGCGGCGGTGTGGCCGTCGGACACGGGGACACGCAGGCACTGGGCGGTGATGGCGGGACCGGCGGCCTTGACGATCTTGCCGTCCTCCACCTTGCCCCAAACCTTCAGAGGCTCCTGCTCGCTCTTCTCTTCCTCGCCGCCGATGTAGGGGATGAGGTTATCCACCATCTCGGGCCAGCGCTCAAAGGTCTTGCCCGCGCCGGAGATGGCCTGGTAGGTGCAAACCAGCACCTTGTCGATGCCGAACTTGCGCAGGGGGTGCAGGGCAGGGGCGTAGGACTGAATGGAGCAGTTGGACTTCACCGCGATGAAGCCCCGCTTGGTGCCCAGGCGCTGACGCTGGGCGGGGATGACCTTCAGGTGCTCGGGGTTCATCTCGGGCACCACCATGGGCACATCGTCAGTCCAGCGGTGGGCGGAGTTGTTGGACACCACGGGGCACTCGGCCTTGGCGTAGCGCTCCTCCAGGGCGCGGATCTCTTCCTTCTTCATATCCACGGCGCAGAACACGAAGTCCACCATGGAGGCGATCTTCTCCACATCGGCGGCGGCGTCCAGGACCACCAGGTTCTTGGCCTCGGCGGGGATGGGAGTCTTCATAGCCCAGCGGGCGGAAACGGCCTGCTCATAGGTCTTGCCGGCAGAGCGGGGAGAGGCGGCAATGGCGGTGAGCTGGAACCAGGGGTGATTCTCCATGAGGGTCACAAAGCGCTGACCCACCATGCCGGTTCCGCCGATGATACCTACTTTGTACTTCTTTTCCATTTTGATTACCTCCACAACAGCACAGGATATCTTATGTCCCTGGCCTAGAATAGATGTATCCTTCACCTGAAAATTCCCGCCGGACCGGCTGCCCGGAGGGCTTCCAGAGATTGGAGCAGAGAAAAAAATAAATCAGCGGCTTTTCAAGCGGCTGATTTTGTACTATAATGTCGTCTGTGCCCTGCAGGAAACAGGCGGCAAAATATTCACAAAAGCAGACAGCGCTCCACCAGGAAGCCTACCTGGTGACAGTCACGGGGCTGTTAACCCGGCGACCAGAGCCCGCCCGTTCCGGCACGTGGGGCCCTTCGGCGGCCGTCCCTTTCAGCATGGCTCGCGGGGAGCCGGGTCCCTGACCATGCCTACTGATGTTGGCCGCGCCTCTATCTTGCAGAAGTTGCATTTATCCTATCATGTTTGACGATGGGTGTCAATAGAACGAATCGGACGAAACGGAGAAATGGAGCCTGATATGAAGAAAGTATTTGTGCGATTTGCCGCCCTCTTCCTTGCAGCAGCGATATGTGTGTGCGGCACATGGACAGCCAGCGCCGCTTCCTCCAACCGTATGGTGCGGGTGGGACTGGCCTACGGCAGCGGCGCCCTGGTCAACGCCAACCTGGAAAACAACACAGGGTATGGCTCCGGCTACCGCTTTGGATATTACGATGACAGCCTGAATTTCGTGGAATTGGGCCGCACCTCCCAAAGCCAGACGGCCCTCACCATGATCAAGACCCAGAACACCTGGGTGCTGAAAAACGGGAGCAGCTACACCTATTCCAATTCGGACAACGGCGGCTCTCTCATCGGCTGCTACCACATCCAGATGCCCGGCAGCTACAGCGACTATTCCTCCGCCTCCGCGGCGGCCGCCGGATATTCCGACGGCTTTGTGGCCTGGATCGACGGGGAGTATCAGGTCCGCACCGGGGCCTACGCCACCAAGGAGGACGCCCAGGCCGCCCTGGGCGGGGGAGAGGGGACCGTTGTGGGCACCAGCTCCTACGGCGTCAACGTGACGGCCACCGGCTCCACCCAGATCCTCTTCCAGTTTGACGGCGGCTCGGCCCGGGCTCTGGGCATCATGCCCGACGTCACCGGGGCGGGCACGGTGCGCACCTGGTTCAAGGGCTACCGCTACTACGGCGGCTTCCGCTATGAGCGCATCAACGGCGGCAACCTCACCGTGGTGAACATCGTGGACATGGAGACCTACATCAAGGGCGTGGTGCCCTACGAGATGAGCAACAGCTGGCCCCTGGAGGCCCTGAAAGCCCAGGCCATCTGCGCCCGCAGCTACGCCTACAACAACATTTTGCAGAACAAGCACAAGAGGTACCACTTCGACGTGTGCAACACCACCGATTGTCAGGTCTACTGCGGCGCGGGGAGCAATTCCTCCTCCTACCAGGCCAACGCCCGCACCGACCAGGCGGTGGAGGCCACCGCAGGCCAGTACGGCTGGTATGACGGCAGCGTCATCGAGGCCTACTACTCCGCCAGCCACGGCGGGGCCAGCGAGAGCGTGGCCAACGTGTGGGGCTCCTCGCTGTCCACCTATCCCTATCTGTGCGGCGTCACCGACCCCTACGAGGCCGACATGGCGGACAAGAATTCTTACTCCTCCTGGACGGTGTCCTACACCACCGCCCAGCTCACCAGCCGCCTGCAGAGCAAGGGCTACGGCGTGGGCACCTCCGTGTCCTCTCTGACCCTGACCTACTCCGACCTTGGCAACGTCATTGCCGTGAAGGTAAACTTTGAAAACGGCAAGAGCAACACCTTTAAGCCCACCACCATCCGCAGCGTCTTTGGGGTCAGCTCCATCCGCTTCAACGTCAACGGCCAGGGGGCGGGCAGCGGCTCTTCCTCCGGTTCCGGCTCCGCCTCGGGCAATCTGCCTGTCAACGGCAGCGGCAGCCTGAGCGATCAGGACAGCTACTCCGTCATCAGCGGCAGCGGCTCCATCTCCTCCGTGCAGCGGGATGACCTGTACGCCATCTCGGGCAGCGGCGCGGTGGACAAGGTGGACAGCCAGACCTCCTCCGGCGGCGGCTCCGGCACTCCCAGCGGCACCACCGTCCAGGTCAGCGGCAGCAGCTACTCCTTTAACGGCAGCGGCAACGGCCACCAGCTGGGCATGAGCCAGTGGGGCGCCTACGCCATGGCCAACCGGGGCTACACCTACGACCAGATCATCGAATTCTATTACCCCGGCACCTACGTAAAATAACCACAGAAAGGCAAGAGACACTGTGAAGACTTCTGATTTTGATTTTGAGCTCCCCGAAGAGCTCATCGCCCAAACCCCCCTGGAGCGCCGGGACGCCTCCCGTTTGCTCACCCTGGACAAGCATACCGGGGCGGTGGGCCACCATCACTTTTACGACCTGCCCCAGTTCCTGCGTCCCGGGGACTGCCTGGTGCTGAACAACTCCCGGGTCATCCCCGCCCGGCTCATCGGCCACCGCCCCACCGGCGGCGTGTGCGAGGTGCTGCTGCTGGTGGACCGGGGGGACAAGTGCTGGGAGTGCCTGGTGCGGCCCGGCCGCAAGCTGAAGCCCGGGGCTCAGGTGATCTTCGGCGACGGGGAGACCCTCACCGCCACCGTGGAGCAGGAGCTGGACGACGGCAAGCGCCTGGTCCGCTTCCACTATGAGGGCATTTTCCTGGAAATTCTGGAGCGCCTGGGCAAGATGCCCCTGCCGCCCTACATCAAGGCGGAGCTTCAGGACAACGAGCGGTATCAGACGGTGTACTCCAAGATCAGCGGCTCCGCCGCCGCCCCCACCGCCGGGCTCCATTTCACCCCGGAGCTTTTGCAGAAGGTCCAGGACATGGGGGTCAAGGTGTGCTACGTCACCCTCCACGTGGGTCTTGGCACCTTCCGTCCCGTAAAGGCGGAGGACATTGAAAACCACGAAATGCACTCCGAGTACTGCCAGATCAGCCAGGAGACGGCGGACGTCATCAACGAGACCAAGAAAAACGGCGGCCGGGTCATCTGCGTGGGCACCACCTCCTGCCGCACCATCGAGTCCTTTGCCGCCGAGGACGGCACCATGACCGAGCGCTCCGGTTGGACCAACATCTTCATCTATCCGGGCTACCGCTTCAAGGTACTGGACGCCCTCATCACCAACTTCCACCTGCCCCAGTCCACCCTCATCATGCTGGTGTCCGCCCTGGCCGGCCGGGAGCACGTGCTGGCCGCCTATGAGGAGGCGGTGCGGGAGCGCTACCGCTTCTTCTCCTTCGGAGACGCCATGTTCATTTCCTGACCTCCATCTCCCGCACCCGCAAGGGCAGGGGAGAAGGGACATTTTGATATGTAAGGAGTTTTTCTGTGTTTGAAGTCATCAAGCAAGAGGGGCGCGCCCGCCGGGGCGTCTTTACCTGCCCCCACGGCACCGCTCAGACCCCCGTCTTTATGAACGTGGGCACTCAGGGTGCCATCAAGGGAGCGGTCTCCGCTCACGACCTGAAGGACATCGGCTGCCAGATCGAGCTGTCCAACACCTACCACCTCCACCTGCGTCCCGGCGACCAGGTGGTCAAGCAGCTGGGCGGCCTTCATAAGTTCATGGCCTGGGACGGCCCCATGCTCACCGACAGCGGCGGCTTCCAGGTGTTCTCCCTGGCTTCCCTGCGGAAGATCAAGGAGGAGGGCGTCCATTTCTCCTCCCATCTGGATGGCCGCAAGATCTTCATGGGCCCCGAGGAGTCCATGCAGATCCAGTCCAACCTGGGCAGCGACATCGCTATGGCCTTTGACGAGTGCATTGAGAACCCCGCCCCCCGGGAGTACGTGGAGCGCTCCATCGCCCGCACCACCCGGTGGCTGGAGCGGTGTGTCGTGGAGCACAAGCGGCTCAATGAGCTGCCCGACTGCGTCAACCCCGGCCAGATGCTCTTCGGCATCAACCAGGGCGGCACCTATCCCGACCTGCGGGTGCAGCACATGCAGGACATCGCCAAGCTGGACTGCGACGGCTATGCCATCGGCGGCCTGGCGGTGGGCGAGCCCACCCAGGTGATGTACGACATCATCGACGCCGTGGAGCCCCACATGCCCAAAGAAAAACCCCGCTACCTCATGGGCGTGGGCACCCCCTCCAACATCATTGAGGCGGTGGCCCGGGGCGTGGACTTCTTCGACTGCGTCATGCCCGCCCGCAACGCCCGCCATGGCAAGCTCTACACCTGGCAGGGCACCATCAACATTAAAAATGAGAAGTACAAGCTGGACACCCGTCCCATCGACCCCACCTGCACCTGTCCCGCCTGCCAGTCCTTCTCCCGGGCCTACCTGCGCCACCTCATCACGGCAGGGGAGATGCTGGCCATGCGTCTGGCCGTCATGCACAACCTGCACTTCTACAATGAGCTCATGGCCCGCATCCGCCAGGCCCTGGACGAGGGTACCTTTGAACAGTTCCGGGCTGAGTACTCCGGCAAGCTGGACCGCCCCATCCAGGAGGGCTGAACCGGATTTTAGAAAATTGCCAAAAGGGCTTGCCAAGGGACAAAAAAACAGATATAATTACCAAAGCGCATTTCTTTGACTACTGGATTTGGAGGGACATGTACCGTGAATCAAGGTATGCAATCTATCATTCTGCTCGTTGTAATGTTCGCGCTGATCTACTTCTTTATGATCCGCCCCGAGAACAAGCGGAAGAAGGAAGCTCAGGCTCTTCGCGATTCTCTGGCCGTGGGTGACGAGGTCACCAGCATCGGCGGCATTACCGGAACCGTGTGTGCCGTGAAGGAGAACACCATCGTCATCGAGTCCGGCGCCGACCGCGTGCGGATCGAGCTGGCTAAGTGGGCTGTTTCCACTAAGAATCAGGCTCCCGAGGCGAAGTAAGCATGAAATAGACCCTCCCCGCATAGGATTCCTCAGACGAGGAACCGCGGGGAGGGTTTTTGTATGGGTAAACGGGAAAAGAAGCGGGAGGAGCCCGCCCCCTGGCTGGCCGCCGCCTGCCAGGTGCTGAAGGGGACGCTGGCCGCCACGGTGCTGGCCGTGGGGGCGCTGTTTTTGTGGTCGGTCCTGATTTCCGGAGGAGCAGTGCCCGACCGCCTGATGGAGCGGGGCATCCCGGCCTGCTGCGTGCTGGGGGCCTTCCTGGGCGGGCTGCTGGCCATCCGGGGCCACCGGAAGCGGGCGCTGCTGCTGGGGATCGGGGCAGGAGGGGGGCTGTTTCTCCTGCTGCTCACCGGGGGACTGGTGTGGTTTCAGCAGACCGCGCCATCTGGAATTGCCATGAGCGTGCTGCCCGCCTGCCTGTGCGGAGGAGCCCTGGCCGGAATTTTGGGTCGGGAACGGAAGAAAAAACGGAAAAGATAGATTGAAATGCCTTGACAGATATGGTATAATGATAGCAAACCTATGCGGGGCATGCCCCGTGACAAATTAGGAGGAGATTCCAATGAAACACATTCAGACTCTCAACGGCGCCACTCTGAAGGCCAGCGCTGCCAAGGGCGGCTGCGGCGAGTGCCAGACTTCTTGCCAGTCCGCCTGCAAGACTTCCTGCACCGTGGCCAACCAGAAGTGTGAGAACCAGTAATATACATGGTCGCTTGAGAAGGGCAGGCGTTTGCCTGCCCTTTTTCATGCCCCAATCAGGGGCGAAACAATGGATTCGGAAGGAAGTTTGAACTTATGGTACATACCTTTACTGCCCTGGGTCAGTACCTGGCGGCAGATGTGAACAGCGGTGCCGTCCACGTTCTGGACCGCATGGGCTACGACCTGCTCTCCCGGGTGGAGGGCCCCATGGGGGAGAAGTGCCCCCAGGAACTGAAGGACCAGCTGCCCCAGTATGATCCCAAGGAGCTGGACGAGCTGTGGGAGGAGCTGCACACCCTCCAGGACCAGGGCCTGCTGTTCACCGACGATGAGTACATCGACCGGGACAAGGCCATGGAGCTGCCCCGCCAGGCGGTGGTGAAGGCCCTGTGCCTGCACGTGTCCCACGACTGCAACCTGCGCTGCCGCTACTGCTTCGCCTCCACTGGCGACTTCGGCACCGGCCACCGCATGACCATGGACTTTGAGACCGCCAAGAAGGCCATCGACTGGGTGGTGGAGAAGTCCGGCAAGCGGCGCAACATCGAGGTGGACTTCTTCGGCGGCGAGCCTCTCATGGCCATGGACACCGTGAAGAAGACCGTGGAGTACGCCCGTTCCCTGGAGAAGGAGCATGACAAGGTGTTCCGCTTCACCATCACCACCAACGGCGTGCTGCTCAGCGACGAGAACATCGAGTACATCAACCGGGAGATGTCCAACGTGGTCCTCTCCATCGACGGCCGTCCCGGCGTCAACGACCACATGCGTCCCACCATCAACGGGAAGGGGAGCTATGAGGTCATCGTACCCAAGTTCCAGAAGCTGGTGGCCGGCCGGGGCACCAAAGACTACTACGCCCGGGGCACCTTTACCCGTGAGAACCTGGACTTTGCCGAGGACGTGAAGCACCTGGCCTCTCTGGGCTTCCGCCACGTCTCCGTGGAGCCCGCCAGCGGTCCCCTGGACGATCCCTTCGCCATCAAGGAGGAGGATCTGCCCAAGGTGAAGGAGGAGTACGAGAAGCTGGCCCGGGAGCTTATGGGCCGCAAGGACGTGAACTTCTTCCACTTCAACGTGGACCTGAAGCAGGGCCCCTGCGTCATCAAGCGCCTGCGGGGCTGCGGCGCCGGCTGCGAGTATGTGGCCATCACCCCCGACGGCGACATCTATCCCTGCCACCAGTTCGTAGGGAAGGAGGAGTACCGTCTAGGCAATGTGTTCGACGGCTCCTTCGACATGGGCATCTCCGGAAAGTTTGCGGAACAGAACATCTACACTCGTCCCGCCTGCCGGGAGTGCTGGGCCCGCTTCTACTGCAGCGGCGGCTGCTCCGCTTCCAACCTGCTGGTCAACGGCGACATAAGTCAGTCCAACGAGGTGGCCTGCGAAATGGAGCGCAAGCGGCTGGAGTGCGCCATCGCCCTGCAGGCCATCGCCTCCGGGATGGAGAATACGCAGGGTAATTATACCAACTGTAATCAGTGTGACGGCTGCCAGTAAGCTGTAATCACTGTAATCTCCCGTTTTTCTTCGTAAAAACTCAAAAAATCCACATTTTTTAAGGCCGGGCACCTTGTTTTAGGTACCCGGCCTTTTTTGTGGTTTGCATAGTTTACATAATTACATTTACATAAAACTTACCCGAAATGAAAGTTTTTTGAAAATTTTGCGAAAAAGGCTTGCGTGAAATGGTTGTGAGGGATATAGTAGAAATGACGAAAAAACTGGTCGAAGCACGGGGCCTATTTGCTTCTATTTTTCTGTGCCGGTTCATAGGCTGAATTGGGAGAGGTGACAGCCATGAACAGACACAATAACAGCGGGTGGCAGCTGCCCCTGTGCCGACCCGGTCCACTGGCCCTTTTGGGATGCGCCTTTTTGTTGGGCGGCGCCCTGGGGGCCGCCATGGGCGGACTGCTGTCCCAGGAGTCGGCCGCCGCCCTGGGAGACTATTTACAGGATTATCTCACCCTGGCCCGGGACGGACAGATCCGCCCGGAGCTTGGAAGCATGCTGAGGGAGCAGCTGCGATTTTTTCTGGGAACTGCGGTGCTGGGTGTGACCGTGCTGGGTGTGGCCGGGGTCCCGGTGCTGTTTGCCCTGCGGGGCGCCCTTCTGGCCTTCTCCACGGCGGGGATCTGCCGCGCCTGCGGCCTGCCTGGATTGCCGGGGGCATTCCTGCTCTTTGGTCTGCCCGCCCTGTTGTGGGCGCCCGTGCTGTTTGTGGCGGGGGCCCAGAGCATGGAAGGGGCCCTGTTTTTGCTGCGCCGTCTCATGGAGGGAGGGCGCAGCGGTCCGCCGCCCTATTCCGCCCCCTACTGGGGCAGGCTGGGCCTTTGCGCCGCGGCCCTTTGTCTGTGTGTCGTGCTGGAGTATCTGGCCGCGCCGGCTCTGCTGGCTCTGGCCGCCCAGCTGATGTTGTAAAGGAATTCGTATGAGGGAGTTGTCTGTGTGTCTGAGTTGCTGCGTCTGTATGAGGAATATTTGATCTCGGAAAAAAAGGCTTCGGCCAATACGGTCAGCTCCTATCTGCGGGACATCCATCAGTTTGAAGCTGCCGTCTCCGAGTGGGGGGTGGAGCTGACCCAGGTGACCACCCAGGACGTGGAGCGCTATGCCGCCTCCATGACCCGGAAGGGCCGCTCCGCCGCCACGGTGACCCGGTCCATCGCCGCCATCAAGTCCTTCTACAACTGCCTCATCGCCCTGGGGGCGGTGGAGTCCAACCCCGCCAAGGGCGTGGTCCCCGCCAAGGTGGAGCGCAAGCTGCCCCAGATCCTCACCGGGAAAGAGGTGGAGCTGTTCCTGGAGCAGCCCGACTGCTCCGACCTGAAGGGCTTTCGGGACCGGGCCATGCTGGAGCTGCTGTACGCCACCGGCATCCGGGTCAGCGAGCTCATCGCCCTGAACGTGGACGACCTGAACCTGCCCGCGGCAGTGCTCCACTGCGCCAGCAAGGGCAAAGAGCGGGTCATCCCCCTGTACCACACGGCGGTGCGGGCCCTCACCGAGTATCTCAACCGGGTGCGTCCCCAGCTGGTGGAGTCCCCCGAGGAGGAGGCCCTTTTTGTGAACATGAGCGGCGAGCGCATGAGCCGCCAGGGCTTCTGGAAGCTCATCAAGTACTACCAGGAGAAGGCGGGCATCCAGAAGGACATCACGCCCCACACCCTGCGCCACTCCTTCGCCGCCCACCTGCTGGAAAACGGGGCGGACCTGCGCTCCATCCAGGAGATGCTGGGCCACGCGGATATTTCCTCCACCCAGATCTACTCCCGGCTGCTGAACCAGAAGCTGAAAACCGTCTATCAAAAGGCCCATCCCAGGGCATAAAATAAAAATCCCCCGGCCAAGCCGGGGGATTTTTATTTGTTTTATTCTGCCTGCCAGCCCTTGCACACGTCGATCCATGCCAGGCTGCCGGAGTACTGCTCCAGCTCCGGGCAGGTGAGCTCAATGGCGGAATTGGAGCTGCCCGCGGCAGGGAAGACGGTGTCAAACCGCTGCAGGGACACGTCCAGATAGGTCTTGACCCCCTCAGGGTTGGCGAAGGGACACACGCCGCCCACGGCGTGGCCCGTCATCTCCACCGCCTGCTCCGGGGTGAGCATCTTGGCCTTGGTGTGAAAGAAGGCCTTGTACTTGCTGTTGTCCACCTTGGCGTCGCCCGCGGCCACCACCAGCACGCACCCGTCCTCCACCAGGAAGGAGAGGGTCTTGGCAATGCGGGCGGGGATCACGCCCACCGCCTGGGCCGCCAGCTCCACCGTGGCGCTGGAGACGGGAAACTCCAGAATGTCCTGCTCCCGGCCCAGGGACCGGAAGTACTCCCGTACCCGTTCAATGGACACTTCTCAGCCCTCCAGCTTGCGGGCGGTCTTGGCCAGGAAGCGCTCGTTGGTGACGATGAAGCGCTGGTGGGTGCCCTGGCCGATGAGGCCCTTCTCGTCATAGGCCCAGACCTTCAGCTCGATGCGCTTGCCGTCCACCTCGGTGACCTCGCTCTCAGCCCACACCTTCATGCCGATGGGGGAGGCGGAGTCGTGGCTCACGTTCAGCTTGGTGCCCACGGTGCTCTCGCCCTCGGCCAGGTAGGGGGCGATGGAGGTCCAGGCGGCCTTCTCCATCAGGGCGGTCATAAACGGCGTGCCGAACACGGGCAGCGCCCCGGAACAGGCGGCCTGGGCGGTATTCTTCTCGCTGACCACATCGTCAGCACGTCCCTTGATTCCAACTTCAATCGACATATGGACTCTCCTTTTTGTTTCAATGGAGCCGAGCCAAGCCCGGCCTCCCCATTTTACTCCAAGGGGCGGGAAAAATCCAGACCGGAGGGGCAGAATTTTGTCTTACACCAGGGTCACATAGTCCTCCTTGGCATAGCCCTGGATGTCGTTGTACCGCACCAGGAACCACTCGCCCGTCTTTCCCAGCACGGTGAGAGGGGCGCCGTCGGGGGCCTGAGCCAGAATCCTGCCTTCAAGACTGGGCTGGGAACGGATGTTCAGCACCCCCCAGTCCACGTCCACCCGGCCGCTGCGGGCGCACTGGGGGGAGAGGAAGGGGATGTCGAAGTAGTCGGCCAGGGACATGACCAGGTTTTTAGCCACGGCGTCCAGATTGTTTCGAATCCACTCCGCGTCCTGGGGGTTGTCGTGGTAACCCAGCTCCAGGAAGGCCGACGGAGCCCGCACCCGGCGCACCTCGCCGATGGCGGTGGTGGGCTGGGCCACCACCTGGTCGGGCAGGGGATAGATGGCCTTCAGGTTGTTGGCGATGATGGTGGCCGCCCGCTGGCCCGCTTCGCTGCCGGGGTAGTAAAAGACGATGATGCCCCGGGCGGCGCCCTCGCTGCCCTCGGGGGAGGCGTTGGAGTGGAGAGCCAGGTGCAGGTCGTAGTTGCCCGCGTTGGAGGCTGCGATGGACTGGGCCGCCGTCATGTCCGGGGTGTTGCGGGAGTAGCGGATGCCGCTGGCCAGCAGATAGGGCACCATCTTGTCGGCCAGCAGGTTCATATACAGCTCCTCGGTGCCGCCGTTCACATAGTTATTGTACTCCTGGGTGGAGGGGGAGAGATAAATGATGGGCATAAAGGGATACCTCCTGTTTTTCTCATGCTATGCCCAAGAGGGAGGGGTGGTGCGGAAAAAACCTCTTGACAAGAAGAGGTTACGAGTGTAACCTATAGTCAGGTTACAGCTGTACCCTATCCACAAGGAGGTATCATTTCATGAAGGAGCTGGCGTCAAAGATCTCCCCCGCGGAGCGAAAGGTGCTGGAGGTGCTGTGGCAGGCGGGGAAGCCCCTGCCCATCGCCGCGGTGCGGGAGGGACTGGAGAGCAGCGGCTGGGACGGTTCCACGGTGAAAACCCTGCTGCGCCGCCTGTGCGAAAAGCAGGCGGTCTCCGCGGAAAAGCGGGAGGTGTTCTACTACCGGCCCCTGCTCACCCGGGAGGAATACCGGGATTGGTCCACCCAGGAGCTCATTGAGCGGGTGTACCAGGGCAGCGCCCTGGACCTGGTGGCCGGACTGGTGCGCCGGGAGCAGCTGACGGCCAGCGATCT
>USCO01000043.1 GCA_900553135.1 uncultured Eubacteriales bacterium | reverse complement strand
CCCGCCCCCAAGGCCGCCGTGCCCGTGCAGAAGGACCGGGACTGGGACACCTGCCTGGGCTGCGCCATCTGCGCCAAGGCCTGCCCCACCCAGGCCATGGACCTGAGCACCCTGCTGTGGGAGGATTCCAAGTGCATCAGCTGCATGTCCTGCGTGGCCGCCTGTCCCACCGGGGCTCTGGGGTATAACTCCTCCATGCTGGCCCAGAAGCTGACCGCCAACTTCTCTCAGCGGCGGGAAGTGGAGACCTTCCTGTAAGACAGGGGCGGGAAACTTTTTCTTAGTAAAGCGGTAAATTACACAAAAAAGAGCGGAGTCCGGGCCTTTAGATGTCCGGATTCCGCTCTTGCGCATTTAGCGGTTTTGTGGCAAAATATGCAGAGGTGGTATTTTCATGCTTGCAGACAGGAGGCGTTGATGTGAAGCGAATCCGATCCTTTTCTGTGTTCCTGATGGTCCTGGCCCTCATATTGGGGGTCATGCTGCCTTGGGCAGCGGCGGACGGTGCAGGAGAAGTTCATGAGACCACCGTTTTGTTTACCCACGACCTTCACTCCCATTTCCTGCCCCAGAGCACGGGACAGGGGAGCGAGTCGGGGGGCTATGCCAGACTGATGACCGTTTTGAAGGAGCAGCGGGCGCTGCATCCCAACGCCCTGACCCTGGACGGAGGAGACTTCTCCATCGGTTCCCTCATTCAGACTCTGTACACCAGCGAGGCCCCCGAGCTGCGCACCATGGGCGCCATGGGTTACGACGCCACCACCGCGGGTAACCACGAGTTTGATCACACTGGGGAGGGCTTCGCCCGGATGCTCTCCGCGGCCCGGGACAGCGGACAGACCATTCCCGCCGTCCTCATGGCCAACTACAAGCCCGATCCCAACGGAGAGGACCAGCTGGACCTGCAGCGGGCCATGTCCTCCGCCGGGGTGAAGGAGTATATGCTGCTGGAGCGGGGCGGGGTGACCTACGGCCTGTTCGGCATCATGGGCACCGACTCCGACGACTGCGCGCCCACCTCCGGCTTTGTGCTGGAGGACCCTGTCAAGGCCGCCCAGCGCTGCGTGGATGCCCTGGAGGAGCAGGGGGCGGAGTTCATCATCTGCCTGTCCCACAGCGGCACCAATGCCAAGGAGAGCAAGTCCGAGGATCAGCAGCTGGCCAAGAAAGTGGACGGCATCGACCTGATCATCTCGGGTCACACCCACACCACCCTGGAGGAGCCCATTGTGGAGGGAGACACCTACATCGTCTCCTCCGGGCCCTACTGTGAGAATCTGGGCTCCATCACCCTGTCCTGGACGGAGGGGGAAGGGGAGAAGACCCTGGTGGATTACCAGCTGATCCCCATTGACGAGACCGTCCCCGAGGACGGGGAGATCTCCGCTATGGTGGAGGGCTGGAAGACCCAGGTGAGCCAGAGCTATCTGGCCTCCTACGGCCTGGCTTATGACCAGGTGCTCACCAACCCCTCCTTTGACCTTATCAAGCCGGCCAACAAGGACCAGGTGGACAACGGCCTGGGCAACCTGGTGGCCGACGCCTATCACTGGGCGGCCACCACTCTGGCCAAGGATGCCCCCGATGTGGACACGGTGGCCGTGGTGGCCGACGGCGTGCTGCGCGCCTCTTTGTATCAGGGGAATATCACCACCTCCCAAGCCTTTGATGTGCTGTCCATGGGGGTGGGGGAGGACGGAAGGTCCGGCTATCCCCTGGTGTCCTGCTATCTCACCGGAAAAGAGCTGAAAGCCGTCATGGAGGTGGACGCCTCGGTGTCCCCCATTATGACGGGCACCCAGCTGTATTTCTCCGGCGCTTCCTATTCCTATAATGTCCACCGGATGATCTTTGACCGGGTGACCCAGGCCCAGCTGAAGGACCCCGCCTATGAGGGGGACTTCACCCTCCAGGGCACCCACCAGCTGGAGAACGACAAGCTCTACCGGGTGGTTTCCGGCATGTATTCCGCTCAGATGCTGGGCACGGTGAAGGAGAAGTCCTTCGGCATCCTGTCCATCGTCCCCAAGGACGAGAACGGGCAGCCCATCACCGATTTCAGCACCCGTGTGCTGAAGGATGAAAACGGCAACGAGATCAAGGAGTGGTACGCCCTGGCGGCCTATCTGCAAGGCTTTGGCGCCCAGGGAGTGCCCGATCACTATACCGCGGGCAGCTGCAAAGACATCAGCCGCAGCTGGAACCCCATTGAACTGGTCAAAAGCCCCGGCTGGATCACCCTGGTGTTCCTGGCCGTGGTGGTGCTGGTGATCGCCGCTGTGGTGCTGCTGGTGCGCCGGGTTTTGGGCCTGGGCGGCCGGCGCAAGCAGGGCGGAGGTTACCGCCGCCGCCGGTTCCTGTAACTTTGTTACCCCTTGCGCGGCGGGGCCGCGCTGCCATATTAGAAACGCAGGGAGGGGCCATCCTTTGAAAAAAGCTTGACCTTTGTTGCGATTCAAGGAGGAGAAACCGTGAAACAGTATGAGATCGTGAAGAAGAAGGTGCTCACGCCGGAGATCAGCCAGATCTCCGTCTATGCGCCGCTGATCGCTGCCAAAGCCAAGGCCGGTCAGTTTATCATTCTGCGCGTGGATGAGAAGGGCGAGCGCATCCCCCTGACCATTTCCAGCGCTGCGGATGAACTTGTTACTGTGATCTTCCAGAAGGTGGGCGCCACCACCCTGGCTCTGGATGAGCTCAACGAGGGCGATTGCCTCCACGACTTTGTGGGCCCTCTGGGTGAGCCCACCCACGTGGACGGCTACGGCCGTGTGGCGGTGCTGGGCGGCGGCCTGGGCTGCGCCATTGCTCTGCCTGTGGCCAAGGCCCTCACCGAGGCCGGAAACACCGTGGACCTGATCGGCGGCTTTAAGACCAAGGACATCGTTATCCTGGAGGAGGAGATGTCCAAGGCCTGCACCAACCTGCACATCTGCACCGACGACGGTACTTACGGCTTCCACGGTTTCGTCACCAACAAGCTGGAGGAGCTCATCGCCAGCGGCGTGAAGTATGACCACGTGTTTGCCATCGGTCCTCTGATGATGATGAAGTTTGCCTGCAAGCTCACTGAGAAGTACGACATTCCCACCACCGTCAGCATGAACCCCATCATGATCGACGGCACCGGCATGTGCGGTGGCTGCCGCCTCACCGTGGGCGGCGAGGTGAAGTTCGCCTGCGTGGACGGTCCCGACTTTGACGGACATCAGGTGGACTTCGACGAGGTCATCGCCCGCAACGCCACCTACAAGGAATTTGAAGCTCAGCGGAAGAGAGATCACCTCTGCCGTCTGGGAGGAGGTGCTCTCAATGGCTAATATGCAGATGAACAAGACTCCCATGCCCGAGCAGGAGCCTCAGGTACGCAACCAGAACTTCCTGGAGGTGGCCCAGGGCTACACCATGGAGCAGGCCATGAACGAGGCCCAGCGGTGCATCCACTGCAAGAACCCCGCCTGCGTCTCCGGCTGCCCTGTGGGCATCCCCATCCCTGACTTCCTGGCCAAGGTGGCCGAGGGCGACATTGCTGCCGCCTATGAGATCCTGTCCAACGCCAACGCTCTGCCCGCCATCTCCGGCCGCGTCTGCCCCCAGGAGAACCAGTGCGAGGGCAAGTGCGTCCGCGGCGTGAAGGGCGAGCCCGTGGCCATCGGCCGCGTGGAGCGCTTCGTGGCCGACTGGGCCGCCGAGCAGGGCATCGCCAACGTAGCTACCGCCCCCAAGAACGGCCATAAGGTGGCCGTCATCGGTTCCGGCCCTGCCGGTCTGACCTGCGCCGGTGAGCTGGCCCGCATGGGCTACTCCGTCACCGTGTTCGAGGCCTTCCACACCGCCGGCGGCGTGCTGACCTACGGCATCCCCGAGTTCCGTCTGCCCAAGGCCATTGTGGCCCGTGAGGTGGAGAACCTGGTGAAGATGGGCGTGGATATCGAGCTGAACATGGTCATCGGCAAGATCCTCACCATCCCCGAGATCTTCGAGAAGGGCTACGAGGCCGTGTTCATCGCCTCCGGCGCCGGCCTGCCCATGTTCATGAAGATCCCCGGCGAGGGCCTGGTTGGCGTCTACTCCGCCAACGAGTACCTCACCCGCATCAACCTCATGAAGGCCTATGTGGAGGGCAGCGAGACCCCCATCCTCCACAACAAGAAGGTGGCCGTGGTGGGCGGCGGCAACGTGGCCATGGACGCGGCCCGCTGCGCCAAGCGCCTGGGTGCCGAGGTCCACATCGTCTACCGCCGCTCTGAGGCCGAGCTCCCCGCCCGTGCCGAGGAGGTCCACCACGCCAAGGAAGAGGGCATCATCTTCGACCTGCTCACCAACCCCGTGTCCATTGAGGGCGACGAGAAGGGCATGGTGGAGGCCATGACCTGCATCCGCATGGAGCTGGGCGAGCCCGACGCCTCCGGCCGCCGCCGTCCCGTTCCCGTGGAGGGCAGCGAGTTCAAGATGGAAGTGGACGCCGTCATCATGGCTCTGGGCACCTCTCCCAACCCCATGAGCACCAAGGGCACCGAGGGCCTGGAGAAGACCCGCAAGGGCTGTGTGGCCGCCGACGAGGCGGGCAAGACCAGCCTGGAGGGTGTGTTTGCCGGCGGCGACGCCGCTACCGGCGCTGCCACCGTCATCCTGGCCATGGGCGCCGGCAAGTCCGCCGCCAAGTCCATCGACGCGTACATCAAGAGCAAGGGTTAACGGCTCTCTGTTCCAGCCTGCGGCTGGATATAAAAAGAGGCGGACACAGCTGTGTCCGCCTCTTTTGTTATGTCTCAGGGTTGGAAGGGGGCGCTTTGGACCGGGGAGAGAAGAGCCGGGACAAATCTGTCTCCATGACCAGCAGTCCCGCAATGAGCAGCACCCCGCCCAGATAGGCCTGGGGCGCCAGCACCTCCCGGGCCACGAAAAAGGCCAGTACCGAGTTGAACACGGGCTCCAAGCAGAAGATGATGCCCACGTGGGAGGCGGTGGTGTATTGAAGGGCCACCGCCTGAATGAGAAAGGCCGCGCCGGTGCAGAACAGGGAGAGCACCAGCACGCTGCCCCACACCGCCGGACTGCGGGGCAGGGCAGGGGTCTCAAAGATCAGGGCCAGCACCAGCATACCAAGACCGGTAAACAGCTGCTGGTAGATGCCCAGCTGAAAGGCGTTCACCTTGTCACGGGCTACCCCCCGCTCGGTGATGATGAGGTAGGCCGCGTTGGACACGGCGCACAGGATGCACAGAATGTCCCCCAGGGCGGGGCGCATCCCTCCGGACAGAGTGAGCAGGCCGATGCCCGTCACCGACATCACCAACACCAGAAACAGCTTGCGGGAGGGGCGGGTGCGGAAGCACAGAAAGTCCAGCAGGGGGGGAAAGACTACCGTGAGGGCGCAGAGGAACCCAGCGTTGGTAAGGCTGGTGTACTTCACCCCGAAGGTGTTGAAGGCGTAGACGCACAGCAGGGCGGTGCCCGTCAGCACGCTGAGCCCCAGGGTGGAGCGGCTGGGGGCGGCCAGCTTGCGGGGGAAGAGGAGCAGGGCCGCGGCGAAGGCGATGAGAAAGCGCAGGGCGTTGAGGGTAAAGACCCCCAGCTCCCCCAGGGCCAGGTCGGTGAGCAGGTAGGAGATCCCCCAAAAGAAGGTGACCAGGACCAGCATCAGGTCGGCTTTCAACTGGGTGCGCATGAAAAAACATCCTCTCTTTGTGGTGTTCGGATGAGGGTGGGACCCATGGCTGCCGGGGCTATCTTACCGCCATTGTATCATACCAACGGGCGGGTCGGAAGAGAGAAAAACAGAGAAAATGTCAGCTTTCCCGGAGAAAGGGGAGAGAATGTGAGGGCCCCGGCTTTACAGGGCGCCGGCGGCGTGTTACACTGACAACAAGATCGAGGGAAGAAAAGGAGCGGAGCGGATATGGAGCAAAAGGCCTCCCTGGGGCACCTGGCGGCCCTGTTTACCGTGGTCAACTGGGGGACCACCTTTATTGCCACCAAGCTGCTGCTGGAGTCCTTCAGTCCAGTGGAAATTTTGATTTTCCGCTTTGTGCTGGGCTATGCGGCGTTGTGGGTGGTGTGCCCCCGGCCCCTGCGGGTAGGCAGCTGGCGCAGGGAGGGCATCTTTGCCGCCGCGGGACTGACCGGCGTGTGCCTGTATTACCTGCTGGAAAATATTGCCCTCACCTTCAGCACGGCCTCCAACGTGGGGGTCATCGTCTCCGCTTCGCCCCTGTTTGCCGCCCTGCTCACCCTGGCCCTGAGCCGGGGCAAGGAGCATCCCGGCTGGCGCTTCTTCGGGGGCTTTGCCCTGTCCATGGCGGGTATCTGCCTCATCAGCTTTACCGGCAGCCGCCTGGCCCTGGACTGGCGGGGCGACCTGCTGGCGGTGACGGCGGCCATGGTGTGGGCGGTGTATTCCCTGCTCACCAAGCACATCGGCACCTGGGGTTACTCCGTGGTCCAGACCACCCGGCGCACCTTCTTCTACGGGGTGCTGTTTATGCTCCCCGCCGCCGCCGTGATGGAGTTTCGTCTGGGGCCGGAGCGCTTCCTGCAGCTGGACAACACCGCTATGCTCCTCTACCTGGGGCTGGGGGCCTGCGCGGCCTGCTTTGTCACCTGGAACTACGCCATCAAGACCTTGGGTCCCGTGGGCACCATGGTCTATGTCTACCTGGTGCCGGTGATCACGGTGGTGTGCTCCGTTTTGATCTTAAAGGAATCGGTCAGCCTTCTCTCCGCGGCGGGCACCGGGATGACCCTGGCGGGCCTGGTCCTGTCCCAGTGGGACTCCCTGAAAGGCCTGTGGCGGAAGGAAGAGACACATACCAACGAACAGGAGGAAGAAACCCATGGAACGGCCCACTGAGTATACCCTGACCTGGGAGGTCACCGACGAGATGACCGCCAAGCGCATTGGAAGCGCCGGGTCCAAGATCCTGTCCACCCCCAACATGGTGGCCCTGATGGAGGCTGCCGCCCTGGAGCTGGCCAAGGCCTATCTGGACGAGGGCATGACCACCGTGGGGGCGGAGATCCACTGCCGCCACCTGGCGCCCACCCCCGTGGGCATGAAGGTCAGCGCCACCGCCAAGCTGCGCAGCATCGAGCGGCGGAAGATGTGGTTTGACCTGGAGGTCTTTGATGAGAAGGGCAAGTGCGGAGAGGGCTCCCACCTGCGCATCATGGTGACCCCCAAGGGCATTACCGACAAAGCGGAACAGAAATAAAACGAAACAGGAGCGGGCGAAAGCCCGCTCCTGTTTCGTTTGAGAGGAGATATTGTGGAAGTACCACATGAGTGACCCTAGTGGTCTATGGGACGGGACCTGCTAGGATGGAATAGCAGAGCCCGGATGTATGGCAGATCATACCCCGCGGCGGCGCCTTTTGGCATTCCCGGGGGAGGAAAACGGAGGTTTCCCTCGAACTGACCTTATCATAGCACAGGGGAAATAAAAAATGAAATACATATAATATTGCCTTTACCATATTTTTTTGATATGATAAGCTAAAAGGAGGGAGGCCCATGGACCTTCGTACTCTGCGGTATTTTACCGTGGTCGCCCAGGAGCGCAACATCACCCGGGCGGCGGAGAAGCTGAATATGAGTCAGCCGCCTCTCAGCAGCCAGATGCGTGGACTGGAGGAGGAGCTGGGGGTCACCCTGTTCCTGCGGGGAAAGCGGCGGCTGGAGCTCACTGAGGAGGGCATCCTGCTGCTGCGCCGGGCCAATCAGATCCTGGAGCTCACCGAGAAGACCCGCCTGGAGCTCCAGGAGCGGGTGAACGAGGTATCGGGCACCCTGTACCTGGGCATGGTGGAGGGCCGGGCCCCCTATCTGGCCGCAGAGTGGATCGCCGGGTTTCAGCAGCGGTATCCCCTGGTGCGCTACAACCTGTGGAACGGCAGCAGCGACGACGTGCTGGACCGTTTGGGCCGGGGGCTGGCCGACCTGGCCATCATCGCCACCCCCTACGACAACGAGCGCCTGGGGGGCATCCCCGTGGGAGGCGAGCCTTGGGCGGCCATCCTGGCCAAGGACAGCCCTCTGGCCCAGGAGGAGGGGGAGGAGATCCCCCTGTCCCGCCTGGCGGGGCAGCCCCTTATCGTGCCCTCCCGAAAATCCAGAGTCCAGGCCATCCGGGCCTGGTTTCAGGAGATCGGGGAGGAGGCCAACATTTTGTGTGAGATGTCCAACTACCTGGACGCCCTGGCCCTGTCGGAGCTGGGGGTGGGGGTGAGCATCTTCCCCCGTACGGTCACCACCCCCAGCCCCCTGGTGCAGGTGAAGGTGATCACCGGCCCCTCCCGGCGGGTGGAGTACGTCCTGGTGTGGAGCCGGGAGAACCCGCCCTCCGCTCTGGCCCGCACCTTCCTCAACTGGGTGCGGGTGTGGAAGGAGGAGAAGGGCAAGGAGCAGCTCACCGGAGAGATTTTATAAAAGAGCGTTGTCTGACCATCCAGACTGCGCAGAGAATGCCCAGGGCCCCTTGCAGCATATTGAAGGGGATGTTGGCAGCGGCAGCAAGCCCCAAGCCCAGAGCGGTACTTTCAAAGAAGAAATAGCCCAGGACCATGACCGTTTCCCCAGCCAGTCCGGCGGCGCAATAGGCAGCGGGAGAGGAACTGCCATGATACTGCATGGCCCGCAGCGCCCAGGCGGAAACGGCGGCCATAAGTGCTTTAATCCCAAGCGTGGCAGGCGCGTACAGGGGATAGCCCAGCAGATCGGCAAAGGCGGAACCGATCCCTGCCGCCGCTGCACCCCAAGCGGGACCAAGCCACCAGGCCGACAGCAGCACGCCGCAATCTCCCAGATTCAAATAGCCGCCCAGTGGAGAGGGAATGCGCACGGCCAAGGTCAGAACTGTACAGATGCCAGCCAGCATGGCTGCGCGGGGAAGTTTGTGGATGTAAGACTGCATAAGATCCTCCGTTTCTGCTCCGTTGGGGCAAAGTGCTTTAACGGTATTATAGCGGAAAGTGATATGATTGATATATCCAAAACATAAGAAAATAATCAGGTCAGATTGGAGGGAGCGGGATGCTCACCTATTCCATGGAGGAGCGCGGGCGGATGCCCCTATATGACTATCTCAGCCGCCGCATCAAGGCGGATATCTGGGCGGGAAAGCTGAAGCCGGGGGAACGGCTGCCCTCCAAGCGGGCCCTGGCCCGGAATCTGGAGGTGTCGGTGGCCACGGTGGAAAACGCCTACGCACAGCTGGTGGCCGAGGGCTATCTGTACGCCAAGGAGAAGAGCGGCTACTATGTCAGCCCTCTGGAAACTCAGGCCCGGCCCCCGGTGCGGCCCGAACCTCAGCCGACGGAGCCTGAGCCCCAGTCCTGGCTGTTGGATCTCAAGGGCGAGGGCAGCGGCACAGAGGGCTTTCCCTTTGCCGTGTGGGCCCGGCTGCTGCGCCGGGTCATCTCCGACGAGGGGGAGCGGCTGCTGCGGGTGTCTCCCCACAGCGGCGTGGAGGAGCTGCGCCGGGCCATTGTGGGCTATCTGCGCCAGTTCCGCGGGGTGGAGGCAGACCCCGCCCAGGTGGTGGTGGGAGCCGGAACCGAGTACCTCTATAACCTCATCGTCCAGCTGCTTGGGCGGGAGCGGGTGTATGGGGTGGAGGTGCCGGGCTATCCCAAGGCCGGAAAAATTTACGCCCTTAACGGCGCCCGCTGTGTGGGTCTGGAGCTGGACAGCCAGGGCGTACGGGTGGAGCAGTTGGAACAAAAGGGGGTCCAGGTGGTCCATGTGTCCCCCTCCCACCAGTTCCCCAGCGGAGTGGTCACCCCCGTGGCCCGGCGGCAGAGCCTGCTGCGCTGGGCGGCGGAGGGGGAGGGCCGGTACATCATCGAGGATGACTACGACAGTGAGTTCCGCTTTACCGGGCGGCCCATTCCCACCCTCCAGAGCATCGACCGGGGGGAGCGGGTCATCTACATGAACACCTTCTCCCGGACCCTGGCCCCCTCGCTGCGAATCAGCTACATGGTGCTGCCCCGGGGGCTGCTGGAGCAGTATCAGCAGAAGCTGGGGTTTTACTCCTGCACTGTGCCCGCCATGGAGCAGTTTACCCTGGCACGGTTCCTCTCCCAGGGGAGCTTTGAGACCCACGTGAACCGGATGCGGGTGTTTTACCGCGCCCGGCGGGACCAGGTGCTCTCCGCCTTGGAGAATAGCCCCCTGGCCGGACGGTACCAGGTGCGGGGAGAGGACGCGGGGCTGCATTTTCTGGTGCGGCTGGAAACCCGGCTTCCCGACGGGGAGCTGTCCCGGCGGGCCCGGGAGCGGGGCATCCGCCTGTCCTTTTTGACCGATTACGGCGGGGGAGAGGAGCACTGCCTGGTGGTGAACTACCCCGGCGTGGACCTGGCCCGGCTGCCTCAGGCCTTGGGGGAGCTGGCCCAGCTGCTGACATAAAAAAAGGCCCGTCCGGACGTTGTCCAGACGGGCCTAAGCGTGTCTCGCGACACGCTTCTCAAACATGCAAGCATGTTTGAGAGGGAATGCAGCCCGCGGCGTCGCACTCGCTTCACTCGCACGCTTGCGGGCTGGGATGTGGTTTTTTCGAGGCGCATGTCCCCGGAAAAAACGAATTGCACTTTATTTTGCCGCCTTCGGGCGGCAAAACTCTGCCGAGGTTTTTTCACGTGAGGTGTTTCCTGCTTTTTGGGGGAACAGAAAACCGGGTGATCAGCCGTGGGTGTTTTTCAGGTCCCGAATGTCATGCTGTACCTCGGTCATCTGTCCCTCCAGCTTGTAGGTGCGCTCCACCAGGCTGTTGTGGGCGGCCACTTTGGATTCCAGCTGCTCGATGCGGTAGGTGGTCAGGCGGTTGGAGACCAGAATGCCCCCAAAGGTGCCCGCCAGAGTACCGGCCAGACTCATGGCCGCCACAGCCAGGCTGGTCAGGTCCATGTGCCCTCCCCCTCCTGGATGTCCTGGACGCTGCCCAGGTCGGTCCAGTACTGGGGCATGTCGCTGGGGGAGTAGGCGCAGTCGTTCTGGACACACCGCCACACACGGCCTGCCTGAATGCAGCACTCCTCCTTCTGCCACAGGCCCCGGCTGCCCTGGGGAGGGGTGTACTCCTTGGCCTTGGCGGGGTCGGTGGTGTGGCAGACGTCCCACAGGGAGGGGGCCTTGTCGGGGGACCAGTCGGGCTGGCCGGTGGCGTCATGCTGCTGCCACAGCTTGTACACCTGGCCCTGCCACTGGTAGGGCTTTCCCACCGGCGTCTCCTGGGTGTTGTAGGCGCGCTGCCGCCAGGTGGGGACGGCGTGCTCCTGGGCGATGATGGCGGTGCCGTCGGCCTCGCCGGAGACAGCCTGCTGGGACAGGGCTTGGGCCTGCTGGCTGCCCTGGGCTTTCAGGGCCTCCTTGGCCAGGGTCACAATGTCAGCCATTCTCTTCCACTCCTTCCGTATAGGCCTGCTGGAGCTCCTGCTTCAGCTGGGCGGCGCTGTCGGCCTCCAGGGCCTGAATGGTCTCCTCCTGGCTCTGGATGGTCTCTTCCTGAGCCTGGAGGGCGGCGTCTTTTTCCTCGATGGCGGCCTGCTGCTCCTGGACCTGCTGGGAGAGCTGCTCCACCTGCTCCTGATAGGCGGTCACGTCGCCCAGATACTGCTGTGCCACCTGAAGGGTCAGGGTGTAGCTGCGGGTGGCGGCGCTGTAGGCCACGTCGGCAAGAGTGAAGCCGTAGCCCGCGGGCAGCAGGCAATCTCCGGAGATCAGGGGCTTGTCCCAGTGGATGGTCTCGATGCGGGGCAGCTCCGCCGCCGAGCGCTCAAATACAGCCAGATACTGGCCGTTTTGAACGCCACGCAGGACCATGGCACAGGGGATGCCGTCGATGGTGAGACTGCTTTGGTATAAACTCATACGCTGGTTCTCCTTTCTGTGTGTTGTGGGAAATGCTTCCCTATTACAGGGAGAAATCCAGCCCTTTGTTGCCTGGTTTCGTACAACAAAGAAAAAAGGCCGCCCGAAGGCGGCCTTTTTTTCTATTAACGGCAGCCGCAGCAGCCGTTTTTGGCCTCCTGATAGTCCAGGGTGCCGGGGGTCTGGCAGTTGTTGGGGGGGAAGAACTCGCCCACGGGGAAGCGGACCTTGCGAAACAGCTCGCAGGGGTCCTCCTGGTTGCAGCCGCAGTCACAGCCGCAGTCGCAGTCCTTCTCGGGCATGCAGTAGTCGTAGGCGGGCATGAGCAGCTGGGCGTCCCGCTCCAGACGGATGATGGAGAACTGGCCCAGGGTGACGAACAGGCGGTGAGAGTCGCCGCTGGTGACCAGCTCGTCGGAGAAGCAGGCGCACACCTGGGGCGGGATCTCGCTGCAGGGACAGGGGCAGGGGCGGCACTGGCAGACGTCCACCAGCTTCATGCCCAGGATGATGGGGTCCACAGACTCCACCACCGCGGTGGGCACGCCCTTGCCGGGGATGGGACGGCAGTCGTGGGAGTCGGAGGAGAACACCTTGGCGCCTCCCTCGCTGCCAAAGAGGATGACCCGCTTGTCAAAGACGGCCAGACCGGACACCTCCACAGGCCGGGCAGCCCCCACAAAGGCGTGGGCGGTGATGCGGTAGAAGTAGCGCACGTCTACGGTGTAGAATCCCCGGTTGAAGGTGACGGGCTCCACGTCGATGTACGCGCACAGCAGCTCCGCACAGCCGGCCTTCACCGAGACGGCACGGTCCAGGATCTCCTGGCAGTCCCGGGTGGGGTAGACCCGAAGGTCTTCAATGCAGTCCTTATCCTTGCAGGAATCAAAGATTTTTCTGGTGTGGATACACACGGCTTCCCGGATGCGGCGCTCCTCATTCACGGGGCCGGGTACGACCTTTTCAGGCATAATGGAAATACCTCCTAAACTTGGTTGGCGGGCGGTGGGCCCGCCTGGAACCTGGGTACACTCCATACTATGTCCGCCGCCTGGTTTGGTGCGGGGGGAAGCAGATGTTCCAAATGGAGAAAAGAGAGAAGCCGCCCGGAAGGGCGGCTTCTGTGTTCTGGTTTATAGATCTGAGGGATCAGAGGACCTTTTCTCCGATCATGCGGCAGATGCCGCAGACGTCGGCATCGGAGACAAATTCAAATTTGGCAAGGCCCAGGCCGGAGAACCACAGCTCCAGCTCGCTGTCCAAATCGAAGGTACCGGCGGTTTCCACGGAGAAAGCCTGGATTTTGCTGTAGGGAAGGCTGGTAAAGTCCTTTTTCTTTCCGGTAATGCCCTGGACATTGATGGCAAAAATGCGCTTGTTGGTAAAGACAACGCCGTCGCGCATGCCGCGGAAAGACTGGATGATCTCTTCACCGGGAACAAACATGGGCTGGATCAGAGCGGAAAAGTCGCTGTTGGGGACGGGCTTGAGCTTCAGAAAGGAAGCGTTTTTAAAATCGATCATGGTGACAACTCCTTTTCAAATGGATCTTTGATTAACCTCCGGCGCACTTTTTGCAGGGGGTCAGCCCCTTGGCCAGCGCCTCGTCCATGGTGGAGGGAATATAGGTTCCGCCGTTGCAGTTGTTATCATAGTGATACCGTTTTCCGGTGGGGGTGATGTAAACGGTGCGGCCCTGACTTTCCGAGGCCTCGCTTTGCGCCTGCTGCTGGGCGGCGGCTTCCTCAGCGGCTTTCCGGGCCGCCTCTTCTTCCGCTGCCTTCTTGGCCGCTTCCTCGGCGGCGATGCGCTCTGAGTCAATGACGGTGACGGTGATGATCTGGCTCTTTACCTCACCGGCGGAGGCGTAGATCTCCGCGGTGCCCTCCGCGATAGGAGAGACCACACCGGAGAGATAACCGTCCATGTTCTGGTAGGTGAAGGTGAGCACATTGGGGTCAGAGCTGGTAAACTCCACCTGGGTAAGATCGGCGCCCTCCTCCAGCACCTCCACAGGAATGGACAGGGTGTCTTTCAGGTCCACCTGAATGGTACTTTCATAGTCCAGCGTGAGGGAGGTGATAGCCGGGGCCTCTTCCTGAGGAAGGGAGACAGACGCAGAGGAGAAACCGCCCTCAGAGCTTCTGGGAGAGGAATCTCCGCCGCCGGAACAGGCGGTGAGGGATAACGTAAGAGCCAACGAGAGCCAGAACGCGACGAACTTTTTCACAGCGGATCTTCCTTTCGGTGTCCGATCGGTGTCCGACCTGGACACATCAGTTTAAGCTCCTGTTTTCCGCAGAAGGTACGGCTGGGATGAGAAGCTTCCCATAGCCGCGTCGGCAGCAGCTATGCTGCTTGTCCCTGGAAAAGAAGTGCCAGAAGGGCGGGACGTTTCCAATACAGGTTCATTTTACCATGTTTATCCGGGTGAAGCAACACAAACGGGGAGGGGCATAAGGCGATCTCCCGGGGTGACTGGCTGAAGGACCTGTTCCAGAGCGGAATGGAGGGGCGTGCCGGGCTTGTCCCCCGGATACCAACGGAGGAGCGGTAAGTAGGGCCCGCCCGGAGGCGGGCCGTTTGGATCAGCAGCTGATGCGGGAAATGCATTGAGCGCTGATCTGGGGCGGAATGCTCATGGTCATGGCGCCGTTGTAGTGGATGCACAGACAATCCCCCACGCGGTAGCAGCAGGCGTCGTCGGTGTTCACCTGGACCTGCTGGCAGGTGTCGCAGTCGCAGACCAGCAGGGAGCAGCACTGGACCTCCAGGACCCGCGCGGTCATGGTGGTGGGGCGGAAGCTGGTACCGCCGCAGCCGCAGCCACAGCCGCTGTTCCAAGAAGACATATTACACATGGTCAAAATTCTCCTCTCGAATTTTTGGGACCCATGGCAATCTATGTCGAAGGGGCGGGAAGGGTGCAGGAAAAACCGTCGATCCCCGGCAGAAGAAAGCCCCGCATTTTCCCAGCTCTGCTCGCGGAGAAAATGCGGGGCGATCAATCCGTTAAAAGGGATCGGGATTCTGCGGCGGCGGAGGCGTCTCGTCCTCCTTGGACTGGGCAGCTTCGTCCGCCTCCTGCAGGCGGCGGGCCATCTCCGCCTCCCGCGCGGCCTGGAGACGGGCTTGCTCGGCGGCCTTTTCCTCGGCCTGCCGGGTTCGCTGGACCCGCTCCTCGGCCTTCCGGCGTTCCAGAACCTCCGGGGGCTGGAAGACCAGCTGGAAGTCCTCGGCGGACATGGTTTCAAATTCCAGAAGATACTGGGCGGTCCGCTCCAGGGCGTCCATGTTCTGGGAGAGAATCTCCCGGCAGCGGGCATAGGCGGTGTCCAGAATGGCTTTGATCTCCTCGTCGATCAGCCCGGCCACCTCCTCCGAGTAGGCCCGGGCCTGGGACATGCTCCGGCCGATGAAGACCTCCTGGTCGCTGTCATAGGAGATGGCGCCCAGCCGGTCGCTCATGCCGTACTTCATCACCATGCTCCGGGCGATGGAGGTGGCGGTCTGCAGGTCGTTGGAGGCCCCGGTGGAGATATCGCCCAGGACCAGCTCTTCCGCCACCCGGCCGCCCAGGCAGGTGCAGATGCGCTCCTGGAGCTCCTGCCGGGACTGGTACATCCGGTCCTCCTCCGGCAGGGAGATGGTCAGGCCGCCGGCAGGTCCCCGGGGGATGATGGTGATCTGGTGCACCGGGTCCTGGGTTTTCAGCTCGTGGATGACCACGGCGTGGCCCGCCTCGTGGTAGGCGGTGAGCCGCTTG
>USCO01000042.1 GCA_900553135.1 uncultured Eubacteriales bacterium | reverse complement strand
TGTAGATGCGGTCCCGCTTCAGGTTGTCCAGGCTGTTCTGCAGGTCGATGACCTGATCGGTGCCGTCCTTGCGCAGATCGTCAATTTTCGCTTGGATACCACCGACATAATCGTCGATGGGCTGGCGCAGCTGAAGTTCCTGCTCCGCCGTAAGAATATTTGTTTTCACTGTTGCCATATGCAATATCTCCCGTTATAGGTATTTTGCACTGAGCCGCAAAAGCTCTTCCTGATCGGTCTCCTTGGTGTTTACGATGCCGGAAAGGTGTCCGTTGGACATGACTCCGATGCGGTTGGTGATGCCAAGGATCTCGGGCATCTCCGAAGAGACCACGATAATGGTCTTGCCCTGCTTGGCCATCTGAATGATCAGCTCATAGATCTCGTACTTGGCGCCCACGTCGATGCCGCGGGTGGGCTCGTCCATCATGAAGATCTGGGGTTCACGCTCCAGCCACTTGCCGAAGATGACCTTCTGCTGGTTACCGCCGGAAAGGCTGGAGATCATATCCTCGGGGCCCATACACTTGGTGTGCATGACCTTGATCTCCTTGTTGGTGGCTTTAAGCATCTTGGGATGGGACAGGGCCAGGCCCGCCTTGTACTGATTCAGGTTTGCAATGGTGGTGTTGAAGGTGAGGTCACACTTCAGGAACAAGCCGTTGGCTTTTCGTTCCTCGGTGATCATGGCAAAGCCATGTTCAATGGCCTCCTTGGCCGAGCTGAAGTTCATCAGCCGGTTTTTGAAGTACACACGGCCTGCTGCACGGGTACGAACGCCGAAGATGGTCTCCAGCAGCTCAGTACGGCCGGCGCCCACCAGGCCGTACAGGCCGAAGATCTCGCCTTCTCTTACATCAAAGGTGATGTCCTGCAAGTGGGGGGCATACTTGGTGGACAAGTGCTGCACGGACAAAATGGTGTCGCCCGGAGTGTTGTCCACGGGGGGGAAGCGGCTTTCCAGAGAGCGGCCCACCATGGCGGAGATCAGCTCGTTCATGTTGGTCTCCTTGGAGGGCTTGGTCATGACCAGGTTGCCGTCCCGGAGCACGGAGATCTCGTCACAGATCTCAAAGATCTCATCCATCTTGTGGGAGATATAGATGAGTGCGATCCCCTGCTCCTTCAGCATCCGCATCATCTCGAAGAGCTTGTCGACCTCCTGCACGGTCAGGGAGGAGGTGGGCTCGTCCAGAACGATGACCTGGGAGTTATAGGAGATAGCCTTGGCGATCTCACACATCTGCCGCTGAGAAACAGACATGTTCCGCATGGGCTGCGTCAGGTTGACGGTCATGCCCAGCTTACGGAACAGCTCGGAAGCTTTCTTCTTCATTCTGCTTTCGTCTACCACACCGGAGTTGGTGGGGTAGCGGCCCAGGAACAGGTTGTCAATGACGTTCCGCTCCAGGCACTGGTTGAGCTCCTGGTGGACCATGGCGATCCCGTTTTCCAGAGCATCCTTGGGGCCGGAAAAGCTGATTTCCTTGCCGTTTAAGAAAATTTTTCCCTCGTCCTTCTGATAGGTGCCGAACAGGCATTTCATCATTGTCGATTTACCGGCGCCGTTCTCGCCCATCAGACCCATGACGGTTCCACGTTTGACGTCCAGGTTGATGTGGTCAAGGACCCGGTTTCGACCGAAAGACTTGCTCATACCTCGGATTGACAGGACAATATCGTCTTTCGCATCTGCCATTCTCGTTACTCCTGTTTCACATAGTTTGCAGTTTCAGCGAAAAAACTGATTCTGCCGGATTTTTCTTCCAAGACCGCAGTTAGGGAGAAGGCCTTCTGCCGAACGGAGAAATGGGTTCTCCCGAACGGAGAATTCCTTCTCCCTAACAGCAAATGGTTTGTTACTGATTAGCGAATTTCAATTGCCGGATACCGGACCGCTGAATTACTGGTTGAGCAGAGCGGTGTAGGAAGCGGCGTTGTCGGTCTTCACCATGTTGATGGCGAAAGCGTCATAAGCGCTGGGGTTGGACAGACGGTTGGTGATGTTGGACTCGGTCTGGCCGTCGCCGGCGATGTACTCAACATTCAGGTTCAGGATGTCGTCGTACTTCTCCAGCAGGGGCTGATAGGTGGAGCCCAGGAAGTTATCAGCGGAGTTGTAGATGTTCAGCCACACGTTCTTGGTGGGGTGAGCGGTGTCGTCCAGCTCGTTGGAGACAGGAGCGTAGGTCACAGTGGAGTCCAGGAAGTCCTGATAGTTCTCAGCGGTGACAGCCACGTTCAGAGCGTAGTAGGAGCGCTCCTCCTCAACGTACTTGTACACGTCCTCGCTCAGCACGTTGCCAGCGTCGTCGGCGGTGCCGATACCGGTGTCGATGTCCACGCCGTCCAGAGCGTTGCGCAGCACACGCAGGGTCAGGTAAGCCTGAACGTCAGCGTGCTGGCTGATGGTGCCGCCGTAACCTTCCGCGATAGCGGCAACGGCGTCGGAGTTGGCGTCATAGCCGAAGGTGGGAACCTTGTTGGCCTGAGACCAAGCGTTGAACATGGACATGCCCATGCCGTCGTTGTTGGAAGCCACGACGTCGATCTGATCGCCGAAGGAGGAAGCCCAGGTGCCGATGGCGTTACCAGCGGTAGCGGCATCCCAAGTGGCGCCGGCGGAGTTCTTCATCTCCTGAGAGGCCAGCTCACGCACGATGTAGGTCTGGCCGTTGACCTCGATGGAGCCGTCCTTAACGGCGGTAGCGGTGCCGTCCACGTTGGTGCCGACGGGATCGCTGATGATGGCGCCGTCCTTCTCAACGGCAGTGCCCAGAGCGGAGCGGACGCCGCGGGTACGGGCGATGGAGTCGTTGTGGCCGATGTCGCCGATGGCCAGAACGTAACCGATGACGCCGTCGCCGTTGCGGTCGATCTCATCGATGTGAGCGGTGATGTAATCCTTGATCATGGTGCCCTGGAGCTCAGCGCCCTGGTTGGCGTCGAAGCCCACGTAGTAGGTGTCGTCGTTGAAGCTGAGGGCCTGCATGTCCAGCTCGCCGGTGGAGCTGTTGGAGGGCTGACGGTTGAACCACACCAGGGGCTTATCCTTGTTGGCGACCTCGGAGGGGGTCTGGGAACCGCTGGTGTTGCCGGAGGTGGAGGAGCCGCCGCCGCCGCAGGCGGCCAGGCCCAGCATCATGGCGGCAGCAAGGGAGAGTGCAAGAGCTTTCTTCATAATGATTCTCCTTTTCTTGTGAATTTTATACAGGGCGCGCCGTTGCGCCCCACCTAACGATATCCATTTTAGATGAAAAGAACTGGAAACTCAAGGTGAAAATTTACTGAAAGAAGGGCAAAAAATTATGCGAATCCATCAGCATGCCAAAAAAGGAGGGGTGAAATTTGTGCACAATATTCAACTCTGCCGCTGTTCAAAGACAAATAGTGCTTTTTGACTATCCATGGAAAACAGATTGTCCCGATCCACCGTTTGGGTCGAAGTGTCCATGGTGCCCTCTACGCTGTTACCCTGGCCGGAGAGCAGCTTATAGGCGCTCTCCACCCCCAGATAACCCATGGCGTAGGGGTTTTGCACGATGAGGGCGTCTACCGAGCCCTCCTGCAGCCCGTCGATGGTGAGCACGTTGGAGTCAAAGCCCACCAGAAAGACCGACTCAGACAGCCCCATCTCTTCCACGGCCTGGGCTGCACCCACGCTGGTGGGCTCGTTGAAGGCCAGCAGTACATTGATCTCGGGGTGCTCCCGGAGGAGGGCTTCGGTGTCCTCCTGGGCGTAGCTGGCCTGTGCCAGGGTGTTGATGACGGCGGTGACTTCCGCCCGGCCGCTCTGGGTGAAGGTGTCCACGGCGCCCCGTTCCCGCTCCTGGCCGTTGGCGCTGCTGATGTCGTAGTTGATAATGCCTACGTTCAGCTGCCCGCTGACCCGGTCCAGGGCGGCCTGGGCAGCCATCTGCCCGGCGGCGTAGTTGTCGGTGCCGATGTAGGTGCTCACCGCGTCGGAGTCCACGTTGCTGTCGATGGCCACGATCTTGACCCCCGCCCGGGCGGCCTCGTCAATGGCCTGGGCGTTGTTCTCGTAGTCGATGGCGGAAAAGACCAGGGCCTCGGCTCCGGCCTCCACGGCGTCGGCCACCATCTGGTTCTGTGATTCGTAGTCCTCCTCTGTCTCGGGGCCCAGGATGTTCAGGGAGAGGTTATACTCTGTGGCCGCGGCCTCGGCCCCGGCAAAAACGGACAGCCAGAACTCGGTCTGGGTGGACTTGGCCACCAAGGTCACGGAGTGCTGGGTGGAGGTGACAGGGCTGGAGGTGCAGGCGCACAGCAGGCACAGGGCCAGAGCCACCCAGCAGACGCCCCATTTACTTTGCCTCATAGTCTCCCTCCTTGATCTTGGGCATGCGGATCTCCACACAGGTGCCGATGTCCAGCTCGCTGGAGATATGCAGCCCATACTGTTTGCCGAAATAGATTTTCAGACGGTCGTTGACGTTTTTGATGCCAATGCCCGTGCGGTCCTTGGGGTCGTGCTGCAGAATGGTGCGCAGCTGCTCCTCGCTCATGCCAACACCGTTGTCCTGGACAAAGAACAAGATGTCCTCCCCGTCCTGACAGACCTGCACCGTAATGCGGCCCTCTTCCACCAGCAGGTCCAGACCGTGGTTGATGGCGTTTTCGATGATGGGCTGGAGGGTGATCTTGTTGCAGTAGTAGTCCAGACACTCCGGGTCCACCTGGAATTCGTAGGTGAATTGATTTTTGTAGCGGTACTTTTGGATTTGCAGGTAGCTCTCCGCGTGCTCGATCTCCTTGGAGATGGGAATGAGCTCGTGGCCCTTGCTGATGCTGATGCGGAAGAGCCGGGCAAGGGCGTGGACCATTTTCACTGCGTCGGTGTTGCGCCCCTGCTCACACATCCAGGCGATGGAGTCCAGGGTATTATAGAGGAAGTGGGGGTTGATCTGGGCCTGGAGGGCCTTCAGCTCCGTCTTGCGCAGGTTCACTTCCTCCTCCCGCACCGTGGTCATCAGCTGCTGGATGCGCAGGACCATGTGCTCAAAGGAGTTGGACAGCTCCTGCACCTCCCGGGTGCCGCCCACGGGGCGGTAGGTAAAGTGGTCGGCGTCGGCCTCAAAGCGCTCCATGGCGTCGGCCAGGCCCCGCAGGGGATGGCCCAGCAGCCGGAAGAGCAGCCAGCTGGTAAGCACAGCGGCGGCCAGCACCACCACCGCCAGCAGGCAGGACAGGTGGATCATTTCCGTAACATTCCGGTTGACCATCTCGTCCACGTAGCTTACGCCCACCACACGCCAGTCGCTGTCCTGGATGCTGTTGACGCAGTAGATGACGGTGTCCGCCACGTAGGTGCCGTCCTCCAGAGAGGCCAAGGACTCGGTGTCCTCGGACTTCAGTCCGGCGTACAGCAGCTGCTGCTGGGGGTGGTAGACGATATTGCCCTCCCGGTCCATGAGGAAGCAGTAGCCCCGCTGGCCGATGCTGACGTTGTTGATGTAGCTGGAAATGCTGGAAAAGCTCAGGTCCAGGGAGAACCAGGCCGCCTCGCCCTCCTGGGTAAGGGGGGCGGTCATAGTGACCACCCAGGGGTAGTAGCTCTCAAAGATGGACTCTACGTGGGGGGCGGTCATGTAGGGGGCGTCGGAGGCCTGGGCGGCAGCCAGATCAAAGGAGAGGTTCTGAAAAATCTCCTCCTTGGGCTGGTGCCCCGGGGACCAGCATTCCAGCAGCTCCCCCTCGGCGGAGTAGCTGGTGACGGCCACCACGTCGGGGCGGAACTTTAAAAATGCGGACAGCAGTTCATCCCGGCTGTCCGCGCTTTCCCACATGGATTGTTCCACCAGGTGCATGGCCTGGGTCATGTCGGACAAATAGTTGCCCACGGTGTTGGAGACCTGGGACACGGCCTGGGCGCTGCTGGTACGGGCGTTTTGGACCATGGCGCTGCGGTAGCGGTCCAGAAACAGGAAGATACAGCAGCACAAAATGACGGCCACCACGCCCACCACCATGGTGACCAGAATGGTGGTGATGCGCAGGCCGGTGCGAGGAGCGCGTCGGTTCAAGAGGACTCACCCGACCTTTCCGATCCCAGTCTGCGGCGCAGGGCGTTGGGGGATTCACCGCAGTACTTTTTGAAGCAGTAGCTGAAGTAGTGCTGATCCATATATCCGCAGCGCTGGGAGATCTCCTGGATTTTCAGGGAGGTGTTGGCCAGCAGGTCCCGGGCGGCCTCCATGCGCTTGCGGATAAGGATGTTGATAAAGGTCTCGCCCGCGTACTTTTTGATGCAGGCGCTGAGGTGGTTGGGACTCACATCCAGCATGCCGCTAAGGGAGACTAGGGACAGGTCGGCGTCCATGTAGTGCTGGTCCAGAGTGTCCAGGGCCCGCTGGCACAGCAGGTTCCCGCCCTTGGCCGCCGGGGCCAGGTCGCTGATGAACTGGGCGCCGCTCTCGCTGCGGTCCCCCTGGCGCAGGGCCTCCATGGCCTGTCGGTAGGCGTCGTGGAGGGCGTTCAGACCGTGCACCGCCCGGCTCACGCCGATGCGGCAGCGCTTTCCCAGCACGCGGGAGGCCATCTGGGGGATCTCGTCGGCCAGGATGTGGAGGTACTCCTCAAAGTCCGAGGGGTTGCCAAGCAGAACGGAGATGACCTTGCCCGAGGCAAAAAAGCTGACGCTGCGCAGATATTTCCCCGCCAGGGCGTCCACCGAAGCCACAAAGGAGGGCACAGTGCAGTTGCCGCCCTCCTCCTGGAGAAGGGTAGTCACCATCACCACGTACCAGGGGTGGTCGTCGGCGTCCCGCAGAAGGCCGCAATCCCGGGCGTAGGCCTCGGCCTGGGCGGCGGCGTCGGGCTCGGCGTAGTCATCCAGCACCAGGGGCATGAGCATCCCCGCCCGCAGATCCTGGGCCTCGGCCTGGGGCATCGTCTGGCGGAACATGGCAAACTGGGCGTCGATCTTTTGGCGGATGTTGCGCAGCTCGTTGGCCAGGCCCTCCATGGTGAGGGGTTTGAGCATGTAGCTGATGATGTTGTACTGGATGGCCTGCTTGGCGTACTCAAAGTCGTCGTATCCGCTTAAAAAGGCGATGTTGGTGGCGGGCCGGACCTCCCGGACCTGCCGGGCAAGTTCAATGCCGGAGATGAAGGGCATCCGGATGTCGGTGAGCAGCAGGTCGGGCTCGTGTTTTTCCACCAGCTGCAGGGCGTCCAGTCCGTTGCTGGCGTTGCCGACCAGACAAAATCCGAAGTCCTCCCAGGGGATCATGGTGCATACGGCTTCCCGAAGTTCATCCTCGTCATCGGCGACGATCACGGTGTACAGTGTCTTTGCTGCCATGGGGGTATCTGTCCTTTCTTGGGCGGGAAACTTGGAGAAGGAGCAAAATGCCGTTTTGTTTCCTGACATGCCGCTTAGTTCCAATTTATGTTCTATTTATTATAACAGATGAGCAGGGTTCCCTCAAACCTTTCTTTTCGCAATTTTTCCAATTTTCAGACGGAAGAGGAGGAAACAAAAAATCCGGTGCCGGGGAAACTGTTCCCCCTGGCACCGGATTTCCAGGAAAAAATGACGGTTATTCGCACTGAGATTCCTTTTTGGAGAAAGCGCCCCGCACACTGCGGCGGGCCCCCGAGTAGGAGACGGGCAGCTCCACGGCAAAGAGCAGCTTGATGAGCCACACGAAGAACAAAATGACCAGAATGGGGATGACGCAGGAGGTCACCAGCATCACGGCCAGAGCCTCGATGAAGTTATTCACCATGGTGCCCACCTTGTCGGTGATGCCCGAGGCCACGCCGGTGATGCCGTCGGTGATCTTGGAGATGAGTCCGGACAAGAAGCCCTCGTCGCTGTTCTGGTCGGCGTCCGCGGCGTTCTCCTCCACTTCGGCAGTGGTCTCCTTGGCGGTCTCCAGGGTGGAAGAGATGGAGGCCTGGTAGGTGTCCTCAATGAGGTCGGAGACCTTCACGCTGACGGGGATGACCAGCACAATGGCAAGGGAGAATATGAGCAGCTTCCGGGCCAGAGAGCGCAGCCAATCCCGGTCCCAGAACAGGTACACCAGGTACAGCAGGCAGGACAGGGGAATGAGAACATCAAAGGCGGCGTAGCCCGTGATGGTCAGCAGATACTTTTCCAGATAGATGGCGCACAGTACCACCAGAAAGCCTGAGCTGAGGTCGGCCAGCTTCTCGGCAATGGGGGTGGCGGCGTCACCGGGGAGCAGGGTGATGGCGGCAGAGGCGGCGGTGGAGGCAGCCGTCAGCTCCAGCACGGTGGACTGCTTTTCCTCCAGGGCGGCGATGGTGTTGGCGTGGACCTGGGGCGAGACGGCAAATTTCGACACCACAAATACGGAGAAAAAGGCGGCCAGCACCAGCAGTACCGCGAGAATCGGTGTTTTCTTGCTGAGTTTTTTCATGTAATAAATCCTTTCTTGGTAAAACGGGTTTGCATGCAAGGACCGCAGGACCGGAAAAAGTCGAAACCGGTCGGGGCCGAATGGTATCATACCATAAGGCGGCCCGGTTGTCATCCACAGAAAGGATCAGGGCGCGTCAGGGGTTCTCCTGGCGGAAGCGGGCTCCCAGCTGCCAGAAGATCACCGCCCCGGCGGCGGCCACATTGAGGGAGTCCACCCCGTGGTACATGGGGATGCGGGCGGTGTAGTCGCAGCTGGCGATGGTGTGGGGGGACAGGCCGTCCCCCTCCGCCCCCAGAATTACCGCCAGGCGCTCCGCCCGGGCCAGGACGGCATCGTCAATGGAGACGGACTGGTCGCTGAGGGCCATGGCCACGGTCTGAAAGCCCAGCTCCTGCAGGCGGGACAGCCCAGGCTGGGGCCACTGGGAGGAGTCCTCCCCCAGCCAGGCCCAGGGGATCTGAAAGACGGTGCCCATGCTCACCCGCACCGCCCGGCGGTACAGGGGGTCGCAGCAGGAGGGGGTGACCAGCACCCCGTCCATACCCAGAGCGGCGGCGGAGCGGAAAATGGCCCCCACGTTGGTGGCGTCGGTGACGTGCTCCAATACCGCGATGCGCCGGGCGCCCCGGCACAGCTCCTCCACGCTGGGCAGGGTGGGGCGGTACATGGCGCACAGGATGCCCCGGGTCAGGGCGTAGCCGGTGAGCCCCGCGAGCACCTCCCGCCCGGCGGTGTAGACGGGGATGTCTCCGCACCGGTCCAGCAGCTCCTGGGGGACGGTCTCCCGCTGCCGGTCCTCCATCAGCAGGGAGATGGGGCGGCAGCCCGCCGCCAGGGCGCAGGAGATGACCTTGGCGCTCTCGGCAATGAAAATCCCCTGTTCCGGGTGCCGCCGGCTGCGCAGCTGGGCGTGGGTGAGTTGGGAGTAGACCTGAAGCTCAGGCTGATTCAGGTCGGTGATGGAAATAAAATGGGCCATGGGATAGCCTCCTGTTGTATGGGATCAGGTCCGGCCGCGGGGGCGCGGGCTGGTTTGAGGATAGTGCATTCTGGCCCGATTGTCAAAGAAAATGTGGAGATTTCCCGGGAAAACCGGAGACCCGGGGCGTTGCATCCCCACCCAACCACGGGTATAATGCAGGTAATGAAACTGGCAGAAAGGAGCCCTGCTATGAAGCTGATTCATCTCTCCGACCTGCATCTGGGCAAGCGGGTCAACGAGTTTTCCATGCTGGAGGACCAGCGGTATATTTTAGGGGAAATTTTAAAAATTATCGACCAGGAGCAGCCCCAGGGCGTGCTCATCGCCGGGGATGTCTACGACAAATCGGTGCCGCCCACCGAGGCGGTGGCCCTGCTGGACGACTTCCTGGCCGCCCTGGCCGGGCGGGCGGTGCCCGTCTTTCTCATCAGCGGCAACCACGACTCCCCCGAGCGCATTGCCTTTGGCGGGCGGCTCATGGCCCGCAGCGGCGTACATCTGGCCCCGGTCTACCACGGAAGGGTGGAGCCTATTACCCTGACCGACGCCCACGGCCCGGTGAACCTCTACCTGCTGCCCTTTTTGAAGCCCACCCATGTGCGCCGGTTCTTCCCGGAGCGGGAAATTTCCACCTATACCGACGCCCTGGCCATGGCCATTGAGGCCATGGGAGTGGACCCCACGGTGCGCAACGTGCTGGTGACCCACCAGTTTGTCACCGGGGCCGCCCGCTGCGACTCGGAGGAGATTTCCGTAGGCGGGTCGGACAACGTGGACGTGTCGGTGTTTGATCCCTTTGATTATGTGGCCTTGGGCCATATCCACGGCCCCCAGCAGGTGGGCCGGGAGGGGGTGCGCTACTGCGGAACCCCGCTGAAATACTCTTTCTCGGAGGCAAGCCACAAAAAGTCGGTGACCGTGGTGGAGCTGGAGGAGAAAGGAAATCTTACCGTGCGCACCGTCCCCCTGGTCCCTCAGCGGGATCTGGTGGAGCTGCGGGGGACCTATGAAGAGCTCACCTTCCGGGGCTTTTACCAGGGGACGAGCTACCCTGAGGACTATGTCCACATCACCCTCACCGATGAGGAGGACATCCCCGACGCGGTGCGGAAGCTGCGGGGCATTTACCCTTACCTCATGAAGCTGGATTACGACAACCGCCGTACCCGCACGGAGGTGTCCCTGGAGGGGGCCCAGGATGTGCAGCAGAAATCCCCCCTGGAGCTGCTGGAGGAATTTTACCAGCAGCAGAACGGGCAGCCTATGGGGCAGGAGCAGCAGGCCTTTGCCCGGGGGCTGATGGAGCAGATTTGGGAGGAGGATGAGGCATGAGACCGCTGAAATTGACCGTATCCGCCTTCGGGCCCTACGCCGGAAAGGTGGTCATGGACCTGGAGAAGCTGGGCCGGGAGGGGCTGTACCTCATTACCGGAGACACCGGAGCGGGCAAGACCACCATTTTCGACGCCATTACCTACGCCCTTTACGGGGAGCCCAGCGGCGACAACCGAGACCCCTCCATGTTCCGCTCCAAGTACGCCCAGCCCGAGACCCCCACCTGGGTGGAGCTGGTCTTTTCTTACGGGGGCAAGACCTACACCGTACGGCGCAGCCCGGAGTATGAGCGTCCCGCCAAGCGGGGCGGCGGTACCACCCTGCAAAAGGCGGAAGCCGAGCTTCTGCTGCCTGATGGACGGCAGGTCACCAAGGCCCGGGAGGTGACCCGGGAGATCGTAGCCATCATCGGGCTGGACCGCAGCCAGTTTGCCCAGATCGCCATGATTGCCCAGGGAGATTTTCTAAAACTGCTGCTGGCGGACACTAAGAGCCGGCAGGAGATTTTCCGGGAGATTTTTAAGACCCGGTACTACATGGTGTTCCAGGAGCGCATGAAAAACGAGACGGGAAAACTCCAGCGGGAGTGCGACGGGGCCCGGGCCAGCGTCCGGCAGTACATCGCCGGAGTGACCTGCCGGGAGGACGACCTGCTCCGGAACCAGCTGGAAAAGGCCCAGGCCGGTGAGCTGCCCTTCCAGGACACGGTGGAGCTGATTGAAGGTTTTCTGGCCCGGGACCGGGAGGAGGAATGCCGCCAGCAGGAGATTTTGGACCAGCTGGACCAGCAGCGCAAGGAGACGGCTGCCCTGCTGGGCAAGGCGGAGGAGCGCCAGAAGACCCAGGAGAAGCTGGAGCAGGCCCGCCAGAGCCGGGCGGCGCTGCTGCCCCGGGTGGAGCTGGCACAGCAGGCCCTCAAGGCTGCGGAGGAAACCATCCCTCGCCAGGAGGAACTGAGCCGGGAACTGGCCGCCCTGGAGGCGGAAATGCCCCGCTACCGGGAGGCGGCGGAGAAGGAAAAGCTGTGTATTGACTTGGGAGAGCGGATCGGCCGTTTGGAGCAGGACCGGCAAGCGAGAAGCCGCACCCGCCAGGAAAAGACCCTGGAGCTGGAGGGCTGGAAGGGCGAACTGGCCCAGCTGGCCGACCCCCAGACCCGCCAGGAGCGGCTGCTGCGGGAGAAGGACGGCTGGGAGCGTCGCAGAACTTCCATGAATACCCTGGAGACCCAGGTGAAGGCGTGGCAGACCTGCCTTGTGGACATTGCCCGGGCCCAGAGCCAGCGGGAAAAACTCAGTCAAAAGCAGGACGAGCTGTCCAAAGAGCTGCTGGCACACACAGAAAAGCTTCAGACCAACCGGGAGATTCTCCAGGCCGCCCAGGGGCTGCCTCAGGAGAAAACCCAGCTGCTGAACAGTCAGGAGCGGGCCCGGGAGAAGGAGCAGGCCCTGAAAAACCTGGTTGGGATGCTGGAGGACTGCGGCCGGGCCCGGGAGCAGGTCCAAAAGGCCCAGCAGGCCTATGAGCAGGCCCGAACTTTGGCGGAGCAGGCGGAAGAGGTCTACCGCCTGAAAAACCGCGCCTTCCTGGATGAGCAGGCGGGGGTGCTGGCTCAGTCCTTGGAGGAGGGAAAACCCTGCCCCGTGTGCGGTTCTATCCACCATCCCGCCCCCGCCCAGCTGTCCGGGGGCGCCCCCACCGAGCGGGAGCTGGAAGAGGAGAAGCAGCGCATGGAGCAGGCCCGGCAGCAGGCCCAGGAAAAAAGTTTATCTGCGGGCCAGGAGCGCATCGCCCTGGAGGAGCGGGAGCGCCAGCTGCTCCAGCAGATGGCGTCTTTTGTGGAGAACCCCGCCCTGGAGACTGCGGGGACGGAGCTTGCCGCCTGCCGGGAAAACGTGGCCCAGGAGTTGGCCGAGCTGCACCAGAGCCTGGTGGAAATAGAGGCCCAGCTTGCCCGCCGGGAGGCGCTGGAACAGGAAGTGGGGCAGCAGGAGAAGCGGCTGGCCACCCTGACCCAGAGTCAGGAGGAGCTGCGCCAGGCCATGACCCAGGCCGAAGTGACCGCCGGAGGACTGAACGGCCAGCGGGAACAGCTGGAAGGGACCCTGAAGGTGGAATTGGAGAACCAGCTGGGCGGCTGCACGCTGGAGCAGGCCCCGGAGGCCATTGCCCGGGAGCAGAAGGAGACAGGAAACGCCCTGGCCCGGCTGAGCCAGCAGCAGGCGGCCCTGGAACGGGAAATCCGCCGCAAGCAGGAGCTGGAAACCCTGATCCTCCAGAGAGAACAGGCCCTGCGGGAGCTGGACCAGGCCGCCGCAGCCCTGGGCGAGGAGCTGGCTGGAACCCAAAGCCGCCGGGAAGAGGCGGCAAAGCAGCTGGAACATCTGAAAGCCCAGCTCCACGGCGCAAACCTCCAGGCCGCGCAGCAGAAGGTGGCTGCCTTGCAGAAGGAAATCCAGGACCTTGCCCAGGCCTTGAAGACAGCACAGGAGGCCACCGCCGCCCGCCAGAAGGAGCAGGCCGCCGCCGATGCTGCCATCGGGGAGCTGGAGCGCCTGCTGGAGAGCAGTCCCCAGGTGGATGTGGAGGCCCAGCGGCTGCGGGCCCAGGAGCTGAACCGCCTCCAGGAGGAGACCACCCGGGCCCAGAAGCAGGTCCATGTCCGCCGGGCCGCCAACGAGACCGCCCTGCGCAATATGCAGGCAAAGGCGGCCGATCTGGAAAAGCTGGAGCAGCGCTACACCTGGATGCGCACCTTGTCCAACACTGTCAACGGAAACCTGCCCGGCAAGGAAAAGGTGGCTTTGGAGACCTATATCCAGATGACCTTCTTTGACCGCATCCTCCAGCGGGCCAACCTGCGCTTTTTGGTCATGTCCGGAGGACAGTATGAGCTCAAGCGCCGCCAGGTGGCGGAGAACAACCGCAGCCAAAGCGGCCTGGAGCTGGACGTGATCGACCACTACAACGGCTCCCAGCGCAGTGTGAAATCCCTCTCCGGCGGCGAGTCCTTCAAGGCCTCTCTGTCCCTGGCCCTGGGCCTGTCCGACGAGATTCAGTCCGCCGCCGGGGGAATTCGCCTGGATACCATGTTTGTGGACGAGGGCTTCGGTTCTCTGGATGAAGAATCGTTGCAGCAGGCCATCCGGGCTCTCACCAGCCTGACGGAGGGGAACCGCCTGGTGGGCATCATTTCCCACGTGGCCGAGCTGAAAGAGAAGATCGACAAGCAGATTCTGGTCACCAAGGACCGAGACGGGGGCAGCCGGGTGGAAATCGTGGTGTGACGCCCAAGCCGGCAGATGGCCTTGCGTCGGAAAGCGGGATATGATAAAATAAGTATTGATTTGAAAGTTTGTTTTTATTTTGGGAGGACAGTATGCCCAAGGTCGCCTATTCAGAGGAGGAGCGGGTCCGTCTGCGGGAGGCCCTGATTGCCGCCGCCCTGGAGCTCATGGCCCGGCAGGGAATCCAGCACACCACCGTGGAGCAGATCTATCGCCAGGTGGGCATTTCCCGCACCTTTTTCTACACCTTTTTTCCCACCAAAGAGGACCTGATTGTGGAGGCCCTGTACCTCCAGCAGCCCAAGGTGCTGGCCTATGTCCGCAGCCTGATGCAGGACCCAGGGCTGAGCTGGCGGGCAGGGGTGGAGCGGTTTTTGATGAGCTGCATCTATGGAGAGCAAAATGGTATCGCGGTTTTAACCATCGAGGGGCAGCAGCAGCTGTTTCACCGTCTGACTTCTGAGAGCTACCAGGTTTTTCGGGGAAAGCAGGCCAAGCTGTTCGGGGCCATTCTGGAATGTTTCGGCATCCGGGCCGACCAGGACAGGGTGGAGCTTTTTACCAACCTGGCCCTCACCGCCATGATTCTGCGCCGGGCCATTCCGGAGGATCTGCCCCTGTTTGTGCCCGAAAAGGCCGATGAAACGGTGCGCTTCCAGGTCAAGGCCATTGCAGATTGGCTGGAGTCGCTGCGGGAAGAGAAGCCATAAACAAATGATCCGTCTGAATACGGAGCAAAACGGATTCAGACGGATTTCTTTCCCAAGAAATAAAGACAAAATAATTCGACTGTATTTATTACGAGAGGTCACTGCCGGGGTCAGCCGGCTGACAAATAAAAATGCCTAGGAGGAAACTGGTATGGGATTTTTCGGCAAACTGTTTCGGGGACCGGAGATCGACATGGAAAAAAGCGGGGCCAACCGGGAAAAGATGCGGGCTCTGTTTAATCAGGTGGTGGAAAACGGGGACAGCTACCGCCTGATCTTCGGCTACACAGAAGACGTGTCCCGGTTCAACTACGGCTTTGTCCACGGGAGCAAAACCAAGATCGGCAACCTGATCGTGGGCTGGAATGAGGACAGCCAGACCATCGTGGTGGTGCCCACGGTGCCCGATCTCTCCGGCTGCGGCGAGCCCACCTATTACCGCCGGGACCAGATCCTGAAGGCCTACCGCAACCGCTATCCCACCGAGGCCTTTATCATTTATCCGGACAAAAAGAGCTACATCGGCATCAATGCCTATGACTGGCTGGAGGACGAGAGCCTTTACGTCTATGTGGAGCAGGAGCGGGAACTGGCCGATTTCACCGAGTTTTTCCTCAACCGGTTTGCCACGAAATAAGAAACATTCCAATCATCGAGACAGCAGAATAGGAGGGGGGATGGGAAAACCCATCCCCCCTCCTCCGTATCTTTGGTCAATTCAGCAGCCATACCCCGGCATTGAGATAGGCGGCAAAGGTGACCCAGAGCAGGTACGGGACCTGGAGCCAGGCGGCCAGGTGTTCCACCCTGCGGTAAGAAACAATCATCCACAGGATGAGGGCCCACAAGATCAGCAGCCAGCCAAAGGCCAGGCCGAAGCGCTGGAGGTTAAAAAAGAGGATGCTCCAGCAGAAGTTGAAGGCCAGCTGGACCCCAAAGAGCAGCAGGCTCCGGGAGCGGTCCGGGGAGGCCGGAGAGAGATAGATCCGCGCAGCGCCCACCCCCATGAGCACGAACAAGATGCCCCACACGATGGGGAACACTAAAGCGGGCGGGGACAGGGGCGGCTGAATGATGGTCTGGGTATACAGCTTGACGCCATCCCGGGTCAGCCAGCC
>USCO01000041.1 GCA_900553135.1 uncultured Eubacteriales bacterium | reverse complement strand
CGGCCGGCAGGCCGGCCCGGTGCCACAGATGTTCAAGCGGTTGAATCAGAATTGCGCTTACTGAGCGTCGGCAAAGTACTCGGTGTAGAACTCATACTGCTCCTGAGCGAAAGCAGCAAACTCCTCGTGGTCCATCAGCAGGGGGGAGTACTGCTTGGTAGCAGCCAGCTCCTTGAACTCCTCGGAGTTCACGGCCTTCTCAAAGGCAGCGTACAGAACTTCCTTCACGTCGTCGGGAGTGTCCTTGGCAACGCCGAAGCCGCCCCAAGCGGTCACGTCCACGTCAAGGCCGACTTCCTGCAGGGTGGGCACGTCGGGGTTGAACTCGCTGCGCTCGCTGGAGCAAACAGCCAGGATCTTCAGCTCGCCGGAAGCCACGCCGGAGGCGACCTCAGACTCGGAAACGGGAACCATCTGCACGTGGCCGCCCATCAGGTTGGTCACAGCGGTAGCAGCGCCGTCGAAGGGAACCATGTTGATCTCGATGCCGGCAGCCTTGGCGAAGGCGTCAGCAGCGATGTGCCACACGGAGCCGGTGCCGGAGGTACCGACCTGCAGCTCACCGGGATGCTCCTTACACCACTCGATCAGGTCCTCGATGGTGTCCCACTCGGAGTCAGCGCGCACGGTGATGGCGGCGGGCTGGATGTTGCAGGCGTAGATCATATCAAAAGCGGAGGGCTCGATGATCTCGGTCAGGCCCTGAGCCTTGACCATGGCCAGCTCGCAGGGCAGATATCCCACGGTGTAGCCGTCGGGAGCGGACTCCTTGACGTAGGTCATAGCCACCACGCCGGAGCCGCCGGTCTTGTTCTGAGCCACCACGGGCACACCCAGCTCGTCCTGAACCAGCTGGCCGATGAAGCGGGCGTTGGTGTCGGACAGGCCGCCGGGAGAGGCGTGGATGATCATGTTGATGGACTTATTGGCAGCGGGGAACTCGGAGCCGGTGCTCGTATCGCCAGAACCGGAGCCGGAACCGGTGTTGGTGTTGGAGCCATTGCCGCCGCCGCAGGCAGCCAGGGTTCCAAGCATCATAGCAGCGCTCAGGCCAACAGCAAGAAGTTTCTTCCAATTTTTCATTGTAAAATCCTCCTCCAAAATGTTTGATAATGTTGAGAGTGCGGCGCTCGGTCATATTTCTACGCGTCCGTGAGACCTCCGGCTCAGGCCTGCGCCGGGCGCATAAAAAACAAAGTTGGGTCATCCGTAAATGCGGTCCCGCATTTTTAAGGATGCGTTTTGCAGGATGCCGGCACATTCCAGCAGCTTTTCATCGGTCATGGTGACCGCCGGACCCGAGGTACTGATCCCGGCCACCAGCTTTCCCTTGGCGTTGTACACCGGCACGCCCACACAGCGCACGTTGGGGTCCCGCTCGCTGTTGTCGATGGCGTAGCCCCGCTTTCGGGTCCGCTCCAGCTCGTCCAGAATGGCTTCCACATCGGTGATGGTGTTGGGCTGGTACCGCACCGGCTCCTCGGGGATATGCTCCAGCCACTCCTCCTGGGGCATGTGGGCCAGGATGGCCTTTCCGATGCCCGTGCAGTAGAGGTAGGCCGTCTCTCCCAGGATGTCCCGGTAGGGCAGCACGCCCAGACGGTCCGCAGGATGGGCCACGTAGAGGTAGAGCACCTTGGTGCCGTAGGGCAGGCCAAAGTAGACGATCTCTCCCGTACGCCCGGCGGTGTCCACCAATATGTCGTACACCGCGTTGGGATAGCCCAGATGCTGGTTGATAATAAAGGCATACTCCAAAATTTTCAGGCCCAGGGTGTACCGCCCGTCGGGCAGGCGCTCCAGATAGCCCATGGAGGTAAAGGTAGAGAGGATATTGTGAATATTGGATTTCGTCACACCGATCCGCTCCGCCAGTTCTGTCACACCCAGCACCGGCTCTTGAATGGTAAAACAGGAGAGAATTTTCAGTGACTTGGCCAAAGATTTTACTTTGGGCTCTTTATTGCTTTCCATGCCCTCTCACTTTCCAGCGTTCTTTATTAAAGAACGGTATTCTTTATTACAACCACATTATACATATAGCAAAAAACAAATGCAATATCTAATTTTATTTTCGTCGTATCGCTGTCTTTTTTCCTGAAAACACCCTGAAACACCCCCCCTGTTTTTTATTTGAGAACTGTGTGCTTCCTTTTTTGACACCTGTTCTCCCGCCTTCTTTTTCCCGGCCAAAAGGGCCCGTTTTCTCTCCCCCGTCCCTGACTTTTTCCGGCAATATGCCATAATGTCAGGGCTTTCCTCCTGCTTTTTCACATTTTTCCGGCGTAGTTTTCTCCTTTTCTCCCTGCCGTTTTTTGTACGGGAGCACAAAAAACACCCGCAGTCTGCTTCAGACTGCGGGTGTTTTTTCGGTCAGTACCGGGTATTTCACCGATAGATCCGGTTTTTCATTTTCAGGGATGCGTTGCGTAAAATCTCCGCGCATTCCACCAGTTTTTCGTCGGTCATGGCGGATACCGGACCGGCTGTGCTCATGCCAGCCACCAGCTTTCCCATGGCGTTGTATACCGGCACGCCCACACACCGGACATTGGGGTCCCGTTCGCTGTTGTCAATGGCGTAGCCCCGCTCCCGGGTCCGCCGCAGCTCCCGCAGGATCTCGTTCAGGTCCGTCATGGTATTGGGCTGGTAGGCTTTCCGCTCCTGGGGGATATGCTCCTGCCACTCCTCTTCGGGCATATGGGCCAGAATGGCCTTTCCGATGCCGGTGCAGTACATGGGAGAGGTCTCGCCCAGAATATCCCGGTACGGGAAGGTACCCAGACGGTTGGTGGGGTGGACCACATAGAGGTACAGCACGTTGGTGCCGTAGGGCAGGCCAAAGTAGACGATCTCCCCCGTCTGACTGGCCGCGTCCACCAGGATATCGTACACCGCGCTGGGATAGCCCAGATTCTGATTGATAATAAAGGCATACTCCAGCATTTTCAGCCCCAGGGTATACCGGCCATCGTGCAGCCGCTCCAGATATCCCATGGCGGTAAAGGTGGATAAGATACTGTGGATGTTGGACTTGGTGGCTCCGATGCGTTCCGCCAGTTCTGTCACACCCAGTATCGGCTCCTGGGTGGTAAAGCAGGAGAGAATTTTCAGTGCCTTTGCCAACGACTTGACCTTCGGCTCCTGGCAGGTGTCCAAATCATCCCCTCCTTTCCAGCGTTCTCTAATAATGCACAATATTTCCTCTGGCTTCATTATAAAGAAAAATCCCGAAAATACAATACGTTTTTCCCTATTTTCCACACTTTTTCCAGGGTTTCGGCTGGATTCTACTTTTTCTTTTCCCATTTTTCCCCTCTTATTTTCAAAAAACACCCCGCCTGCGGGACAGGGCTGTGGTCCTGCTCTGCAAACGGGGTGTCTGTTCTCTCTGCCTATCCTGTTTTCTGATCGGCCTTTACGGGGCTTACTCCTTGGACAGCTCCCGGAAGGCCCCCAGGATCTCGGTCAAATAGCGGTAGGTCTCTTTCACCGATTGGATGTCCGCCGACTCGGTGGGGGCGTGGTAATCCCAGTAATCCGGGCCAAGAGAGACCGCCTGGACTCCCTGGCAGCGGCTGAGGAAGCAGCCCACCTCCAGCCCCGCGTGGACGGTAAAGCAGCGGGGCCTCTTGCCGTACAGTCTCTCATGGACCCGGCTGCACAGCTCGGTCAAGTCGGACTTGGGGTCAAACGCCCACCCGGGATAGGGGTTGCTCCACTGGCTTTCTCCCCCCAGCAGCTGGCCCAGCCGCTCCAGCCGCTGCCGCAGGTAGATGCCCAGGCTGTTCTGGGCGGAGCGGATCTCGTGCACCGTGTGCAGCTCGCCCTCCTGGAAATACACCTCGCCCATATTGACCGAGGTATCCACCAGCCCGGTGAGCACCTCGTTCATCTGGAAGATGCCGTCGGGGAACAGGGTGAGGGCGGAGATCACCTTGCCGGGGTCCCAGGCCCGTTGGACCGGCGCCATCTCCTGGAAGGTCACCGTGAGCTGGCTGCCGCTCTCGGCAAACTCCCGCTCCATCTCCTGGGCCAGCTCGTCCAGCCGCGCTTTCCCCTCAGAAAACCGCTCTCGGGGCAGGCACACCACCGCCTGGGCCTCCCGGGCGATGGCGGTGCGGAGACTGCCGCCCTGGATTTGGGCCAGGAGGAAGGGGCCGCAGGCCTCCAGGGCCAGGAGCAGGCGGCCCAGGAGCACGTTGGCGTTGCCACGACCCCGGTGGATATCCTCCCCGGAGTGTCCCCCTCTCAGGCCGCCCACGGACAGGCGGCAGGTCTGCCACCCCTCAGGGATGGGCTGCTCCTGCACCGGAATGCGCACATCCACCTGCATTCCGCCGCAGCTGCCGCAGACCAGTTCCCCGGCCACCGTGTGGTCCAGATTGATCAAATAGGAGGCGCGCATCTGGCTGACGTCAAATCCCATGGCCCCGGAAAAGTCGTCCTCCTCCTTTGTGGTAAACAGGACTTCCAGCGCCGGGTGGGGAAGCTGAGGGTCCTCCAAAACGGCCATGGCCAGGGCCACCCCAATGCCGTCGTCGGCGCCCAGGGTGGTCTTTCCCCCGGTGGACAGCACATTGCCCTCAATGACCCAATCAATGGGGTCCTTGTGAAAATCGTGCTCCACCCCGGGGGCCTTGACGCACACCATGTCCATGTGGGCCTGGAGCATGACGCCGGGGACGGACTCCCAGCCCGGATAGGCCGGTTTCCGGACCCACACGTTCCGGCAGGCGTCCTGGGTCACCTCCAGCCCCAGGCCCCGGGCCCAGTCCCGCAGGAAATCGCTGAGAGCCTGCTCATCCCCGCTGCCGTGGGGGATCTGACAGATCTGATAAAAATGAGTAAACACCCGGTGGGCACACAGCTTCTTCTCCTCTGCTGTCACAAGGACTCCTCCATTCCAAATCTCTGAAATTGCCGGCCATGGTCCCTGGCCGCGTGGCGCAGAACAGCAACGAAAAAGCGGCAAGTCCCCAAGGGACTTGCCGCTTTTGGAGCTGGAAACGTGACTTGAACACGCGACCTGCTGATTACGAATCAGCTGCTCTACCGACTGAGCTATTCCAGCGCTTCTCCCTCTCCGGATGACCCGGCAAACGGTATCAGCAGACCTCATTTTACTCAAATTTCCACGGGAAGTCAAGTCTTTTCCGCCGATTCTGGAAAAGGCCGCTTTCGGAAAACCGAAAGCGGCCTTTGGGGATTTTTCTGGATTACATCATATCCTCGTCAATGACCTGAGCCTTGATGAGGTTGGTGGAACCGCTGCGGCCCAGAGGCACGCCGGCGGTGATGACCACGGTGTCGCCGTTCTTCACCAGGCCCTCCTTCACCGCGCACTCCACGGACAGGGAGAAGATGCGGTCAGTGGAGTTGACCTCGCCGGTGAGGAAGGGGTACACGCCCCAGCTGATGGCCAGCTGACGGCGGACCTTCTCCTGCATGGTCAGCGCGGCCACGGGGCAGGCGGGACGGAAGCGGCAGATCATGCGGGCGGTACGGCCGGAGTTGGTGGCCGCCAGGATGGCCTTGGCGTCCAGGTCCATGGCGGTCAGGCAGCAGGTGTGGGTGATGGCGTCGTTGATGTTGGGCTCGGGAGTCACACGGTGCTTCTGGAACTGACGCCAGTAGTTGATGGACTGCTCGGCCTCCTCCACGATGCCCACCATGGCGTTGAGGGCCTCCAGAGGATACTTGCCGCCGGCGGTCTCGCCGGAGAGCATCACGCAGCTGGTGCCGTCAAACACGGCGTTGGCCACGTCGGACACCTCGGCACGGGTGGGACGGGGGTTGCGGATCATGGAGTCCAGCATCTGGGTGGCGGTGATGATGGGCTTGCCCACCTTCAGGCCCTTGCGGATGATCTGCTTCTGCAGGATGGGCACGCGGGCAGCGGGGATCTCCACACCCAGGTCGCCGCGGGCCACCATGATGCCGTCAGAGGCCTCCAGGATCTCGTCGATGTTGTCCACGCCCTCCTGGTTCTCGATCTTGGAAATGATCTTCACGTCCTGACCGCCGAAGCTGTCCAGCACCTCACGCACAGCCTGCACGTCGGCAGCGCGGCGGACAAAGGAGGCAGCGATGTAGTCGAAGTCGTTCTTCACGGCAAACTCCAGGTCGCTGATGTCCTTCTCGGTGAGGGCGGGCAGGTGGATGTGCACGCCGGGGATGTTGATGCTCTTGTTGGCGGAGAGAGAACCGCCGTTCTCCACCACGCAGCGGATGTCCTGACCCTGGATCTCCTCCACCTTCAGGGCCACCAGGCCGTCGTCGATGAGGATCTCCATGCCGGGAGTGACCTCCTGGTGGAGCTGAGGATAGGTAACGGAGACGCGGCTGGCGTTGCCCACCTCGTCGGCGGTGGTCAGGGTAAAGGTGTTGCCGGCCTCCAGATCAATCTTCTTCACGTCAAAGCTCTTGATGCGGATCTCAGGGCCCTTGGTGTCCAGGATGGTGGCCACAGGGCGGCTCATGGAGTCCCGCACGGCCTTCAGCTTGTTCAGCCGGCCCAGGTGCTCCTCATGGCTGCCATGAGAGAAGTTGAAACGGGCAGCGTCCATGCCGCCGCGGATCAGCTTGCGCATCATCTCCTCATTGTCCACAGCGGGACCGAGGGTACAAATCACTTTGGTCTTTCTCAGCATACTTTCGTTCCTCCTAATAGGGACGTTTTGAATATTTTCTTCTTTTCCACCTATAATCATACCCAAAACCGTGACTTTTGCCTAGCGTTGATTTTGATAAAAATGCCGCCCATTTCCAAAAAAAATCAGGCAAAGCAGTAGGGAATTTTCTTGGTTCCCCATTGCTTTGCCTGGATTTTACAGCTTTTTTACCGATAGGACTCGGCCAGGGCCCGGAACTTGGGCAGGGCGCGGCGGATCATGTCCGTCTGCACGCAGTAGGCCAGACGGAAGTGGCCGGGAGCGCCGAAGCCGGAGCCGGGCACCAGCAGCAGGTCGAACTGCTTGGCCCGCTCGCTGAAGGCCATGTCGTCGGGCTCCAGAGACCGGGGGAAGAGGTAGAAGGCGCCGCCGGGCTGCACCACGTGGTAGCCCATCTCCCGCAGGGAGGACACCAGCAGGGCGCAGTTCTCCTCGTATACGGACAGGTCGCTGGTCATGTCGCAGCACAAAGAGGTGACCTGCTGGAACAGGCTGGGGGCGTTGACGTAGCCCAGAGAGCGGCCCGCGCCCGCCACAGCGGCATAGACCTCCCGGCTGTCGGCGGCCTTTCCGGGGACCAGCACATAGCCCAGGCGCTCGCCGGGGAGGGACAGGGACTTACTGAAGGAGTAGCACACGATGGTGTCGTCGTAGATGTGGGGGATCCAGGGCACCTCCACCCCGGCAAAGGCGATCTCCCGGTAGGGCTCGTCAGAGATGAGGTAGATGGGGTGGCCGTACGCCTGCTCCTTGCTGCGCAGGATCTCCGCCAGGCGCTCCAGGGTGGCCCGGGAATAGACCACGCCGGAGGGGTTGTTGGGGGAGTTGACCACCACGCCCTTGGTGTTGGGGCTCAGGGCCTTCTCAAAGGCGTCAAAGTCGATCTGGAAGCCCTCGGTCTCGGGGGGAATGAGGACCATCTTGGCCCCCGCGCCCTCGATAAACACCTTGTACTCGGGGAAATAGGGGGCAAAGACGATAAACTCGTCCCCAGGGCAGGTCAGACCGTTAAAGACGCAGCACAAAGAGGCGGCGGCGCCCACGGTGATGTAAAAGTCGTCGGCAGTGTAGTCGGCGGCAAAGCGGCGGTTCAGGGACTGGGCAAAGCGCTCCCGGGCTGCGGCGTCTCCCTGGGCGCTGGTGTAGCAGTGGATGACGTCGGGCTGATCCTTCAGGATGCGGATGGCGTTCTCATTCACCGCGTCGGGGGCGGGCACGCTGGGGTTGCCCAGCGAAAAGTCAAATACGTTCTCACGGCCGATCTCCTTGGCCCGCTGGTTGCCGTACTCAAACAGCTCCCGGATCACAGAGCGGGCGGTGCCCAGCTGCAGCATGCGTTTGGATACCATAACAAAAACCTCCCGGACAATCACATTCATCATTTTGACGACCACCCCGCCGGGACGGGGCCCGGGAACGGTAGGATCAGATGCTATTATAGCACGGCTATTTAGCACTGTAAAGCGGTACCATCCCCAGGAACGTCTCTTTGTTGGGCGGCGCGGGGCCCTTTTCCCCTTCTTCCGTGAAAATTCGTCCCGCCTTGTGCAAGTTGTTTGTTTGTGATTTCTATTTTTTAGAAATTACTATTGTGGATTTTTCCCAATTTACAAAGTCCCGAATTGTCATTATAATCAATAATACACCAAAGTAACGGCACTGGCCCACGAAAGAGGCCAATCCGCGGCCTGGCGCGATCCCCGACCCGTACTGAGAGGAGGCGGAACGTATGCAAATCATCACCGGAAAATCCATTCAGGCACAGCTTGCCTACGGCCCGCTCCACTTCTTCCACCGCCAGCTGCCCGCTCCTCCCCGCGTCTCCCAACTCCCCCCCGAGGAGGAGATCCATCGCTTTCACGCCGCCCAGCAGCGGGCGGTGCGGTCCCTGGACCGGCTGCACGAACGGGCGGTGCAGGAGGTTGGGCTGCACGCCGCTTCCATCTTTGCCATCCACGCCATGCTTTTGGAGGACAACTCCTATGTGGACAGCATTCTGGACTGTCTGGAACACCACGGGACCACGGCAGAGTGGGCCATCCAGCAGGTGAGCAACAACTTTTCCACCGCCTTTGCCGACATGGACAGCCCCTATATGCAGGCCCGGGGCGCGGACATCCGGGATATCTCCAACTGCCTGCTGCGGCACCTGTCCGGTATGCCCCAGCCCCAGCTGCTGGAGGACCGGGCCGCCATTCTGGTCTGCGACGAGCTGCTGCCCAGCGAGATGCTGAGTCTGGACCGGCACAAGCTGCTGGGCCTGGTGGCCTGGAACGGCAGCACGGACAGCCACACCGCCATGCTGCTGCGTCTGATGAAAATCCCCGCCCTGGCCCAGGTGAAGATCTCCCACCACTGGGACGGCCACATGGCCCTGCTGGACGGGTTCTCTCAAAGTCTCTTTCTGGATCCCGAACCTGCCTTTTTGGAGGAACGGGGCATCCGCACCCAGCGGGAGCGGCCTCTGGCGGGCTCGGTCCGCTGACCTTTTCCTTGTACTCAAACGGCCGCCGGCATCTGCCGGCGGCCGTTTTCTGTTATTCTCCGTGAACTGCGCAGGCGGGATGGAACTGGTGGACCTGTTCCTCCCCCCGCAGAATGCGCAGGGCGCCCAGAGCCAGGGCCTCCATCTCGTTCTCCCCGGGGATCACCACCACCTTCACCAGGTTGTGCAGGTAGTCGATGACCTTTCCCGTGAGCATCTTGGAGTTGGCCAGGCCGCCCGTGAGGATCACTGCGTCAATGAGCTCGGTGAAGCAGCCCAGCATGATGCCGATGCCCTTGGAGATCTGCAGGGCCTGGGCCTGATACACCAGGGCGGCCCACTCGTCTCCGTTCTGGATGCGCCGCTCCACCTCCTGGCAGTCGTGGGTGCCCAGCAGGGCGGACATGCCCCCCTCGCCCCGCAGCTTTTTCAGCATTTCCGGCTTGGTGTACTTGCCGGAATAGCACATATCCACCACGTAGAGCATGTTGAGGCTCCCCGACCGGTCGGGAGAGAAGGGCCCGGCGTCGTCGGACACCGAGTCGATGATCCGGCCGTGGCGGTGGGCGGAGATGGAGATGCCGCCGCCCAGGTGGGCCACCACCAGATTCAGGTCCTCGTACTTGCGACCGATGGCCTCGGCGTATTTGTGAGAGGTGGCCCGGGCGTTGAGCACGTGGCAGAAGCTGGTGCGGGTGACCTCTTTAAAGCCGGTGACCCGGGCCTCGGGGACCATCTCGTCGCTGGTCACGGCATCGTAGATATAGGCGGGGATGCCCAGGGGCTTGGCAAAAGCCTGGGCCATGAGACCGCCCAGGTTGGAGGCGTGGTCAAACACCGGGTAGTTGCGCAGGCAGTCCACCAGGTTATCGTCCACCAGGTAGCCCCCCGCCACGATATTGGGGATGATGCCGCCCCGGCCCACCACGGCGGTGAGGGTACTCAGGTCAAAGCCCTCCTGGGCCAGCCACAGTCGCACCAGGGCCACCCGGTAGTCCAGCTGGTCGTACAGGGTGGGATAGGGGGCCAGGTCCTGGTTGGTGTGGACGATGCTCTTCACCGCCAGGGGGTGGCTGTCCTCGTAGACCGCCACCTTGGTGCTGGTGGAGCCGGGATTGAGAACTAACAGTCGCTGTGCCATATGTTTCTCCTTTCCCCTGACTCACCGGGCCATGGCGGCGGCGATGAGAATGGAATCGTACTTTTCCGCCGGGGTGGCGCCCCGGGAATTGACGGTAATGGGCACGGTGGCGCCCATGACCACGCCGGCCATGTCGCCCCCCGCCAGACCGTAGAGGGACTTGCCCAGCAGGTTGCCCGCGGCGATGGAGGGCACCAGGAAGATATCCGCATCCCCCGCCACCGGGCTGTGGTAGCCCTTGACGGCGGCGGCTTCCTTGTCGGTGGCCAGGTCCAGGGCGATGGGACCCTCCACCAGACAGTTCCCAAAGTCCCCTCGCAGGGCCTCCTCCTTCAGGGCGGCGGCGTCCTGGGTCTCGGGCATGTGGGGATTTACCGTCTCCACGGCGCACAGCACCGCCGCTTTAGGCTGGTCATAGCCCAGAAAACGGCACAGAGACAGGGCGTTTTTCAAAATCTCCCGCTTCTCCTCCAGGCCGGGGGCTACCACCATACCGCCGTCGGTGATGAACATGAGCTTGTGGTAGGAGGGCACATCCAGAATGGCCACGTGGGACAGCAGTCCCCCCGCCCGGATGCCCGTCTCCCGGCGCACCACCTCCCGCAGGAGGGTGCCCGTCTGGAGCATGCCCTTGATGAGCAGACGGCCCCGGCCCTGGCGGATAAGCTCCACCGCGCGGCGGGCGCAGTCCTCCTCCCCCTGGGCGTCCACAATGTCCTCGGGGCACAGGTCCATGCCCAGGGCCTTCCCCAGGTCCAGGATCTTCTCCCGCTCCCCCACCAGAATGGGGCGGATGAGCCCGTCCTGCTGGGCCTGCCACACCCCCTGGAGGGTGTGCTCGTCGTGGGCCGCGGCCACCACCGCCTGTTTGGGCTCCGTCTCCCGCAGGGCGGATTTCAGGGCCTGAAAGCCGGAAATTTCCATGGTTCTCTCGTCCTTCCCCGGGGGCGTCTGTCTCCCCCGTTTCCTTCATTTTTTCTTACCTACCATTTTAGCAGTTTTGAAAGGAAAAGTATAGAAAAACTTTCCTTTTACGGGTAAAAGCGCTGAATTTCCTCCTCCTGGTTCCCGCTGTCCTCCCGGCAGTACAGGCAGTCTCAAAATTTTTCCTTGACTTTATTGCTTTTATGCGCTACAGTTTAACGCAATAAAGGATTTGACCTTCTGAGGAGGAGGATTTCTATGGCAATCAAGCTAGGTCTGCTGCTGATCTTTTTTTCGGTGATGGTGGCCATCGGCTTCTACTGCCGCCGCCACGCCGCCGACGTCAACGGCTTTGTGCTAGGAGGACGGTCGGTGGGGCCCTGGCTCACCGCCTTCGCCTACGGCACCAGCTACTTTTCCGCTGTGGTCTTTGTGGGCTACGCGGGACAGTTTGGCTGGAAATACGGCATCGCCGCCACCTGGGCGGGCATCGGCAACGCCATTCTGGGCTCCCTGCTGGCCTGGGCGGTGCTGGGCCGCCGCACCCGCATCATGACCCAGCACCTGGACAGCGCCACCATGCCCCAGTTTTTTGGCAAGCGCTTCGGCTCCCCCGCCCTGAAGCTGGCCGCCTCGGTCATCATCTTCCTCTTCCTCATCCCCTACACCGCCAGCCTCTATAACGGCCTGAGCCGCCTGTTCGGCATGGCCTTCCACATTGACTACACCCTGTGCGTCATCGTCATGGCGGTGCTCACCGGGGTCTACGTCATCGCCGGGGGCTACATGGCCACCGCCATCAACGACTTTATTCAGGGCATCATCATGATCTTCGGCATCTGCGCCGTCATCGCCGCCGTGCTCCACAGCCAGGGGGGCTTTATGGCCGCCCTGGAGGGCCTGGCCCGGGTGGAGGACCCCGCCGTCTCCCAGGCCCCGGGGGTGTTTGCCTCCTTCTTCGGCCCCGATCCCCTGAACCTGCTGGGGGTGGTGGTGCTCACCTCTCTGGGTACCTGGGGCCTGCCCCAGATGGTGCAGAAATTTTACGCCATTAAGAGCGAGAACGCCGTCCACAAGGGCATGATCATCTCCACCGTCTTTGCCCTGGTGGTGGCCGGGGGCTGCTACTTCCTGGGCGGCTTCGGGCGGCTGTATGGGGACCAGGTGGACGTGGCCGCCCAGGGCTACGACGCCATTATCCCCACCATGCTCTCGGGCCTGCCCGACCTGCTCATCGCCATTGTGGTCATTCTGGTGCTCTCCGCCTCCATGTCCACCCTGTCCTCCCTGGTGCTGGCCTCCAGCTCCACTCTGACCCTGGACTTTTTGAAGGAAAAGGTTTGTCCCAACATGAGTGACCGGCAGCAGGTCACGGTGATGCGCCTGCTGGTGGTGGTATTCATCGCCATCTCCGTGGTGCTGGCCATCATCCAGTACCGCTCCAACGTCACCTTCATCGCCCAGCTCATGGGGGTGAGCTGGGGCGCGCTGGCGGGGGCGTTCCTGGCTCCCTTCCTCTTTGGGCTGTACTGGAAAAAGACCACCAAGGCCGCCTGCGCCGTCAGCTTCCTGTTTTCCACCGTGGTGATGCTGGCCAACATCGGGCTGAAATCTCTGTTTCCGCCCATCCTCCAGTCCCCCATCAACGCCGGCGCCTTCTGTATGCTGGCCGGGCTTATCCTGGTCCCCCTTGTCTCCCTGTTCACCCGGAAGCCGGACGCCTCTCTGGTGGACGAGGCCTTCTCCTGCTACGACCAGCGGGTGCTGGTGCGCCAGCGGGAGGCCCTTGGGGATTCTGAATAAAATCCAGGGCCAAAAACCGCAAGAACTGAGCAAGAAACTACCTTTTCAAAGGAAATTCCGTGTGATACCCTTGTATCACACGGAATTTTATGATTTCCTTTTGCAACATCAAACAGGAAAGAGTGGAACTGACATGATCATTGACATTCATACCCATACCTTCCCCGACAAGCTGGCCGCCACCACCATCCCCAAGCTGGAGCTCATGTCCCACACCCGGGCCTATGTGGACGGCACCAACGGCGGCCTGCAGGCCTCCATGGCCCAGGCGGGGATCAACTACTCCGTGGTCCTGCCCGTGGCCACCAGCCCCCGCCAGGTGGAGCACATCAACGACAGCTCCGCCCGCATCAACGAGACCTTTGAGGAGACGGGCATTTTCTCCTTCGGCTGCATGCACCCCGACTACGACAACTACCGCCAGGAGCTGGCCCGGGTGGCCGAGCTGGGTTTGAAGGGCATCAAGCTCCACCCCGTCTACCAGGACGTGGACTTTGACGATGTGCGCACCCTGCGCATCCTGGACCGTGCCGCCGAGCTGGGCCTGGTGGTGCTGACCCACTCCGGCCTGGACGTGGGCTTCCCCGGAAAGGTGCGGGTCACCCCCGCCATGGTGCTGCACGCCCTGAAAGAGGTGGGCCCCATGACCATGATCCTGGCCCACATGGGCGGCTGGCGCAACTGGGACCAGGTGGAGGAGCTGCTGGCCGACGCCCCTGTCTATCTGGACACCTCCTACTCCCTGGGCCGCCTGCACACTCTGGATGACGGCTTCTACTCCCCCCAGGAGATGGACATGATGTCCCAGGAGCAGTTCCTGCGCATTATCCGCACCTTTGGCCCCCACCGCTTCCTCTTCGGCACCGACAGCCCCTGGGGCAGCCAGAAGCAGGGCGTGGAGCAGCTGCGGGCCCTGCCCCTGACCCAAGAGGAGAAGGACGCCATCCTGGGCGGCACGGCGCAGAAGCTGCTGTCCCTGCCCCAGCGCCACTGAGTTCCAAAGGAGGTCCACCATGTTCCGACCCATGCGCCGCATCCGCCAGCAACTGTCCCAGGAGGAGTGCCAGGCCGTTCTGGCCCGGGGAACCTCCGGCGTGCTGGCCCTCTCGGGGGACGAGGGCTACCCCTACGCCCTGCCCATCAGCTATGTCTACCACGACGGAAAACTCTATTTCCACTGCGCCAAGTCCGGCCACAAGCTGGACGCCATCCGCCGGGACAGTAAAGTCTCCTTCTGCGTCATCGACCAGGACCAGATCGTCCCTCAGGAGTACACCACCTACTTCCGCAGCGTCATCGCCTTTGGACGCATGCGCATTCTGGAGGACGACGGGGAGAAGCGGGCCGCCATCGAGGCCCTCTCCTTGAAATACGCCCCCGAGGAGCCCCGGGAGCACCTGGACCGGGTCATCGAGAAAGAGTGGGCCCCCCTGTGCATCCTGGAGATGACGGTGGAGCATCTCTCCGGCAAGCAGGCCATTGAGCTGGTCCCTAAAACAAAGTAAAAAAACGCCCGGGCATTGCCGCCCGGGCGTTTCTTATTGATTTACCGCTGGAAGCGGATGTCCAGGTCCACGTTGCCCTGGATGCCAGGCACGCGGCCGGTGGAGGAATACTGCCACATATCAAAGTCATAGTAGAAGGTGGGAGTATCCGTATACTGGGCCACCCAGAAGGGGTAGGCCATGATCTGGCTGAGATCGTAGTAGTTATAGGCCTGGAACTGGTAGAAATACACCATAGGCTCATAGCCCGCTTCCTGGATGGTCTGACAGAAGGTGTTGGCTAGGTTGCCCATGGTCTGGACATCGGGCACCTTCTGAGTGCGGGAGCCGGAGTAATTCTGCCGCTCCCAGTCAAAAACCACGGGATAGGTCACGTCATAGTCCTTGATCTGCTCCAGGACGTACTCGGCCTCCTGGCGGGCCTCCTCCTCGGTGATGGCCTGGGAGAAGTAGTACACGCCCACCTTCAGACCCGCGTCCAGGGCCCCCTGGATGTTGGCCTCAAAGTTGGCGTCGGGCATCATCTTGCCCTCGCTGCCGTAGCCCCGGTAGCCCACCCGGATCATGGCGAATTCCATGCCCGCGTCGGCCACCTTCTGCCAGTCGATCTCGCCCTGGTGCACCGACACGTCCACGCCCAGAACGGTCTCCATGCCTTCCTTCTCATAGGTCATGTAGCCGTTCTCGTCCCGACCAAAGGCCTTCTGGTCGTAGCCGTTCACGGGGACATCGGGAAGAATGTCATAGTAGACCCCCTGCAGCAGGATCTGCTTACCGTAGGTATGGACCCGGTCCACCTGCCAGGTCATGACGCTGATCTCGGCACGGCTCACAGGCTTGTCCGGCAGAAACAGGGTCTTGCCGTCCTCCACGGTGCCGGTGACCACGCCCACCTCATACAGCGCGGTGAGATAGGGGTCGTCCACATCCTCAAAGGGCGTGGGGTTCTGGGAGGGGGACAGCCCCAAAGCCTTGGCGGCCAGTTGGGCCACCAGGATACGGGGCATCTCGCCGTCCAGATCGCCGATCTGCTCCTGGGTCAGATAACCTTGAGCCACGGCGTAATCGGCATAGCCGCTGGCCCAGTGGCTGGTGCTGGCCTGCTTCACGCCGCTGCCCGCGGCCTGCAGGATCATGACCAGCGCGGCGCCCGAGGTCAGGGGGTCCTCCGGACCAAAGCGGCCGTCGTCATAGCCGGCAATCAGCCCCTTGCTGTTCAGCACGGAGACATACTGATAATACCAGTCTCCCTTGCTCACGTCGCTGAAGGGACAGGTGTAATTGGAAGGGACAGTCAGTTTATAGGAAGCCGCCAGCGCCGGCTGCACGCACACAGCACCCGCCAGCATCAAAGGAATCAGTCTTTTTCCCACCTTTTGATACCACATGATACGCTATTTTCCTCCATTTCTATCTGTATGGTTACCATAACAAGGCTTCTTTCATTATAGCAAAGGGATTCTTCTTCCACAAGGGATAATCCGGACAAAAAGAAAAAAGGACGAACATTTCTGTTCGTCCTTTTGTGTT
>USCO01000040.1 GCA_900553135.1 uncultured Eubacteriales bacterium | reverse complement strand
ACGGCGTTCTTCACCGCGTCCTGCACTGCCTTGCCAACACCGGGGATGGTGTTGCCGTAGGCCATGAGGACAGACAGGTCCACAGTGACCTTCTCCTCGTCCATCTGGACGTGGACGCCCTTGGCCAGGGTCTTCTTGCCCAGCAGCTCGGCGATGTCGCTGCCCAGATTGGCGGCCAGACCGCTCACGCCGTCTACCTCCAGGGCGGCAGCAGCGGCGATGCCCGCCAGGACCTCCTCGGAAATATGGATATTGCCCAGCTCATCAGAGCGGGAGACGTATTCTTTGTTCTCACTCACGGATGGTCACGCTCCTTCACGTTGCAGTTGCCAGGATACATGGCATTATTGTACCACGCCCAAGGGGATTTGACAACCGAAACCTGAAATTCTCCGCGAGGGGCCTTACTCCACGGGGATGATCTTGATCTGGTCGGCGGTGAAGGCGGCGGTCTGCTGCACCACGTCCACAATGCGGGCGGTGTCCGCGTCGGTGAGCCCGCCCTCGGGGGCGGCCACCGCCAGACTCAGCTCCCCCTCCCCGATAAAGGCCACGCAGTCGGCGTAGCCCTTGGCCACCACCAGGTTTTCGATCTGGGCCTCGGTGACGGTGTAGTCCGCCATGGTCTGGATGCTGGCGTTGGCCTCATCCTTCAGGGTCTGGTCGGCCCCCTCCCCGGCGGCGGCGTCCTGGAGGAGCGTCAGGGCGCTGTCCCGGGCCTGCTGGCGGTTGAGCCGGGCGTTGGCGAAGTAGTCCGAGGTGTTCTGGGCCGCGCCATCCTGGGCAGCGCTGCCGTCTCCGCTCTGGCCCTCCTGGCCCTCTTGCTGCTCCTGGCCGGTGAGCAGGGGGTCCTCGTTGCCCACCATGGTCGACTCCCCCAGCACCTTGCCCGCCTGCTGCTCATAGTTCCAGTTGAGATAGACCGCCGCGCACACGAACACCGCGATCACCGCCACCACCGCATTGCGCCGCCACAGCTGAGACACGCCTTTTCCCGTTTTCATGTCCTGTTTCCTCCCTGTCATTTTGATTTACGAGTTTCCGCCCCCGCAAACGCAGATGCGGTCGCTGCCCAGCCCGGTGAGGGCGGACACTGCCTGCAAAATCTTCCACTGGATAGCCGGGTCGTCTCCTCCGGGGCACACCACCAGGGCGCCCCGGAAGCTGGGGCTCAGGTTCTCCACCGCCACCACCCCTTGGTTCCCGGAGCCTTGGTTTACCGTAACAGTGGAGACGCTCTGCTCTCCGTCCTGCCCCTGGGTGGTATCCCGGGCCAGGACCTGGCGTCCCTCCCCCTCCAGGGTCAGGACCACCTGGGCCTCCCCCGCCCCTTCGATGTTGGAAATGGCCCGGGTGAGCCGGTCCTCAAACTTCTCCAGGGAAAAGCTGCTCTCCGTCCCCTCCTGCTGGGGCGGCCCGGTCTCCTTTCCCGTAGGCAGCAGCATGAGCCCCAGTCCCACCGCCACCACCAGCAGCACATACCGGTAGCGGAGCAAAAACTCCTTCCACCGCGTCCCATTCCACGGCCACTGTAGTTTCACGGCCCTTCCTCCTTTGTTGCAAAGCTCTGCCGCTCCTGCGGCACGTCCAGATCCTCCCGGATGATCTGGCTCAGCTGTTCCCGCTGGCTCTGGGTCATCTCCCCCCAGACGGTCACCGCCCAGGGCAGGGGGACCTCGTCCTCCTGGCGGCAGGCCACCTCCACCTGACAGTCGGCCCCCAATCCGGCCGCCTTCTCCGCAATATATGTCTCGCAGGCCTGGGATATGACTGCCTGTTCCATGCGTTCTCCCTCCTGCTCCAGCTGCGGGTCCGACCAGGAGATAAGGGCCATCCAGTCCCCGTCCCAGTTGAGGTCCGCCGTCAGCCGCCCCCCGGACAGGGGAGCCAGCACCGCCGCCGCCATCACCAGGCCCGCCACGATGCGCCCCGCCCGGCGCACGCCCCCCTGGGGCATGACGCAGTCGGCCAGGGCACACAAAATGGCCGCCGCCGTTACGCTGAGCATCCAGCTGCGCAGTGCGTCCATCATGTGGCCACCACCGCCGTCACCGCCGAGACCAAACTAATCATCAGGATGAGAGCACAGCTGCCCGTCATACCCAGCATTAGTCCAAAGGCGCCCCCCACGTTGTCCATAAGCCCGCTGAGGGCGGGCGGGGCCACCGTGGCCGTCAGGGCCGCCGCCCCCTTATAGGCCAGATAGTGGACGGCCAGCTGCAAAAAGGGAGTCAGGCAGATGGCCAGCACCACCAGCATACCCACCACCCCCACAGTTCCCTTTAAAATGCCCGCTCCCGCCAGCACGGTCTCCGCCGCGTCGGACAGCACGCCTCCCACCACGGGCACCGCCCGGGAGATGGTCATGCGGGCGGCCTTTACCGCGGCGGCGTCCGCCGTGCCCGCCACGGCTCCGCTGGCGGTGAGGTAGCCGGTAAAGGCCAGCAGCAGGGTGGTGAGACAAAAGACCACCGTCCCCCGAATGAGCCCCGCCAGCTTTTTCAGCCCCTGGTTGCCCAGGGCGGCGCAGGCACAGCTGGCGGCCACATAGGCATAGAGGAGGGGCACCAGCAGCCGGTCCACCGCCGAGATGAGCAGGTCTGAAAAGAGCACGGTGGCCCCCTGGCGCACCGCCGCCCCCGTCACCGCTCCGGTGGCCGCCGTCACCGTGGCCATTGCTGGGAGCAGGATGCCCGCAAAGTCATCCATACGGGCGATGGTCTCCCGGCCCAAACCGATCATGGCGTTCATGTCGCTCACCGTCAGGGCGGCCACTGCCGCCGCTCCCGCCAGCTCCACCACCCGGTTGGAGGACTCGGGCCCACCGGCGCACACCGTCTCGGCCAGGGCGCACAGCAGCACCACTGCCAACAGCTTGAGCCCCGTGCGGACGATACCCTGCACCAGCTCTCCCATCTGCTCTCCCGCCTGGCGGAAGATGCTATTGAGACCCTGGTCCAGGTCGCCCTCCCCCTCCACGCCGTAGCTCTGGGCGGTGTCCATGAGGTCCTGGGCCTGGGAGAAGTCGGACAGCTCCACCCCAAAGGCCGGAAGCACCAGCAGGGGCAGCAGGAACAGGGCCGCTATGATCCCTCTCATCCCAGCATCCCTCCGATCATCTCCAGCACCCCCTGGACCAGGGGCAGCCCCACGGCCAGGGCCAGCACGGTCCCCGCCGTCTCCACAAAGGTGGCGATGCCGCTCTCTCCTCCGCAGCGGCACACCTCGGCGGTCACCCGGGTGAGCACCGACAGCACCACCGTCTTGAACACCGGCTCCAGCACCCAGCTCTCCAGCCCCGTCATGGCGCTGAGCAGCTCCATGGCCCGGGCCAGCATGGCCACACCGTCCATGGCCAGCCACAGGACGCAGCCCCCCGCCGCCAGGGCCAGCACCAGGGAAAATTCCGGCGCGCCCCGGCGCACCACGGCGGCGCACAACACCCCGGTCCCCGCTGCGGCGGCAATTTGCAGCATGGTCTGGATCATAGGCCAAACAGCGCTTTCACCAGCGCGAACAGCTCCGCGATCTCCCGCACCACCATCATCAGCACCACCACCAGCCCGGCCAGGGTGGTGAGCATGGCCTGCTCGTCCCGTCCCGCCCGGCTCAGCACCTGATTGAGCACCGCCACCAAAATGCCGATGGCGGCGATCTTAAAAATCAGGTCCACATCCATATCCATCCCCTCTTTCGTAATCATACCAGCTTCACAGCAGCAAAATTACCAGAAAGCCGCCGCCCGCCGCCCCCAGGCAACGGTATACCCGGCCCAGGCGGCGGCTCTCCTCCCGGGCCCGCTCCAGTTCTCCCTCCAGCAGCTGGGCGGCCTGCTCCACCGCCTGGCGCTGGCTGTCCGCCTCGTAGCGGCCCAGCACCTGGCCCAGGGGGCGCAGGGCCTCCCGCCCTCCTGGCCCCAGCAGGGTCTGCTGGGCCACCAGAGTCTCCCAGCTGCGCCAGAAAGGGACCTGGTCCAGCCCAGCACAGGCCCGGGCACATCCGGCAAACAGCGCCCTGGCCGGTCCGGCGCACCGCCCTGCCAGGTCCTCCATGAGCTCCGGGAGCGGAGTGCCCCGCTCCCACAGCTCCCGCCGCAGCAGCTCCAGCCCCGCGATCATCTCCCCCAGGGCCTGCACCCGCTTCTCCAAACTCCGGGCCCCCTCAAATCCCAACCAGGCACAGCCCAGCAGGGCCAGCAGGGCCCCCGTCCAATGCATCAGTTCCACAGGGATTCCACCTCCCAGCTCCGTCCGTTTCCCCTGCCGCCGGGGCGCACCAGGTAGCGAAACACCCCCTCCTTCAGCAGGGTACGGTAAATCTCCCGCCGCTCCAGGTCCTCCCGGCCGCTGCCGTGGGCGGTGGCCAGCAGGGTCACCCCGCAGCCCGCCGCCGACAACAGAGCCTTGCTGTCCTCCGGGTCGGTGATCTCGTCGGCGGCCAGCACCTGGGGATTCATCCCCCGCAGCAGCAGCATCAGGGCCTGGGCCTTGGGGCAGCCCTCCACCACGTCGGTACGAGGACCCACATCCAGCTGGGGCACGCCCCGAAACAGGGCGGCCACTTCTCCCCGCTCGTCGGCCAGTCCCACCCGCCGGGGTGTCATCCCCTCCCCTAGGGAGACCATACGGATAAGGTCCCGCAGCAGGGTGGTTTTCCCCGCCCCGGGAGGGGCCAGAATGAGGGTACTGCCAAACCTGCCCCCTCCGTCTACCAGAGCGGGAGCCACCCCGGCTGCCGCCCCCGTCACCTGCCGGGCCACCCGCACCGAGGCCGAGGACAAGGCCCGGAAGCCCCGCACCTCCCCCTGGCGCACCAGCACCGTGCCGCACAGGCCCACCCGGTGCCCCCCCTCCACGGTGAGATAGCCCCGGCACAGCTGTTCCAGCACCGTATGGACCGAGGCCCGGCTGGCCAGCTCCAGCAGCTGTTCCAGCTCCGCCCCCGTCACCGGAGGTCCGCCCAGGCTGCGCTCCCCCTGGGGCAGCACCACGGTGAAAGGTTGTCCGCTGCGCAGGCGCAGCTCCTCCGCCATCTGCTGCTCCTCCCGGGGCAAGGTCAATGCCAGCTGCCGCAACCGGGCCGGAAGCACCCGGGCCGCCTGCCGGTAGGGCTGTATCATTTGCAGTTCCATATTCGTCCACCCACCTTTGCCCCTATCCTATGAGCCTGTCCCAGCTGTTATGACGCAAAAAAACGCGCCGGAGAATTTTCTGCCTTCTCCGGCGCGGTTGAGATTGAATTGAGATGGATTTACGCCTTGCCGTGGCTGCGGGCGGCGTACAGGGTATTTTCCATGAGCATGGCCCGGGTCATGGGGCCCACGCCCCCGGGTACGGGGGTGAGGTAAGCGGCACGCTGCTCCGCTTCCTCCCGGATCACGTCGCCGCACAGCTTACCCTCGGCGTTGCGGTTCATGGCCACATCGATGACCACGGCGCCCTCCTTCACCATGTCTCCGGTGATGAGGCCCACCCGGCCCGCGGCGGCCACCAGGATGTCCGCCCGCAGACACTCGGCCTTCAGGTCGGGAGTCTTGGTGTGGCAGATGGTCACGGTGGCGTTCTCCCGCAGCATGAGCATGGCCTGGGGTTTTCCTACAATATTGGACCGGCCCACGATGACGCAGTGCTTGCCGGCGGGGTCGATACCATACTCCTTCAGCATGCGCATGACGCCGGCAGGGGTGCAGGGCTGGAAGCCGGACTCCCCGATCATCAGCTGGCCCACGTTGAAGGGGTGGAAGCAGTCCACGTCCTTGTCCGGGCGGATGGCCAGCAGCACTTCCTTCTCATTGAGGTGCCGGGGCAGGGGCAGCTGCACCAGGATGCCGTCGATGTCTTCCCGGTCGTTGAGGGTGTTCACCAGGTCCAGCAGCTCCTGCTGGGTGGTCTCAGCGGGGATGGCGTACTCCTCGCTGTAAATGCCGCACTGGGCACAGTCCTTCTTCTTGCCGTTGACATACACCCGGGAGGCGGGGTTGTCCCCCACCAGCACCACGGCCAGGCCGGGCTTCTTCTCCATGGCGGCCACCTGGGCCCCCACCTCTTCCTTCACTTTCTCGGCCAGGGCCTTTCCATCCATCAAAATAGCCGACATGGCGTCAGTCCTCCTTTTCCGATTCCGCCTGAGCGCGTTTCAGACGGTTGACATACAAATTTTCCGGGTCGTGGGGGCGGAAATGCTGCCACAGCAGCAGTCCTCCGGCCACCACAAAGCACACGATGGCCACCAGCTGGGACACCCGGATGATACTGCCCTCAAAGAGGTACAGGCTGTCGGTGCGCATCCCCTCGATCCAGGCCCGGCCCAGACCGTACCAGGCCAGGTAGAAGAGGAAGCACTCTCCGTCGTACTTCCGGAAGCGCCGTCCCATCCAGTACACCAGCAGAAGGCCGATGAAGTTCCAGGCCGACTCATAGAAAAATGTGGGATGTACTCCCAGGGTCCCGTCCAGGATGGCCTGGAAGCCATCCTGGTCCACATAGCCCTTTTGCAGCATCTCATAGGCGATGGACTCCGAGCACATGCGCCAGGGCAGGCTGGTCACTCCACCGTAGGCCTCCACATTCATGAAGTTGCCCCAGCGGCCGATGAGCTGGCCGATGAACAGGCCGTGGACCCCCAGGTCGGCAAAGGCCAGGAAGTTCACTTTCCGAACCTTGCAGAAAATGAGCAGCACGATGGCCGAGGAGATAATGGCTCCGTAGATGGCCAGGCCGCCGTCGCTGTAGCGCAGGATGGCCGCCCAGTCCAGAGAGCCGTCCTCCCGGCGGTAGAGCCCCAGGTTGAAGATGACGTAGTAGGCCCGGATGGCCACCAGGGCCACGGGGACGGCAAAGAGCATCAGGTCGATGATGTGGTCGGGGACGATGCCGAACCGGGGCGCCCACCGCATACACAGGTACACCGCCAGCAGCAGGCCCGAGGCGATGATGACGCCGTACCAGTACACCGGGCGGTCCAGAATGGGAATGGTAAAGGCCACCCGGTTCAGGGCAAATTCCAGTCCCAGGCCGGGGAATGTGACAATGTTGGTCATGCCTTTCCCTCCTCTCCCGACCGGATGACGGACAGCGCCATGCGCTCCGGCACGAACCAGCGGGCAATGAGGTCCTGGGCGTCCTCCCGGGAGACCTGCTCAAAGAGAGCTGGGAAGTCCAGCAGGTCGTCTCCGGTAAAGAAGCTGCGGGCCTGGCCCACACACAGAGTCTCAAAGGAGTTGAGGCTGCGCACCTTGCCCCCGTAGGTGCCCTTTTTGATGCGCTCCCACAGCTGAGGGTCGATGCCCTCCCGGGCGATGCGCTGCGCTTCCTTCTCCACCGCCCGGCGCACGGCCTGGGGGTTTTTGGACTCCCCGCCGGCGGCCAGGAAGGCGGCTCCGGGCAGGCTCTCATAGCCGTAGGTGAAGCCCCGGTTGATGAGGCCCTCCCGGTACAGGCGGGCGTACAGGGGGCTGGAGTTGCCCAGCAGGGCTTCGCAGGCCAGCTCGCCCACCAGCTCCTGGCGGGCTCCCTCCCGGCCCATCTCAGGGGCATCGCCCTTCACACCCAGCTGGAAGATGGGGGTGGACACGGCCATGGTCTGCTCCACCAGGCTGCGGGCGGCCCCCACAGGCTCCTCGCCCCCCAGGTCCCGCTGGGCGGCGGGCTTGGGCTGGGCAGGCAGCACCTCCCGGGCCAGGGCGCACACCGCTTTTGGGTCCATCTGGCCCGCCACGCACAGCACCATGTTGGCCGGGTTATAGAAGGCCTCGTGGCACTGGTACAGGGTCTCAGGGGTGATCTGGGCGATGGACTCCACGCTGCCCGCCACGCTGAGACGGACGGGGTGCTTCTCATAGAGGGCGGCCATGAGGTTGGTGAACACCCGCCAGTCGGGGTTGTCCTCGATCATGCCGATCTCCTGGCCGATGATGCCCCGCTCCTTGTCCACACTCTCCTGGGTGAACCAGGGCTGGGAGACAAAGGAGAGGAGAATGCGGAGATTGTCCGCAAAGTGGTCGGTGGATTCAAAGTAATATCCGGTGATGGCGGTACTGGTAAAGGCGTTGGGAGACGCCCCGTTGGCCGCCAGGTCCTGGAGGGCGTTGCCCTCCTTGGTGTCAAACATCTTGTGCTCCAGGTAGTGGGCCACCCCGGCGGGGGTGTCCCGCCAGGTCCCGTCCTGGCAGAAGCGTACGTCCATGCCTCCGTAGTTGGCGGCAAAGAAGGCGTAGCCCTTTTCAAACTCCGGCTTGGGGAACACAAATACCGTCAGGCCGTTTTCCAGCTTCTCCCGGTACATGGTCTCCCCCAGGCGGGAAAATTCCCTGCGTTCCAAGGCGTCAGCCCTCCTTTCCTTTCAGGAAGTAGATGGTATCCAGCTCCAGCTTCTGGGCGGCGGCGGCCACCTGTTCCCGGGTGACGCCGCGGATCTGCTCCACCAGCTGGGGGATGTCGGTCTCCAGACCCGCCGCCGTCTGGCCCAGCCAGAACTCCTCCAGGCGGCCCTGGTCGTCCAGGGTGGCACGGTGGCCGCCCATGAGGATGCTGCGGGCGCCTTCCAGCTCCCAGTCCTCCACCTCGCCCCGGCGGATGGCCTCCAGCTGGGCCAGGATCTCGTCCCGGGCGGTCTCATACTTGTCAAACTCGATGCCCGAGGACACCATGAGCAGCCCCTTCATCTTCTCCAGGGTGGAGCTGGCGTAGTAGCACAGGGACAGCCGCTCCCGCACGTTCATAAAGAGCTTGGACATGGTGGTGCCGCCGAAGATGGCGTTGCACAGCACCAGGGCGGGATAGTCCTCCTCCCAGCAGGTGATGCCGCCGGTGCGGAAGCCCATGGTCAGCTTGCCCTGGGTCACGTCCAGGCGCTCCTCCACCACCCGGGGCTCCACAGGGGCATGAATGGCCACCTCGCACTGGGGGCACAGGCGCTCCTCTCCCCGGGGCAGGTCCGCCAGAGCCTGGCGGAAAGCCTTCTCCACCCGCTGGGGCTGGGCGCTGCCGCAGTAGTAGATCTCGATCTCCGCCTCCCGCAGCAGCTGCTGGTAGCGCTGCCACAGGCTCTCGGGGGTGATGGCGGCGGCGTGGGACTCGTCTCCCAGCTTATCCACCCCGAAGGCCTCCTCCCGGCACATCTCCTGCACCAGGCGGGCGGAGGCGTAGTGCCGCTTGTCGTTGACCAGGCCCCGGATGCGGTCAATGAGGTTGCCCCGCTCTCCGGCGGTATAGTCGGAAGAGAAGCAGCCCTCCTGGGTATAAGGCCGCAGCAGCAGCTCGCCCAGCAGTCCGGCCGCCCCCTCCAGAATGGTCTCCCCATTTAAGGTATAGGCGTCATCCAGAAAGCTGGCCACAAAGCCCACGCACTGGGTCTCTCCCTTTTTCCGCACCACCGGCTCGATGGCCCCGCCATACAGCTGGTCCAGGGCGGCCGATAGGCTCTCCAGGTCGGGGTGCTCCCGGGTCCCCCGGCGCAGGACATAGGGCACCAGGGCGTTTTCCGCCGCCCGCTCCCGGTCCAGGGGAACCATCAGGGTCAGGGAGAGAAAGGCGCTTTTGAACTTACGGGTGTGAACCGTGCGCAGCCAGACTCCGGGAAAAAGCTCCCGGCGTGTTACCTCACTCATGGAATGTTTCCTTTCTTCCGGGGGCTCTCCCCCGGTTTGTGTTGCAAATTCCCCGGATGAACCGGGCGGGATGGGCAATTTTCGCCCGCTTTCCCTTCAGCAGGCAATATCATACCACGCTTTCCCCGGAAAAGCAAAAACTTTCCGTGAACATACCCGGCTCCAGCATCCCCGCTTTTTGGGGGATTATACCAAAGCAGTACCTGGAAAGAGGAGAAATTTCAGATTGACAAACGAGGGGGAATATGGTATGATTCCGTTTGTAAAGTTTTTGAGCTTTACAGTTACAAAGTTCGAGAGGAGGTCCTTCCCATGAAAAGCCAGGCCTACCGCATGGCGCTGCTGTACGATTTCTACGGCGACGTGCTCACCTCCCGGCAGAAGGAGTTTTACGACCTTTATTATAACGAGGACCTCTCTCTGGCCGAGATCGCCGAAAACAACGGCATCACCCGTCAGGGTGTGCGGGACGTCATCGTCCGGGCGGAGGCTATCCTCTCCGACCTGGAGGACAAGACCGGGCTCATCAAGCGCTTCCACGCCATGCACAAGCAGCTGGAAGAGATCGAGCAGGCCGCCACTGACATTCTGGGCCGCTCCGCCCGCTACGACGACCCCCAGCTGGAGGCCCTGGCCCGGAAGATCCTGGACACGGCCCGGCAGCTGGAGAAGGAGTGACCCATGGCATTTGAAGGACTGACCGAAAAGCTGTCCGCCGCTTTCAAAAAGCTGCGGGGCAAGGGCCGCCTGTCTGAGGCCGATGTCAAGGAGGCCATGCGGGAGATCCGCCTGGCACTGCTGGAGGCCGACGTCAGCTACAAGGTGGTCAAGCAGTTCGTGGCTCAGGTGACGGAGAAGGCAGTGGGCGCCGACGTGCTGGAGGCCCTCTCCCCCGCTCAGATGATCGTGAAGATCGTCAACCAGGAGCTCACCGACCTCATGGGCGGTTCCAGCGCCAAGCTGACCATCGCCCCCAAGCCCCCCACCGTGGTGATGATGGTGGGCCTTCAGGGCGCCGGTAAGACCACCAACTGCGCCAAGCTGGCCGGTCTGATGAAAAAGCAAAACGGCAAGCGGCCTTTGCTGGCCGCCTGTGATATCTACCGCCCCGCCGCCATCAAGCAGTTGGAGGTCGTGGGCCAGCAGCTGGATCTGCCTGTGTTCCAGATGGGCCAGGCCAATCCCGTTGACATCGCCAAAGCCGCCATCGCCCACGCCCAGGAGCACGGCAACGACATGGTGTTTCTGGACACCGCCGGCCGCCTCCATGTGGACGAGGAGCTGATGGACGAGCTGCGCAACATCAAGGCCGCCGTTGACCCCACCGAGATCCTGCTGGTGGTGGACGCCATGATCGGCCAGGATGCGGTGAACGCGGCCAAGGCCTTTGACGACGCCCTGGACATTGACGGCGTGGTCCTCACCAAGCTGGACGGCGACGCCCGCGGCGGCGCGGCCCTCTCCATTCGGGCCGTCACCGGCAAGCCCATCAAGTTTGTGGGCATGGGCGAGAAGCTGGACCAGATCGAGGTCTTCCACCCCGACCGCATGGCCAGCCGCATCCTGGGCATGGGCGACATGCTCTCCCTCATTGAGAAGGCAGAGCAGAACTTTGACCGCCAGAAAGCCCTGGAGATGCAGGAAAAGCTGCGGAAAAACAAGTTTACCCTCACTGATTTCTATGAGCAAATGGCTCAGATCAAAAATATGGGCTCTCTCAGCGACCTGGCCGGGATGCTTCCGGGCATCAAGGCCTCCGACCTGGAGAACGCCAACATGGACGACGGCATGCTCCGCCAGATGGAGGCCATCATCCTGTCCATGACCCCCTACGAGCGGGAGAATCCCTCCGTGCTCAACTCCAGCCGGAAAAAGCGCATTGCCGCCGGCTCCGGCACCCAGGTGGTGGATGTCAACCGCCTGCTCAAGCAGTTTGAAATGCTGCAGACCATCACCAAGCAGTTCTCCGGCGGCAAGCTCCCCCGGAGCATGCGCAAGATGATGGGCAAGAAGGGCGGCTTCCCCGGCATGGGGGGCGGAATGCCCGGCCTTCCCTTCTGACTCCCCTTCCCTGTTGGCAGAGCGTGGTACACGCTTTCCATATTAACAAACAATTTCTTTGGAGGTGAATATAAATGGTTAAGATCAGACTGCGCCGCATGGGCGCCAAGAAGGCTCCCTTCTATCGCATCGTGGTGGCTGACTCCCGCTATCCCCGTGACGGCCGTTTCATCGAGGAGATCGGCACTTACAACCCCGTTGTCAACCCCGCTGAGCTGAAGGTGGACGTGGATCGCGCTCAGGCTTGGATCAAGACCGGCGCTCAGCCCACTGAGACCGTTCGGGATCTGCTGAAAAAAGCCGGCGCACTCTAAGGCTGGAGGTCTTGCATCATGAAAGAGCTTCTGACCTATGTGGCCCGGAATCTGGTGGACCATCCCGATCAGGTATCTGTCACGGAGATCGACGGTGACGGTGAGACCATTCTGGAACTGCGTGTGGCTCCGGAAGACACCGGCAAGGTGATCGGCCGCCAGGGCCGAATCGCCAAGGAGATCCGTACCTTGATCCGCTCCGTGGCCCAGCGCTCCGGTACCCGGGTCTCGGTTGAGATCGTCGATTAAGGCTGCGGCCTTTCAACTCTCTGGCGCAGGATTTTCCTGCGCCAGTGTTTTTATTCCAAGGAGGCGTCTGCCATGAAAGAGCAATACCTGGAAGTGGGAAAGGTCACCAATGTCCATGGTCTCATGGGCGAGGTCCGGGTCCAGCCCTGGGCCGACTCCCCCGACTTCCTGTGCCAGTTTAAAACTCTCTATGTTGACAAGGCCCACTGGCCCATCCGCGTGGAGCGGGCCCGGGTCCACAAGAACATGGTCATCCTCAAGCTGGAAGGGGTCACCGACGTAAACGGCGCCCTGGCCATGCGCAACGCGGTGCTGTACATCGACCGCAAGGATGCCAACCTCCCCGAGGGCAGCTTCTTTTTGGCTGACCTCATGAACATGGAGGTGCGGGACACCCAGGGCAAGGTACTGGGAAAGATCGCCGACGTGCTTACCCTCCCCGCCAACAACGTGTACGTTGTCCGGGGCGGCGAGCGGGAGATCATGATTCCCGCCGTGGACCAGTTCGTGAAAGAGGTCAACGTAGACGAAGGATATATGACCGTTGCCCTCATCGAGGGCATGTAAAAAAAGCAGGCGCTTTGAAAAGCGCCTGCTTTTTTATTCTCCCTGGATCTGAACGGGGACGCCGTTGAGCTCGACGCCCTCCTCCACGCGGATCATGATGTACTTCACCCCGTTGATGATACGGGTCTGGACCAGGTCTCCCCGGTCGGGGCTGACCTTGATGGTCACGTCGGCGGTTTTCAGCTCCACCTGCTTGGGGTCCACCAGGTTCCGGGGCGTGAGCTGGGCATCGGTACCGAAGGCCTGGTCGTACTCCCGGGAAAAGGCGTCCATGCGCTCCTGGGTGACTCCGTTGGCCGCCAGGGCCTGGCGCACCTCGGTCTTGCCCACCACCAGGGGCTCCTCCACGTGATTCTCCTTGTGCTCCTCCATGAGGCCGCACAACTGGTCGTGGACCGCCTGGACCACGTCGTAGCTGCACTCCTCCTCCAGGGCCTGGGTGAGGACCTCCCGGAAGGTCTCCTTCTGCAGGGCGGCGGGCATGGGGGGCTGGGTGGCAAAGACGGCGGCAATAAAGTCCTCGTGGACATCCTCCGCGTTCTTGTTGTAGTACAGGGCGTTATAGAGGTTGGTGCTGCGATCGTCAAAGGCGGGGAACAGGAAGCCCAGCTCGGGGGGCGCCACCACCCAGTCGGGAGACAGGTTGTGGAACTGGTTCTCCTGGACGTAGTAGCTCAGAGCGGGCTTGGTCTGCTTCACAGGGCAGATGCTGCACAGGATGTAGGAGAACACCTCCTCCGAGGCGTCCTCCATCTTCTCCCCGTCCTTGCCCTTGAAGGGCACATCGTAGGCGTCGTGGACCAGGAGGACCATATAATTGCCCTCCATGGTCACGGAGGCAATGACTTTCTGGAAGAAGGCCTGCACCGCCTCCTCATCCTCCAGGCGGGAGTCCCGCAGGGCCATGAGCAGCTTGTGCTCCGCCCCGCTCACCACCTGCTGGGTGGCAAAGGTGATGTCCAGCAGGTTTTTGCCCAGTCCTCCCGACAGGGTCTTTTTCAGCAGGGCCAGGATCTTCTCGTTCTCCTCCTGGGTCATCACCCCCAGAGACTGGTCAAACTGGGAGACGATCTCCTTGTTCTGATTCACATAACATCCGCGCACGTGGGAGATTCCGCTCTTATCCTGGCGGAACCGGCGGCGCAGCTCGGCAACTTCTTTTTCGTTCATGGTTGGGTTCCTTTCTTTCCTGGGACAGGCCCAAATGTTCAGCGAAACTCATTATAGCACAAAGGTTCTCCTCCGTCCCGGGAAATTTGGTCCTTCCCTTGCTTTTTTTCCATTTGGGAGTACAATACCCTTGAGGTGTTGAACATGATTATTGCAGTTACCTATGAAAATGGCCAGGTGTTCCAGCATTTTGGCCACTGCGAGCAGTTTAAGCTTTACCAGGTGGAGGGCGGCAAGATCCTCTCCTCCCAGGTGGTCAGCGCCGTGGGCAGCGGCCACGGGGCCCTGGCGGGCTTCCTCCAGGCCCACCAGGTGGACGCCCTCATCTGCGGCGGCATCGGCGGCGGCGCCCGCACCGCTCTGGCCCAGGCGGGCATCCGGCTCTATCCCGGCGTGTCCGGCCAGGCCGACGCCCAGGTGGAGGCCCTGCTGGCCGGGTCCCTGGATTTTGACCCAGACGCCCAGTGCAGCCACCATGAGCACGACCACGGCCACGACTGCGGCAACCACAGCTGCGGCGAGGACAAGCACGGCTGCTCCGGCAACCACTAAGCCCACCAAGAAAAATCCGTGACTGGAATTCCAGTCACGGATTTTTTTATTGGGTCATTTCCTCATAGGTGTCAATCGCCTGGTCGGCCAGGGCGGAGACCTCCTCTCCCCCGCTGCCCAGGAATACCACTGGCAAGCCATATTCCTTTGCAGCCTTTGCCCCGTCCAGGTCCCGGGTGAACACAGGGGTGGCCCGGGGGGCGGTACGCAGCCGCTTCACCGTTCGCTCGTAGACCACGGGGTCGGCCATGCCCTTGCCGTGCTCCCTGGCGTCCAGAATGCCCCGGAAATAGCTCCAGAGCCCCGCCTGTTCCAGGGCCTGTCGGGTCTCGTTCATGTTCCCGTCGCACAGGGCGTACATCCAGACCCCCTCCATCTTCATCCAGGAGAGAAAGGGCATCAGGCCGGGCAGCGGACTGCCTGTTTCGTCCAGCAGCGTGTCCCGGGTATCAAAAATGGCTCCTTGCAGCTTCATCTGGTCTCCTCCCCCTGAAACTCCCGCCAGCTCACCGGCTTTCTGCCGGAAAGGGTCAGTACATTGGTGTGTGTAAAGCCTGCTTCCTTTGCAAGGGAAATTGCCTGGTCAAAGGCGCAGCACAGGTGAGAGGTGTGGTGGGAGTCGGAGTTCAGTACAATCTCGCCCCCAAATTCCCGCAGGCGGCGCAGCAGGGTCATAGCCGGGTAGGGCTGGGTGCGGTAGCCCCGGGCAATGGCCCCGGTGTTGATCTCAAAGAGCACCCCCTGCTTGACCAGGTGCTCCATGGCCTCCAAGGCGGGGCCCAGATAGCGGGGGTCCTCCTCGTTGATGGCGGGGTCCTGCTCGTTGAACTTGGTGACCAGGTCAAAGTGGCCGATGACGTCGCAGCCCGTCTTTCGGGGCAGGTCGGCCACCAGGTCGTAGTAGGCCCGGGTCATGGCGTACCAGTCCCCGTGAAAGTGCTCCTCTACCGCCCGGCGGCTTCGCTGGGCGCTCTCGTCCACATAGAAGGTCTCATTCCCCAGGGGGATGCCGTGGACCGAGCCGATGACATAGTCCAGACCCTGGGGCTTTTCGCCGAAATAGTCCAGCTCCAGCCCCACCAGGATCTCCATGCGCCCCCGGTACTCCGCCTGGAGGGCCCGGGCCGTCTCCAGATAGACGGGCACATTGGCCCGGGAGAGACAGAAGTCCTGGCCGTTCTCATCAAAGCTGTGGCCGGAGAAGCCGAAATACGTTATCCCCTTCTCCCAGGCCGCCCGGGCCATATCCGCCAGAGGGCTTTTGCCGTCATCCAGGGTGGAGTGGGTATGAAAATCGCCAAGCATGGTGGACCTCCTCCTAATGTTCGTGATGGGCTCTTACCTTAGGGGCTTGCATGCTCTCCCAGGCAAGGGCAGAAGCGAAACGCAGTTTCGCACAAAGTTCTTTTGCCTCCTTTTCTTTCAAGAAAAGGAGGAGTCGGAAGCCATTTTCTCCTGCTTCACCTTGTGGTCGATGACATGGCGGGAGGCCAGCTCCGCCTTCACCTCGTCCAGGGTGATGCCAGACTCCACCATGAGGACCATCACGTGGTAGGCCAGGTCGGCAATCTCATACACCGTCTCCTTGTGGTCCCGGTCCTTGGCGGCGATGATGACCTCGGTGCACTCCTCGCCCACCTTCTTCAGAATCTTATCCAGGCCCTTTTCAAAGAGATAGGTGGTGTAGGAGCCCTCAGGGCGCTCCTTGTTGCGCCCCTCCAGCAGGGCGTAGAGTTCTTCGTAAGAAAACTC
>USCO01000039.1 GCA_900553135.1 uncultured Eubacteriales bacterium | reverse complement strand
AGGCAGGGTTTTCGAGGGCCGTTCCGTACGGCTCGAAGAAGCTGGGCAAAAAACTTCATGTGAAACTCCGTTTCGCCTCGGCGTTTGCAGAGAAACAGAGCAAAGCTGAAGGTCAGATCAGGTTTTCGTAAGGATGGAGAAAGATGAAACCCTTCGGTGAAATGAAATTTCACCGGGTGGGAAAGTTTTTGGTCCCGCTTTTTACAAAAAGCGGGCGGGGTCCAGGGGCAGAGCCCCTGGGAGGAAGTGAGAAAGAAGTATGAAAGTAAGAGCAACGCAAGCCATCATGGAGTGCCTGCTGGAGCAGGAGGTGGATACCGTCTTCGGCTATCCCGGCGGCACCATCCTGAATTTATACGACGAACTGTATAACTATAAAGATAAAATACGTCATGTATTGACGGCCCACGAGCAGGGCGCCTCCCACGCCGCCGACGGCTACGCCCGTTCCACCGGAAAGGTGGGCGTGTGCTTTGCCACCAGCGGCCCCGGCGCCACCAACCTGACCACGGGCATCGCCACGGCCTACATGGACTCCTCCCCGGTGGTGTTCATCACCTGCAATGTCAGTGAGAACCTGCTGGGCAAGGACTCCTTCCAGGAGGTGGACATCACCGGCATCGCCATGCCCATCACCAAGGCCACCTATCTGGTCCGGGACCCCCAGACCATCCCCGACGTGATGCGCCAGGCCTTTGCTGTGGCGGCCACCGGGCGGCCCGGTCCTGTCCTCATCGACTTTTTGAAGAACGTCACCTTCCTGAATGCCATGATCGACTATGAGTTCATCCCCTGGACCCAGAACCGGGCCACCAGCAGCATTCGGGAGCTGGCGGTGAACCATGGCCTGAAGGCCCCCGAGCCCGACGTGGGGGACATCAACAAGCTGGTGGACATGATCGCCCAGTCCCAGCGGCCCCTGCTCATCTGCGGCGGCGGCGTGGTGCGGGGCCGGGCGGACAAGCAGTTCCGGGAGTTTGCCCAGAAGCTGGACGCCCCTGTAGCCATCACCGTTATGGGCGGCGGCGGCTTCCCGGGGGACCACCCCCTCACCACCGGCATGATCGGCATGCACGGCTCCCAGGCCAGCAACGTGGCCTGCAACGAGTGCGACCTGCTCATCGCCGTGGGCTGCCGCTTCTCCGACCGGGTGGCTCTTCAGCCTGAGAGCTTTGCCAGCCAGGCCAAGATCGTCCACATCGACATCGACCGCTCTGAGATCGACAAGAACGTGCTCACCGACCACCACATCGTGGGCTCGGCCAAGCGGGTGCTGGAGCTGCTCAATGAGCGCCTGCCCCAGTACAGCCATCCGGAGTGGAAGGAGCACATCCTCCCCCTGCGGGAGAAGCAGCCCGTGGAGAGCGGCGACAAGCTCACCCCCGGCCAGATCCTGGACACCATCCAGAAGGCAGTGCCCCACGACACCATCGTGGCCACCGACGTGGGCCAGCACCAGATGTGGTCCATCCAGCACTTCCACTTTACCTATCCCGGCCAGCTGCTCACCTCCGGCGGCTTCGGCACCATGGGCTTTGGCCTGGGTGCTGCCATCGGCGCCAAGATGGGCAACCCCGACAAGGTGGTCATCCACACCACCGGAGACGGCTGCTTCCGCATGAACTGCCACGAGCTGGCTACCGTGCAGTACTACAACCTGCCCATCATCACCGTGGTCTTTAACAACGGCACCCTGGGCATGGTTCGTCAGTGGCAGCACCTCATTTACCACGAACACTACTCCCAGACCACCCTGGACCGGGGCCCCGACTTTGTGAAGCTGGCCGAAGCCTACGGGCTCAAGGGTAAGCGGGTGACCAACCGCGCCGAAATGGAGGAAGCCCTCCAGGAGGCTCTGTCCTGCGGCTGCGGCTACGTCATCGACTGTCAGATCGACATGGACGAGATGGTCCGGCCCATGGTGGCCGGCGGCGCCCACATCACCGACTTTTTGCTCAAGTAAGGAGGCGGGGACATGAAAAAGACCTTTGATACCGAAAAGAAGCTCTACACCCTGTCCCTGCTGGTCCAGGACATCCCCGGCGTGCTGAGTCAGGTGGCCCGGCTGTTCTCCCGCAAGGGCTACAACATCGAGTCCATCGTCTCCGGCGAGACCAGCCAGCCCGGAGTGACCCGCATCACCATCGTCATCCTGGGCGACGAGCTCATGGTCAACCAGATTGCCGCCCAGTGCCGCAAGCTGATCCCCGTCATGGTGGTAAAGATCCTGGACGAGGAGACCTCCATCCAGCGGGAATTCGCCATGATCAAGGTCAAGGCGGTGGACCGCTCCGCCCGGGACGAGGTGATCCAGATGGCCAACATTTTCCGGGCCAACATCATCGACGTCAGCCGGGAGACCCTCACCGTGGCCATCTTTGGAGACAAGAGCAAGACCACCGCCCTCATCGACCTGCTGGACGACTTCGGCATCCTGGAGATGGCGAAAACCGGCACCCTGGCCATCGAGCGGGGCCGCAGCTCCATCTACGACGACAACAAGCTGCGGGAAGAGTATAACTACGGCAAGAACGTATTGTAACAGCGTCAATTTTGCGGGCCTCACGGCCTGTTTGAATTGGAATATTATTTGATTGATAAAAAGGAGTGTACGATCATGGCTAAGATGTATTATGCCAAGGACTGTGACATCAACTATCTCAACGGGAAGAAGATCGCCATTATCGGCTACGGTTCCCAGGGCCACGCCCACGCGATGAACCTGAAGGATTCCGGCTGCGACGTGTGCGTGGGTCTGCGCGCCGGCTCCAAGAACTGGGCCAACGCTGAGAACGCCGGTCTGAAGGTGATGACCGTGCCCGAGGCCGCCAAGTGGGGCGACATCGTGATGATCCTCATCAACGACGAGGTCCAGGCCGAGGTGTACAAGAAGGACATCGCCCCCAACCTGGAGGAGGGCAACCTGCTCATGTTCGCCCACGGCTTCAACATCCACTTCAAGCAGATCGTGCCTCCCGCCAACGTGGACGTGGCCATGATCGCCCCCAAGGGCCCCGGCCACACCGTGCGCAGCCAGTATGTGGCTGGCAAGGGCGTGCCCTGCCTGATCGCTGTGGAGCAGAACCCCACCGGCGACGCCTATAAGCTGGCTCTGGCCTATGCTGCCGGCATCGGCGGCGCCCGCGGCGGCGTGATGGAGACCACCTTCCAGGACGAGACCGAGACCGACCTGTTCGGCGAGCAGGCCGTTCTGTGCGGCGGCGTGGTGGAGCTGATGAAGCTGGGCTTCGAGACTCTGGTGGAGGCCGGTTATGCCCCCGAGAACGCCTACTTCGAGTGCATCCACGAGATGAAGCTGATCATCGACCTGATCAACAAGGGCGGCGTGGCCATGATGAACTACTCCATCTCCGACACCGCCGAGTACGGCGAGTATGTCTCCGGTCCCCGCATCCTGCCCTATGAGGAGACCAAGAAGAACATGAAGGCTGTCCTCACCGACATCCAGGACGGCGTGTTCGCCGGCAAGTGGATCGCCGAGAATAAGAACGGCCGCACCTTCTTCAACGCCAAGCGTGCCCAGCTGGCCAAGCACCAGATGGAGACCGTGGGCGCCGAGCTGCGCAAGAACATGCTCTGGGGCGACGACACCGATCCCGACACCGCTTCCAACTAATTTAGCACAATACGACAAAGAGCCCCCGGCACCAGCCGGGGGCCCTTTTTTGCCTGAAAATCTGACCTGGTCAAAAAAGCAAAAAGTGGCTCTATAAACAGGTCAAAATCTATGCTATCATCGTGCCTGAGAAATGGACCGCCCCATCGGGCGGAAACTGACAGCAAAGGAAGTGCGATTTATGAAACGCATCGTCACCATTCAGGATATTTCCTGCCTGGGCAAGTGCTCCCTCACCGTGGCCCTGCCCATTATCTCCGCCATGGGGGTGGAGTGCTCCATCCTGCCCACGGCGGTCCTGTCCACCCACACCATGTTCCAGAACTTCACCTGCAAGGACCTGAGCGACCAGATCAACCCCATCGCCGACCACTGGTCCAGCGAGAAGTTCCGCTTTGACGCCATTTACACCGGCTATCTGGCCTCCAAGGAGCAGATCGGTGACGTGTGTGCCTTCTTCGACCGCTTCAAGACCGAGGACAACCTCATTGTGGTGGACCCGGTGATGGCGGACAACGGCAAGCTGTATCCCGCCTTCGGCCCCGACTTTCCCGCCGAGATGGCCAAGGTGTGCGCCAAGGCCGACCTCATCATCCCCAACCTCACCGAGGCCAGCCTGCTTACCGGCCTGCCCTACCGCACCGAGTACGACGAAGCCTACATCAAGGAGATGCTGCTGGCCCTGGCCAAGCTGGGCGCCCGGTATGTGGCCCTCACCGGCGTCAGCTTTGAGAAGGACCGGGTGGGCATCATGTACTACGACAGCCACACCGGCGACTTCGGCAGCTACTACACCGAGTACCTGCCCGCCTCCTTCCACGGCACCGGCGACGTGTTCGCCTCCACCTGTGTGGGCGCCCTGATGCAGGGCAAGACCCTGGGTGAGTCCCTGGCCCTGGCGGCGGACTACACTGTGGAGTGCATCCGCGCCACCCTGAACGACCCCGAGGCCGTGTCCTACGGCGTGGAGTTCGAGAAGGCCATCCCCTACCTGGTGGACCGGATGAAGTAATTCCAAAAGACAAAGAAAATCCCCGGAGAGAAGGAAGCTTCCTTTTCTCCGGGAATTTTTTATAGTCCCATCTCATCCATGGCGTGGCGCATATGGATGGCCATGGCGTACTGGGCCCCCTGCTCGTCCCCCTTGCGAAAGAAGTCCATGAGCAGGGCGTGGTCCTGAAGGGTGGCCTGGGCCAGCTCCCCCGCCGCTGTGCCGGTGGAGATGGCCTCCTCCACCGCCTGGTTGATGATGGGCAGCAGGCGCACCATGAATTCGTTGTGGGTGGCCCGGACGATGGCGGTGTGGAAGGCCCGGTCGGCGGCAGTGCGGTCCCGGCCCTCCCGGATGCAGGCCTCCACCTGGGCTCCCTGGGCCAGGATGTCGGACAGTTCTTCTGCCGTGGCCCGGCGGCAGGCCAGGGCGGCGGCCTGGGGCTCAAAGATGGCCCGCAGCTCAAACAGGTCCCGCAGGCGGCCCTTCACCTCCTCCAGGCGGTGAAAGCCGAAGTCCCCGATCTCCTCCACCCGGGGGGAGACAAAGGTACCCTTGCCCCGGCGCACCTCCAGCACCCCCTGGGCGCACAGGGAGCGGATGGCCTCCCGCAGGGTGGCCCGGCTCACCCCAAGGGTCTGGGACAGCTCCACCTCGTTGGGCAGCTTGTCTCCCGCCTTCAGGCGGCCCTCCGCCACGATCTGGTCATATAAGCTGGCGGCGGCCTGCTGCCAGCGGTTTTTGCGCTCCATAGGGGCCCTCCTTTGCAAAGTGGTCCTTGACATTGGTACCTCTATCTTATACTATATAGTCAGACAATGCAATAGAAATCAGACAACTGATTTTGGCTTTGAGGAGGTACTGTATTATGCGCTCTGATGTCATCAAGAAAGGGGCCCCCGCCGCCCCCAACCGTTCCCTGCTCTATGCTCTGGGTTACACCAAGGAGGAGCTGGAGCGGCCCCTCATCGGCGTGGTCTGTTCCTATAACGAGATCGTCCCCGGCCACATGAACCTGGACAAGATCGCCGAGGCCGTGAAGGCCGGCATCCGGGCCGCCGGCGGCACTCCCGTGGAGTTCCCTGCCATCGCCGTGTGCGACGGCATCGCCATGGGCCACGTGGGCATGAAGTACTCTCTGGTCACCCGGGACCTCATTGCCGACTCCACCGAGGCCATGGCCATGGCCCACCAGTTTGACGGCCTGGTGATGATCCCCAACTGCGACAAGAATGTGCCCGGCCTGCTCATGGCCGCCGCCCGGGTGAACATCCCCACCATCTTTGTCTCCGGCGGCCCCATGATGGCCGGTACCATGAACGACGGACGGCGCACCTGCCTCAGCCACATGTTTGAGGCGGTAGGTTCCTACTACGCCGGAAAACTGGACCAGGAGGGCCTGGAGGAGTACGAGAACAACGCCTGCCCCACCTGCGGCTCCTGCTCCGGCATGTACACCGCCAACTCCATGAACTGCCTCACCGAGGCCATCGGCATGGGCCTTCGGGGCAACGGCACCATCCCCGCCGTCTACTCCGCCCGTCTGCGCCTGGCCAAGCATGCCGGTATGCAGATCATGGAGCTGGTGAAGAAGGACATCCGTCCCCGGGACATCATGACCGAGGCCGCCTTCCACAACGCCGAGACGGTGGACATGGCCCTGGGCTGCTCCACCAACACCATGCTCCACCTGCCCGCCATCGCCCACGAGTGCGGTATCGAGCTCTCCTTCGACATGGCCAACGAGATCTCCCAGAAAACCCCCAACCTGTGCCACCTGGCCCCCGCCGGGGACACCTACATGGAGGACCTGGAGCGGGCCGGCGGCGTGTACGCCGTCATGGCGGAGCTGAACAAGGCGGGCCTGCTGGACACCAGCCTTATGACCTGCACGGGCAAGACCGTAGCCGAGAACCTGGAGGGCGTGGTGAACCGGGACCCCGAGCTCATCCGGCCCATCGAGAACCCCTACTCCAAGACCGGCGGCATCGCCGTGCTCAAGGGCAACCTGGCCCCCGACGGCTGCGTGGTGAAGCAGTCCGCCGTGGCCCCCGAGATGATGGTCCACGAGGGCCCCGCCCGGGTCTTTGACTGCGAGGACGACGCCATCCAGGCCATCTACGCGGGCAAGATCGTGGCTGGTGACGTGGTGGTCATCCGCTACGAGGGCCCCAAGGGCGGCCCCGGCATGCGGGAGATGCTCAACCCCACCTCCGCCATTGCGGGCATGGGTCTGGACAAGGATGTGGCCCTTATCACCGACGGCCGCTTCTCCGGCGCCACCCGGGGCGCGTCCATCGGTCACGTCTCTCCCGAGGCGGCCAGCGGCGGCCCCATCGGCCTGGTGGAGGAGGGTGACCTCATCGCCATCGACATTCCTAACCACACCATCACCCTGAAGGTGGATGAGGCCACCCTCCAGGCCCGGAAGGCCAAGTGGGTGTGCCCCGAGCCCCGGATCAAGACGGGCTACCTGGCCCGCTACGCCAAGATGGTGTCCTCTGCCGACCGGGGCGCCGTGCTGGAGTAAACAAGTCTGGCATAACCCTCCTCCCTGTCCCATACAATGGGCCAGAGAGGAGGGAGCGGCATGACCTATGACGGGCTGGAGAGTCAGGGCAGCCACCACATCCTGCTGGAGGGCCGCCAGCGGCTGACGGTATCCGGCGTGGAAGAGGTGGAGAGCTTTGACGAGACCGCCATTGTAATGGTGACGGTGAAGGGGACCCTGGTGATCCGCGGCGAGGGGCTGCACATTGAAAAGCTGTCCCTGGACGGCGGAGACCTGAACGTGGAGGGGGAGGTGGACTCCCTGTCCTACGAGGACGGCGGCCGGACCCGGGGCGGGTTGCTGTCCCGGCTGCTGGGCGGATGAGGGGAGAGGTAGCCCTTCAGGCCCAGGCCATGGTCCAGGCTCTGGCCCTGGGGCTGGCGGCGGGGCTGGTGTACGACCTGTTCCGTATCCTGCGGGTGCGGGTGCGCCTGCCCCTGCTGGGCCCCGCTCTGGACCTGCTGTTCTGGCTGGGGCTGACGGCGGCCCTGTTCCTCTGGTCCCAGTGGGCCTGGGGCGGGCTGGTGCGGCTGTACGGCGTGGTTTTCCTGTTTTTGGGAGGCTGGTTCTACTTCATGACCCTCAGCGCCCCCGCCCTTTGGATCGGCTACCGCCTGGCCGACGGGGCGGCCTGGCTGTGGCGCCTGGTCACCGCCCCCCTGCGGGGAATCAACGGCCTGCGGAAAAAAACTGAAAAATTTGCGAAAAATTACTTCCTTTTCGCGGCGAAATGGTATAGAATAAATCAGATAGCTGGTGAAATGGAGCGGACGGCCCGCCGCAGGGACGCCCGGGAGAGAGGAGGAGACCGCCATGCGGTTCAAGCGGGCAGGTTTTTTGACAAAGCTGGTCATCGTAGTGCTGCTCATCTACATGGCCACCTCTCTGCTGGACCTGAGGGGCAAGATCCAGACCACCTTGCAGGAGCAGGAAGCCCTGACCCAGCAGGTGGAGGATCAGACGCTGGCCAACCAGCAGCTGCAGGAGGCCATCGAAAACAGCGATGACCCCGACACGCTGGAGCGGGTGGCCCGGGAGAAGGGCTACGTCAAGGAAGGGGAGACCCTGTACATCGACGTGGCCGGATAACGCTTCAGACCGGTTTGGTTCTTGAGGGGCTGTGTGTGGCTTCTCAGGGGGAAATTTACAAGGAGGATATTGCAGTCAGTATGGAGTTTGGTGTTGGGTCCATTTTGGACGGAAAGGTAACGGGAATCACAAAGTTCGGCGCCTTCGTGGCTCTGCCCGAGGGGCGCTCCGGACTGGTACACATTTCGGAGATCGCCTATTCCTATGTGAACGAGGTTTCCGATTACCTGCAGGAGGGACAGCAGGTGAAGGTGAAGGTCATTGGCATCGACCAGGCCAACCGGATCAACCTGTCCATCAAGAAGGTGAACGATCCCCCCGCTCGTCAGGGCGGAGGTCAGGGCGGCCGGCCTCCCCGCCAGGGTGCGCCCCGTCAGGGTGCGCCCCGTCAGGGCGGTCCCCGTCAGGGTGGCTTTACGCCCCGTCCGTCTACGCCCAAGGAGCCCACGGATTTTGAGGACCGGCTGCGCCAGTTTATGCAGGCGTCCGACAGCAAACTCTCTGAGCTGCGTTACTTGGAGAAGAAGGGCAGCAACCGCCGCGGCGGAGGCCGCCGGTAAACGGGCTGTCCCAGGACCAGGACCTGTAAAAAGACCGCCTCGGCGGTCTTTTTTTATGGTCTGCATCACCGCCGCGAAAGCCCCCGGCTTTCGAGAAAGGAACTGCAATGCGTATTATCAACGGAACCGTCCACACCATGGAGGGACTCACCATTCCCAACGGCTACCTCACCATCGAAGGGGACAAGATCGCCGCCGTGGGCCCCATGGAGGAGTGCCCCGACACCTGGCAGGGAGAGACCTTTGACGCCCAGGGGGGCCACATCCTCCCCGGCTTCATTGACGCCCACTGCCACCTGGGCATGTTCGGCGACGCCGTGGGCTTTGAGGGGGACGACGGCAACGAGGCCACCGACCCCTGCACCCCCCACCTGCGGGCCATCGACGCCATCAACCCCCTGGACCGCTGCTTCCGGGAGGCCCGGGCCGCCGGCGTGACCACCGTGCTCACCGGACCTGGCTCCGCCAACCCCATCAGCGGCCAGTTTGCCGCCGTGAAAACCCAGGGCCGCTGGGTGGACCAGATGATCCTGAAGGCCCCCGTGGCCATGAAGCTGGCTCTGGGCGAGAACCCCAAGTCGGTGTACAATGAGCGCCACGAGAGCCCCGTGACCCGCATGGCCACCGCCGCCATCATCCGGGAAAACCTGGCCAAGGCGGTGGAGTACAAGGAGAAGCTGGACCGGGCCCAGGCCGATCCCGACGAGGAGAAGCCCGACTACGACGCCAAGCTGGAGGCTCTGCTGCCCGTGGTGCGGGGAGAGCTGCCCGTCCACATCCACGCCCACCGGGCCGACGACATCGCCACTGGCGTGCGCATCAGCCGGGAGTTTGGCCTGAAGTGTGTCATCGTCCACGGCACCGAGGCCCACCTGATCCCCGACCTGCTGGAGCAGGCGGGAGTGCCCGTCATCACCGGCCCCTGCCTGGGGGACCGCTCCAAGCCCGAGCTGGTGAACATGACCATTGAGAGCCCCAACGTGCTCACCCTCCAGGGAGTCCAGACCGCCATCTGCACCGACCACCCCGAGACCCCCGTGCAGTATCTGCCCCTGTGCGCCGCCATGGCGGTGAAGGGTGGTATGAACCCCGAGGCCGCCCTGGCCGCCATCACCATCAACCCCGCCCGCATCGCCGGCATCGACAGCCGGGTGGGCTCTCTGGCCCCGGGCAAGGATGCCGATGTGGTGGTTACCACCGCCCATCCCATTAACCTCCTCAGCCGGGTACGCCTGGTGCTCATCAACGGCAAACCCGTGCTGGAGTAAGGCTGAAAAGGATTTATAAATTATTCACAAAAAACTCTAGTATTTTTCCGCTTATGTGGTATAATGTTGGCATAGGGAGGACCTGGTTCCTCCCCCGGCACACAGACCCCTTCTGGGGTGAAAGGAGCGGACAAGTATGAAGTTTGTGTTTACAGACAAAAAGGTGAACATACCCAACTACATCCACAACTATGCGGAGAAGAAAGTGGGTAAGCTCGACCGTTTCTTTAAGGAGGACGCTTCCGCCGCAATCACGTTCAGTGTGGAGAAGGACCGCAACCAGGTTGAGGTCACCATTCGCTCCAGCGGCACCATCTTCCGGGTGTCTGAAAGCTCCTCTGATATGCGGGCCTCCATCGACGCGGCAGTCGCCTCCCTGGAGCGCCAGATCCGTAAGAACAAGACCCGTTTGGAGAAGCGCCTGCGTCAGGGCGCCTTTGAACGCACCGTGGACGAGGCCGATGTGGCCTCCTTCGTTCCCGAAGGCCCCGAGGAGGGCGAGTACCGCATCGTGCGGACCAAGACCTTCCCCATCAAGCCCATGACCCAGGAGGAAGCCATCCTGCAGATGAACCTGGTGGGCCACAGCTTCTTCGCCTTTAAGAACGAGGATGCCGGCGGCGCCTTCGCCGTGGTGTACCGCCGCAACGACGGGGACTATGGCATCATCGAGGATGAGGCCTGAGCCGTCTGCTGAATTTTGTGTTTCGTGAGTTGCGCCCCGGCCAGCCTGGCCGGGGCGCGCTTTTTCCTGCTTGCGGCAAGGCGGCGAAGCGGGTATAATACGTGGTGCAATGTTCCCGGGAATGGACCGGGAATGGGAAGAAATCGTTTGGAGGTACGCCAATGAGCCGGGAAAAAGTGCTGTCGCTGCTGCTGGAGCAGGAGGATTCCTACGTGTCCGGGGAGGCCATGAGCCGCGCCCTGGGCATCAGCCGGGCCGCCGTATGGAAGGCCATCGAGGCCCTGCGCCAGGAGGGCTACACCATCCAGTCCGCCCCCAACCGGGGCTACCGCCTGGAGAAGAGCCCGGACCGGGTGCGGGAGGGAGAGCTGGCCGGACCCCTGGCCGGATGCCATGTGGGCAGCAAGCTCCTGTGTCTGGACACGGTGGACTCCACCAACACCGAGTGCAAGCGCCAGGCCATGGCGGGAGCCCCCGACGGCCTTGTGGTCATCAGCGAGGAGCAGACCGGAGGCCGGGGCCGCCTGGGCCGCACCTTCCAGTCCCCCAAGGGCTGCGGGCTGTATGTCTCCGCCCTGCTGCGCCCCCGGCTGGAGCCCAGCCAGGTGGCCGACTTCACCGCCTGGGTGGCGGTGGCGGTGTGCGACGCCATTGAGGCCACCTGCGGCCTGCGGCCCCAGATCAAGTGGACCAACGATATCGTCCTCCACGGAAAGAAGCTGTGCGGCATCCTCACCGAGCTGGGTCTGGAGAGTGAGAGCAACGCCCTGGAGTATCTGATCCCCGGCATCGGCATCAACGTCAACCACCGCCCCGAGGATTTTACTCCCGAGGTGCGGGAGATCGCCACCTCCCTGGCCCAGGAGCTGGGCCACCCCGTGCGCCGCTCCGAGCTGGCGGCCAACCTGATCCGGGCGCTGGACCAGGCTTACGCCGGGTTCCCGGAGAACAAGCAGGCCTATCTGGAGCGCTACCGGGCCGACTGTCTCACCCCGGGCAACCAGGTGCAGCTCATCACCCCCGTCTCCCGCCGTCAGGCCTACGCTGTGGGCATCGATGACGAGTTCCGCCTGGTGGTGGAGCACCCCGACGGCAGCCGGGAGGCACTCTCCGCCGGAGAGGTCTCAGTGCGGGGCATGTACGGCTATGTATAAAGAAAACGGTCCTTCCCTGGGAAGGACCGTTTTTTTATTGCCGCAGCAGCAGGGGCTGGATTTGGCGGCCCTCCAGGGCGGCCTGGGCGCAGTCGGCCACCTGGGAGAAGTCGGCCACCAGGGAGGTGGGCTTCTTTTCCGGGTCATCCTGGCCGAAGGGGACGAAATAGATGTATTTCCGGGTGAGCAGGGTGCCCAGACTCACCGCCGAGGCGGCCAGGCCGTCGTTGGTGGCGGGGGCGATGAGCACGGGGCGGCCGTTTCGCATGTGGGCCTTGGCCGCCATGGTGACGCAGGTGTCGGTGATGCCGGCGGCCAGCTTGCCCAGGGAGTTGCCCGTGCAGGGGCAGATGATGAGCAGGTCCAGCAGGCCCTTGGGGCCGATGGGCTCCGCCTCCCGGATGGTGGAAATGACCCGGTGGTCACAGATCCGCTCCATCTCCCGCATGAGCTCGTGGGCGGGACCGAAGCGGGTGTCGGTGGCGGCCACCTGCTCGGAGACGATGGGAACGACGTGGGAAAAGCGGGCCTTTACCTGCTCCAGGGCCTCCATGGCCCTGTGGTGGGTACAGAAGGAACCGCACAGGGCGAATCCTATGGTTTTGTCCATCAAAGCGCATCTTCCTTTCCAATATGGCCCCGGGAGAGAGACTGCTCCATGGCCCGGCGCAGGATGGCCGCGGCGGAGGCGGGGGCGGTCTTGCCGGGCAAAGCCAGGGCCCACACCACCTTCCGGCCCAGATGCCGGGCGGCCTCCCGGTCCACCCCGCCCGGGGCGCTGGCCAGATCCAGAGTCAGGCAGGAGGGGGCCAGCGCGGCCAGCTCCCCCTGGCCCAGAATGGGGGCGGGGATGGTGTTCACCACCAGGGCAAAGCCGGACAGATCGGTGAGGGACAGGCCGGGGCCCATAACGGCGCAGCCCAGTGCCTGGGCCTGGGTCCGGGATTCCTCCCGCCGGGCAAACACGGTGACCTGGGAGCCCAGGGCCTTGAGCCGGGGGGCCAGGGCCCGGCCGATGCGGCCATAGCCCAAAATCAGCACCGGGCAGTCCTGAAGGGTGATGGGCAGCTGTTCCAGGGCCAGTTGGATGGTCCCTTCGGCAGTGGGCACGGCGTTGGCCACCGCCCACTCATCCCCCGCCAGACAGTTTTCGATCTGCAGCCCCCGCCGGGCGGCCAGAGCCGCCCCACCCTCGTCCAGCCGCCCGCCGAAGAGGGCCTGGCCGGGGTTCAGCCGCTCCAAAATGGGGGCGATGGGCTGGGGGTGCAGAGCCAGCGGGGCACACAGCAGTCCCTCCCGGGCGGCGGTGGGCATAGGCAGCACCACCCAGTCCGCCTGCTCCAGGCCCTCCAGGCTCTCCTGGGCCGTGACTCCGCAGCCCGGCTCTCCTCCCTGTTCCAATCCAAAGCAGACCACCCGGCGGCCCTCTTGGGCCAGCAGCCGGGCCAGCCACAGCTGGCGCAGGTCGCCGCCCAGCACCCAGCAAAGTCCTCCTGTCTCCATGGCGTATGCTCCTCTCTCCTCGTGGTGTCCCAGCCTATGACGGCGGCGGGAACAAGGTGCAAAATGCAGGATAGAAAAACCAACTGTGCATCTTGACAGAAAATGGACAAAATACTATACTATGCTTAAGCAATGACGCTGTGGCCCAAAACAGGGTCATAGCGTCATTTTCTTTGTGGAAGAAAAGAATTTTCAGAACATTTTCCTTTAAGAAAAATACTTTTCCCCCACAAAGCGACAGGAGAAAGGAGTTCCAGAAATGAAAAGATCGACATCTCGCAGATTCCTATCCCTGCTCACCGTGCTGGCTCTTGTCATGAGCTTGGTGGTCACCGTCTCCGCGGCGGACACCACCCTGACCCGTGGCGAGCTGGCTGCTCTGCTGGTAGAAAAGGCCGGCTACTCCAGCCAGTTGGCGGAGTATGAAGCCAAGCCCAGCGCCTTTGCCGACGTGGCGGAGGGCAGCCAGTATGAGGGCGCCATTAACCTGGCCTATGCCAAGGGCCTGGTCAGCGGCACCGGAGCCAACGCCTTCAGCCCCAACGTCGCAACCACTCAGGTGGAGGCCGCTGCCATCCTGCTGAAGTATCTGGACGCCCCCAATCAGTGGGTGACCAGCTGGCCTCAGGATTACAGCGACATGGCCCAGGATGTGGGCCTGACCGCCGGGCTGGAGTATGACGCCGCCAAGGCCATTACCCCCGACCAGTTCCAGACCATGCTGAACAATTGCACCGCTCTGGCGGGCAAGCCCTTCATCGGCATCACCTGGAAGAGCAACAGCCAGGACTACACCGCCTTCAAGATGGTCATCAAGGAGGCCGGCGGTATCCCCGTTGAGCTGCCTCAGATCACCTCCACCGCGGTTGGCTATGACGCCGACGGCAAGATCCAGAGCGCTTATATCGAGGATTCCGGCATGCTGAGCCAGACCTACGCCGACCAGATCAAGGCCAAGGACTTCTCCAAGAGCAACGTGGCCGCGGTCATGGAAGACGTGGACGGCGTGTTCTTCACCGGCGGTGAGGACATCAGCCCCTCCCTGTTCGCCAAGCCTCAGACTGAGGCCAACCACGGCGAAGAGATCAATGCCACCCGCGATATCTCCGACTACACCCTCATGTCCTATTGTATCGCCAACGACGTGCCCACCTTCGCCGCCTGCCGCGGTATGCAGATGATGAGCATCGTCTCCGGCGCCGACTTCATCCAGGACATCCCCGACTACTACGCCAGCAAGGGCGTTTCCTACGGCGACCTGCACCGCATGCCCGCCGACGCCCCCAACCGTGACTACGCCCGTCATGATGTGGAGATCATCGACAAGGACTCCCTGCTCTATGACGTGGTCAACGCCGACGTGCTGGAGAACGTCTCCTCCTGGCACCACCAGGCCGTGAAGAGCGTGGAGGGCACCGACCTCACCGTGACTGCCAAGACCACCTACAACGGCGTGGACATCATCGAGGCCGTGGAGAAGAAGAGCAACACCTTCTGCGTGGGCGTTCAGTTCCATCCCGAGAACGACTGCAGTCTGGTCCTGTATCAGGGCAAGGAAGCTCCCTGTGACTACGACACCTGCCTGACCTTCTTCGAGAACCTGGTTGCCTATGCTGCCGATAAGCCCGTCATCGGCATCTCCTGGGGCGGCGACCCTGTGGACTACACCGACATTCAGGACATCATCCATGAGGCCGGCGGCGTTGTGACCCACATGCCTCAGATCACCGCTTATGACCAGGCTGTCACCTCCCTGAAGAGCGTGGACGGCATCGTGATGACCGGCGGCGAGGACATCAACCCTGACCTGTACGGCGAGGCCCACAGCCCCCTGCTGGAGGACAACACCGAGTACCGTGACCTGCGCGACACCTCCGACTACAACCTGATCCAGGCTGCCGTGAAGGGCGATGTGCCCATGCTGGCCATCTGCCGCGGCATGCAGATGTTCAACGTGGTCTGCGGCGGCGGTCTGATTCAGGACCTGCCCACCTACCTGGGCAAGGACGACAGCTATCGCGTCCACCGCAATAAGCCCGAGTGGGCCCGCCACGACATCACCCTGACCGACAAGGCCGACGCGCTGGCCTCCATCGTGGACGGCAACAGCCTGGCCAACGTGGCTTCCTGGCACCACCAGGTCATCAATCCTGACCGTCTGGGCCAGGGTCTGACCGTGGTCGCCTATGGTCCCGACGATGTGATCGAGGCCGTGGAGTATCAGGCCAACGAGTTCTCCGTGGGCGTGCAGTTCCATCCCGAGGCCGATGCCCTGGAGAATGATTCCTTCATGGCCTTCTTCCAGGCTCTGCTGGATGCCGCTGCCTGATTCCCAACTAAATCCATTGCAAGAACCAAAAGGGCCCGGCCAAATTGGCCGGGCCCTTTTCTGCCCTCTTTTCCCGTCCTGGTTTTCCTCCGGGAAGGGAGTCCATGCCCAGAGGGATTCCTACTTGGAGAGAAGAGACTGTACGCGGGAAGGAGAATAGTTCCTGGACAGACAAAAAACTGCCCCGTGTCCTTGCGGACACGGGGCAGAAAAGCTCATAACGGAAAACTCTCTTACTGAGCAGCCTTGGCAGCCTTGATAGCCTCGATGAGCATGGGGGTGACCTTGAACAGGTCGCCGCAGATGCCGTAGTCGGCGATCTCGAAGATGGGAGCGTTCTCGTTCTTGTTCACGGCGATGATGCACTCGGAATCCTGCATACCAGCCTTGTGCTGGATGGCGCCGGAGATACCCAGAGCGACATAGATCTTGGGGTGAACGGTCTTGCCGGTCTGACCAACCTGGTGGTCAGCAGACAGCCAGCCGGAGTCGATAGCAGCACGGGAACCGCCAACAACGCCGCCGAACAGGCCAGCCAGCTCTTCAGCCAGCT
>USCO01000038.1 GCA_900553135.1 uncultured Eubacteriales bacterium | reverse complement strand
GGGAGTCATAGGCGGGGGTGACGTGGGCGTCCTGGTGGAGCATCAGCTTGGCCTCCTGACCGGCCTCCTGGAAGGCCTGGTACATGAGATCAAACTCCTTGGTGCGCACGTTCTCGTCGTTGAGACCGTGGACGATGAGGGCGGAGCAGTTGATGTTCTCGGCGTCCAGCGTGTAGTCCCGGTTGGCCCAATGCTCGCCGTAGTCGCCGTTGAGGGCCAGCTGATCCTGCCAGATCTGGCTGAGGTAGTTGGCGTAGGTCTCGGCAATGCCGTTCCAGTCCTCGGCGTCGATGTAGCGGCCGGCGCAGTAGAGGGCCAGGTCGTCGGAGTAGGCCACGCCGCCGGTGGCGATGCCCTGGGAGTTGGTGTACTCATACCAGCTGGCGATACCGGCCACGGGAACGATGGTCTTCAGACCCTCGACACCGGTGGCGGCCAGGCCGAACTGGGTGGTGCCGCCGTAGGAACGGCCGGTCATGCCCACATTGCCGTTGGACCACTCGGCCTCAATGGCGATGTTGCTGGTCTTGTCGGTGTAGGCCACCCGGTCGCCGGTGAGCCACTCGATGACGCACTTGAAGGCGTCGATCTCCACGTCAGCGCCGCAGGTCTCCAGACCCTCGGAGCCCCGGGTACCCAGACCGGCCACCTCGACCACGGCGTAGCCGCGGACCAGGAAGTAGTCGTACCAGTCCAGGTCCTCGTAGTCGTAGAAGTCACCCCAGGAACCGCTCTCATAGGGGCTGACATAGTACCACTCGCTGGCCTTGGCGTCCAGGGCGGCGTCCCAGGTGGTGGCGGTGCCTTCGGGAGTACGGGCGTCAGGCTGGGCGTACAGGTTGTTCAGGTCGTAGCCCAGGGACTCGTCCTGGTAGTTGAAGTCCCGGTCATAGCCGCCGTCGGTGCAGCCGGTGATGTAGGGCCGGGCCTCGAAGATGGTGGCAAACTTTCCGTCGCTGCCCACGGCGTCGTCAGGGATCTGCACCAGGGCCTTCACCAGGTCCAGCTTGCCGTCTCCGTCGGTGTCGTAGTTGGTCTCCACGTACACGCAGTAGCGGGTGATCTCGCTGGCGGCGTTGCTGTACTCGTCGTCGCTGGCCATGCCGCTGGTGTACTCAAAAATGGGCTGGGCCATGCCGTTCATGAAGAGGGGTTCCTTCTTCTCCTTGGACATAGCCTCCTTCAGGGGCTGGGCGATCTGCTGCATCTCGGCCAGCTGCTCCTGGGTGCAGGGGGCCTGGGAATCAAAGTCCTCAGAAACCAGGCCCACGCTGATGGCCATGGCGTTGTAGTCGTCGGGGTAGGCGCCCAGCTGGGCGTCGGACATGCCGGACTGGCGCAGCACAAAGGCCGCGGCCTCCTGCATGGTGAGGGCGGTATCCTTGCTGCCCTCGTGGGGAATTTCAATGCTGCTGTCCAGCTCGGCCAGGTCGCTGAAAACCATGACCTGGTCGTCGGCGGTGGTGTCTAATCCAGCGGCTCCAACGGGGCAGGCCAGGGAGGCCGCCATGGCAAGAGCCAGACACAGTGAGGTCCATTTCTTCTTCACCGTTACGTTCCTTCTTTCATTCTATCTCCTTGCCGTCCGTATGCCGGGGTATCCATCCAAACCCGGTAAAATATACGAAAAGCAAGCATGATTATACAACCAAGAACAAATAAGGTCAATAGAGAACTGAAAATACTGTATAATTATTCTTATGCAGAAGAAAAACGGCGGGCAATTTGTGGATTATGACAAAAATCCCGCCGCTCCTGGGAAGAAGCGGCGGGATTTAATGAATATTAATATGAATATTCAGCTTTTTGAGGCGGGACGGCAGTATGCTGTAAGGACCTGAAGCAGCTTTTGCAGGTCCACCGGCTTGGCCAGATGGGCGTTCATGCCCGCGGCCTTGGATTTTTCCACATCCTCGGCAAAGGCGTTGGCAGTCATGGCAATGATGGGGACGGTTTTGGCGTCGGGGCGGTCCAGGGCGCGGATGGCGGCGGTGGCCTCCAGGCCGTCCATCACCGGCATCATCACATCCATGAGGATACCGTCAAAGGTGCCCGCGGGGGAGGCGGCAAAGAGGTCCAGGGCCTGCTGGCCGTTTTCCGCGTTGACCACGGTGACTCCTGCGTCCTCCAGCATATACTGGGCGATCTCCCGGTTGAGCTCGTTGTCCTCCACCAGCATTACATGCAGGCCGGCCACATCCACCGCCTCGGGAGCGGGCTCCTGGACGGGGGTGTAATTGCAGTCCACCGGGAAGGGAATCTCCACGGTGAAGGTGCTGCCCTCTCCCAGGACGCTGCGGGCGGTGATCTCGCCCCCCATGGCCTCCACCAGGCGCTTGGTGATGGCCATGCCCAGACCGGTGCCCGCATAGTGGGTGCGGGCGCTGCTGTGCTCCTGGGTAAAGGGCTCAAAGAGCCGGGTCTGAAACTCCTCGCTCATGCCAAGCCCCGTGTCCGAGATGGTGAAGCGGCAGCGCACGGTGTCCCCGTCCAGGGGGAGCTGCCGGGTCTCCACGGAAATGCTGCCCCCGGGGCGGTTATATTTCACCGCGTTGCCGATGATGTTAATGAGGATCTGCCGCAGGTGCAAGGGGCTGCCCAGCAGGCGGGGATATGCCAGGTCTATGCGGGTCTCGGTGAGAGATAACTGCTCCTCCTCGGCCTGGGGCCGCAGAATGGTCAGGCAGTTTTCCAGCACGTCGGGCAGAGAGAAGGACTCCCGGGCCAGGGTGGTGGAGCCGCTCTCCAGCTTGCTGATATCCAGCACGTCGTTAATGAGAGAGAGCAGGTGCTGGGCCGCGGCCTGGATCTTATTGCGGCAGTCGGCTTGGCGTTCCAGATCCAGGGGGTTCTTTTCACTGATGGCCAGCATGCCCAGAATGCCGTTGATGGGGGTGCGGATGTCGTGGGACATGTGGGAGAGAAACTCCGTCTTGGCCCGGTTGGCCTGCTTGGCCTCCACCAGGGCCTCCAAAAGAGCCTTCTCCTGCTGCTTGCGGGTGACCATGGTCTCGGTGATGTCCTGGTGGTAGCCCTTCAGGCGCAGGCCGGGACCGGTGTATTTGTGGTCGGGGACGCCGCCGCAGCGGATGTAGATCTGTCCCAGGGTGGGGTGGTTCCAGGGGTAGATGACCTCTGCACGGCCGGAGTTGGCAATGGCCTGCACGCCCTCCTGAACCATCTCTACATACTCCGGGTCGATGCGGGAGAACCAGATGTGATAGCATTCCTCGGGGGAGACGGACTGGTCCGTGCCCAGCAGCATGCACATGGTGCGGTCGGCATACATGCGGGAGGGGCGGCCCTCCTCCATCTCCATGGTCCACAGGCCGGTGCGGGAGCCCTCCAGGGTCTCCTCGATGTCGTGGCGGGTCTCCAGCTTGTAGGCCTCCTCCCGGCGGATGTCGGCGTCTACATTGCGGAAGCCCACCACGGCCACCTGCTCCTCCGGCCACTTGCCCGCCCGGGCAAAGTGGACCTCAAAGTGTTCCATGTGCTGGGAATTTTCCTTCACATGGTAGCGCAGGAAAAAGGTCTGTTCCCGGCTGAGCCGCTCCAGCACCGCCTGGGGCTGGGTGGCGGCCAGAAAGGCGGACTGATCCTCCAGGGAGACAAAGGTGCTGCAATAGCCTGCCATGGTGGCGGCGTAGCCCGCCTGACGGCGGACAAGGCGGATGACGTCCGGGCGCAGGCGCTGGGAGAGGCGGTAGATCTCGTAGGCCTCAGTGCTGAGGTTGACCCGGTAGACGGCCAGGTAGTCGGAGCAGAGGGCAGTCAAAATGTCGTTTTGATTTTCCAGCTCCGCCTGGAAGCCCGCCGCCTGGCGCTCGGCGGCCAGCTTCTCCTGCTCCAGGCGCTGGGCCTGCTTCTGCTGCGAGATATCCACAAAGATGCCCAGAAACAGGCTGGGAGAGCCGTCCTCCCGGCGCAGCACCCGGCCCGTGGCCCGGAACCACTTGTACTGCCCGCTGTGGGTCATAAGGCGGTACTCCACATTGTACTCCCCCCGCCCGGACACGGCATCCCAAAAGGCGGTGAGGGTGCTCTCCCGGTCCTGGGGGTGGAGGCGGTCGGACCAGGTGTCCAGGGTGTTGGGGAACTCCTCCACATTCTGAAAGCCCACCATGATGCGGAAGGCCTGGCTCCAGGTGACCTTGGTCATCTGGCCGGAGGGGTCAAATTCCATGCTCCACATGCCGGAGTGGATGATGCCGTTGATGACGTCCAGGTTCCGCTGGACCTGCCGGACCTTCTCCTGGCTGATCTGAAGGGCGCGGTTGATCTCCTGCACCAGGGGCTGGCACTGGGGAGAAAAGTCCTGGGCCTGGAGCAGCTGAGGAGAGAGCTCGGATTGATTTATTTCATTCAGGGCCCGCAGCTGCTCGGCCAGTTGCTGGTAGTCCATCTCGGTCACCTCACAATGGGAGTTAAAAAGTTCATGAAAAAAGGGAAAATGGCATACGCATCACAGTTTACCTGGAAAGATGCGTTCCGTCAAGGGGCTGGGTATAAGAAGACCGCCGGCCCGGGGACCGGCGGTCGAAAAATCAGGAAACAGGGGGGAACCAGCGGGAGAGAATAGCGGCCACGCCGTCCTGGGTGTTGGCCGGGGCGATGAGGTCGGCATGCTCCCGCACCAGGGGGGCGCCGTTCTCCATGGCCACGCCCACGCCAGCCCGCTGGATCATGGTCAGGTCGTTGGTGCCGTCCCCGAAGGCGGCGGCGTCCAGCAGATCCAGACCCAGATGGCGGCACAGGGCCTCCAGAGCGTGGCCCTTGGTGGCGCCGGCGGCGTTGAGCTCCAGGTTGTTGGGCAGGGAGATGGTCTGCACCAGCTCGGGGAACTCCCGCTCCAGCAGCTCCATCACCTGGGGACGCAGGGACAGGTCGGCAAAGAAGGCCTGCATCTTCTGCACCGTGTCCCCGTTGGCCTCCAGAGTGGCCAGCAGGTCGTCCACCGGCTGGCGGTTGGGCTGGACCAGCATGCGGATCACCGGGTCGGGAATATAGTGGTCCAGCCGGTCATAGTAGGAGCGGGGCATAATCCCACGGTCGTTCTGGTAGCAGTCGATGGTGCAGTCCAGGGGGGAGAGGAGATGGAACACGCCCTTGGCAGTTTCCATGGGAATTTCCGAGCGGTAGAGGATCTGGTCGGTTTCCCGGTCATAGACCTTGGCGCCGTTCATCAAAATGAAGTAGCGCAGAAAGGGCAGCTCCTTCAAAAAGGCGGGCACGCCCCCGAAGAAACGGCCGGTGGCGATGACCACGTGGCACCCCGTAGCGGCAGCCCGCTCCAGAGCGGCCCGGTTGGCGGGGGAGAGCTGCTTCTGTTCGTCCAGCAGGGTACCGTCCAGGTCGGTGAGAATGAGTTTTGGCGTCATGATAGATACCTCTTAAAACTTGGCGCCGCCGAACTCGGCCAGCTGAAGCCCCTTGTTCCGGTCCTGGACCCACTGGATGGACCACTGGGAGGCGAACAGCAGCAGCTGGTTGCCCTTGTAGTCCTCCACCAGCTTGGCGTCGTTGGGCAGGAGCAGGTCCTCCTCCTTCAGGGCGGGGGCGTCCTCGTCCTCCTTCACGATCCAGCGCAGGTACTCGTAGGGCAGGCCCTCCTTGTACAGCTCCACGTTGTACTCGCTGCGCAGGCGGTACTCCAGCACGTCGAACTGGAGGGTGCCCACCACGCCCACGATGACCTCCTCCATGCCGGTGTAGGGGGTCTTGAAGATCTGGATGGCGCCCTCCTGGGCGATCTGCTCCACGCCCTTCAAAAACTGCTTGCGCTTCATGGTGTCCACGGAGCGGATGCGCTCAAAGTGCTCGGGGGCGAAGGTGGGGATGGGGTCGAACTTGAACTTCTTGCTGGGGGCGCACAGGGTGTCGCCGATGGAGAAGATGCCGGGGTCGAACACGCCGATGATGTCGCCGGCGTAGGCCTCCTCGATGATCTCGCGCTCGGCGGCCATGAGCTGCTGGGGCCGGGACAGGCGCAGCTTCTTGCCGCCCTGGACGTGGTAGACCTCCTTGTCCGCCTGGAACTTGCCGGACACCACCCGCATAAAGGCGATGCGGTCCCGGTGGGCCTTGTTCATGTTGGCCTGGATCTTAAAGACGAAGGCGGAGAAGTCCTCGTCAAAGGAGTCGATGATGTCGTCTCCCGCCTTGCGGGGCAGGGGAGCGGTGGTCATACGCAGAAACTCCTCCAGGAAGGGCTCCACGCCGAAGTTGGTGAGGGCGGAGCCGAAGAACACGGGGGAGAGCTTGCCGTGGCGCACCCGCTCCAGGTCGAAGTCGCAGCTGGCGCCGTCCAGCAGGTCGATCTCGTCCACCAGCTGGTCCCGCTTGCTCTGTCCGATGAGGTCGGCCAGGGCGGGATCGTCGGGCTCGATGACGGTGGCGGTGGCAGCCTTGGCGTTGGTGTTGGAGGTGAAGTGGATGACCTTGCGGTTCTGGCGGTCATACACGCCCTTGAACTCCTTGCCGCAGCCGATGGGCCAGTTCATGGCGTAGGTGTCGATGCCCAGCTCCTTCTCCAGCTCCTCGCACAGCTCAAAGGGGTCCCGGGCCTCCCGGTCCATCTTGTTGATGAAGGTGAAGATGGGGATGTCCCGCATGGCGCAGACTTTGAACAGCTTCCGGGTCTGGGCCTCCACGCCCTTGGCGGCGTCGATGACCATGACGGCGGAGTCGGCAGCCATCAGGGTGCGGTAGGTGTCCTCGGAGAAGTCCTGGTGGCCGGGGGTGTCCAGAATGTTGATGCAGAATCCCTCGTACTGGAACTGCATCACCGAGGAGGTGACGGAGATTCCGCGCTGCTTTTCGATCTCCATCCAGTCGGAGGTGGCGGCACGGGTGTTCTTCTTGCCCTTGACCTGGCCGGCCTGGGCGATGGCGCCTCCGTACAGGAGGAATTTCTCGGTGAGGGTGGTCTTACCGGCGTCGGGGTGGGAGATGATGGCAAAGGTCCTTCTGCGTTTGATTTCCGATTCGTACTGAGACATATACTGACCTCCAAAGGAAGGATTGTGGAATAAAACAGGAATATAAGCAAACTATTTTATCATATTCCGCCCCGGCGCACAAGGGGTAGAAAAAGCCCGGAGCAGAGAATCTGCTCCGGGCATGTCGCCGGAATTGGTTATTTTTCCGCCCAGTTGCCCGTGGCCTCGGCGGTGAGGTAGGCGTTGATGAAGCCGTCCAGGTCGCCGTCCATAACAGAGCCGATGTTGCTGGTCTCAAAGGCGGTGCGGTTATCCTTCACCAGCTGATAGGGCATAAAGACGTAGGAGCGGATCTGGCTGCCCCACTCGATCTTCAGCTGCACGCCCTTCAGGTCGGAGATCTTATCCGCCTTCTCCTGCATCTGCAGCTCCACCAGCTTGGCGCGCAGCATCTTCATACAGTTGTCCTTGTTCTGGAACTGGCTGCGCTCCTGCTGAGAGGCCACCACAATGCCGGTGGGCTTGTGGATCAGACGCACGGCGGAGGAGGTCTTATTGACGTGCTGGCCGCCGGCGCCGCTGGCGCGGTAGACCTGCATCTCGATGTCCTCGGGGCGGATCTCCACCTCCACGTCCTCGGGCAGGTCGGGCATGACCTCCACGGAAGCGAAGGAGGTCTGGCGGCGGGCGTTGGCGTCAAAGGGGGAGACACGCACCAGACGGTGCACGCCGTGCTCGCCCCGGAGATAGCCGTAGGCGTTCTCGCCCTCGATCATGATGGTGGCAGACTTGATGCCGGCCTCGTCGCCGTCCTGATAGTCCATGATCTGGTAGGTGAAGCCGTGGCGCTCGGTCCAGCGGGTGTACATGCGGTAGAGCATCTGGGCCCAGTCCTGCGCCTCGGTGCCGCCGGCGCCGGGGTGGATGGTGAGAATGACGTTGGAGCTGTCATACTCGCCGGTGAGCAGGGTCTGGAGCCGGGCCTGCTCCATGTCTTCCTCCAGGTGGGCGTAGCCCTCTTCCAGCTCGGGGATCAGGGATTCGTCCTCAAACTCGTTGCCCATCTCGCACAGAGCCATCAGATCGTCCCACTGCTGCTTGCGCTTGCGCTGACTGTCTACCTTGGTCTGCAGGACTTTGATACGCTGCTGCACCTTCTGGGCCTTGGCCAGGTTGTTCCAAAAGCCGTCGGCGGCGGACTCGGCCTGAAGCATATCCAGTTCCCGTTCCGCGCTCTCCAGGTCCAGGGCGCGGCCCAGCTCCTCCAAGGTGGGGGCCAGGTTGTTCAGCTTGACTTTGTACTCGTCGAATTGAAGCATAGGGTCCTCACTCTCTCTACATCTTAAATAAACTCCCGAAAGGGGATATGGAGACTTAACCTAATTATTATATCCGAATTCGGAAGAAAAGTAAAGGGTAGGCGGGGATTTCCTGCTTAGAATCGCGATTCTGGGTTCAGCGGTCGCTGACCAGCCAGGGCTCGCCCTGGAAGATCAGTTCGTCCAGATCCCGGGGCGGCGCGCTGGGGCTGACCGCGGCGGGGGTGGTATTGGTATCGTCCATTGTTGTCCCTCCTTGCGCATTGGATCATTGGCGGCATACAGACCAGTATATGCCGCAAGGGCCGAGATATGTGCCGAAGGAAGGGGAGGGACAAGATTTTTTTCCCGCCGGGTTGACAGAGAAAAACGGGTGTGCTATGTTGAAGGGGCAAACAGAATCCATGCCCCCGCCCCTCCACCGGGTGGAGCGGGGTGTGCGCTTGAATCCATCCCGTAGGTCTTGGAAGGGATGGGTCCAAGCTTTTTTTTGACCTTTAACACGGAGGAGGAGTTTTCATGGATGCGGGTCTGCGGAGAGAATTTTTCCGGTACATCTCCCTGAACACCATGGGTATGATCGGCCTGTCCTGCTACATTCTGGCCGATACCTTTTTTGTGGCCAACCGCCTGGGGGCCCAGGGTCTGGCGGCGCTGAACATCGCCATTTCCATTTTCGGCCTGGTCAACGGCCTGGGGCTCATGCTGGGTATGGGCGGCGGCATCCGCTATACCCTGATGCTGGCCCAGGGCCGGGACCGGGAAGGGGGAAAGGCCTTTTTTGCCGCCGCCTCCTTCGGCCTGGCTTTGGGGCTGTTCTTTCTCATTTTGGGACAGGCGGCCGCCGCGCCCCTGGCCCAGCTGCTGGGGGCCAAGGGGGAGATCCTGCCCCTGTGCGCGGGCTATCTGCGGGTGCTGCTGTCCTTCTCCCCCTTCTTTATTTTAAATCAGGTGTGCATCGCCTTTGTGCGCAACGACGGCTCCCCACGTCTGGCCATGTGCTCCATGCTCATGGGCAGCCTGGCCAACATCGTGCTGGATTATGTGTTCCTCTACCCCCTGAACCTGGGCATGGGGGGCGCGGCCTTGGCTACGGGCGTGGCTCCCGTGCTGGGACTGTGCATCTCCAGCACCCACCTGCTGGGCCGCCGGGGACGGCTGCGTCCGGTGCCCCACGTGCCCTCCCCCCGTCTGCTGGGCAACCTGTCCGCCCTGGGGGTGTCCGCCCTGCTCAACGAGGTGTCCAGCAGCGTCATTCTGGTCACCTTTAATCTCATCATTCTCTCCCTCACCGGGGATACGGGGGTGGCAGCCTACGGCGTGGTGGCCAACCTGGCCCTGGTGGTCACGGCGGTGTTTACCGGCATCTCCCAGGGCGTGCAGCCCCTGCTCAGCCGCACCTGCGGGCAGGGAAATGCCCCCCAGACCCGGAGCCTGCTGAAGCTGGCTCTTGGGGTGGCCGGGGGGCTGAGTATCCTGTTGGTATTGGGGGTGCTGGTGTGGGCCGACCCGCTGGCCGCCATCTTTAATGAGAGCGGAGACACCCTGCTCCAGACCATGGCCCGGGAGGGGCTGCGGCTGTATTTCCCCGCCTACCTCTTTGCCGGGTGCAACATCGTGCTGGCCAGCGCCTTCAGCGCCACGGGCCGGCCCGGGCCTGCCTTCGGCCTGTCCCTGTTCCGGGGCTGCGTGGGGGTGCTGCTGGTGGTGTTCCCCCTGTCTGCCCTGGGGGGGATGACCGGCGTGTGGCTGACGGTGCCCGTGGTGGAGCTGCTGGCCCTGCTGGGCGGCGGGTTTTTGGCGGTGCGGACGGGACTTACGGCCGGGGGCAGGTAAGGACCGCCGTCTGGGCGGGAGTGTCCGGGGTGAGCTCCAGGACATTGCCGGGATAGTACACGCAGTCCCCGCACAGGGAAAGGAAGTCCTCCACGCCGGAGATCACGTCGTAGCCGAAGCCCTCGCCCCGGTAGTGCATGGGGACGGTGACCCGGGGGCGCAGCTCCTCCACAATGGACTTGGCCTGGGCGGCGTCAATGGTGTAGTAGCCGCCCACGGGGATGAGCAGGGCGTCCAGGCCGGTGAGCCGGGCCTTCTGCTCCGGGGTGAGGGGACAGCCCAGGTCGCCCAGGTGGGCCACCCGCATGCCCTCGGCGGAGAAGATGCGCATAACGTTCTCCCCCCGCAGGGCGCCCTTCTGGTCGTCGTGGAAGGTGGGAAGCTCCTCCACCGAGACGGTGAGGTCCTTGCCCGTGAGGGCCACCAGCTGGGCGGCGTTGTGGTCGCTGTGTCCGTGGCTGCAGTACACGGCGTCGGCGGTGAGACGCACCGGGGGCAGGCCGGGGACGCTGCCGTCCCCGTAGGGGTCGGTGACCAGAGTTCCCTGAGCGGTCTCCAGAGTGAAGCAGGCGTGTCCATTCCAAATAAGGCGCATGTAAAATCCATCCTTTCGTTTTTTTGTGGATATTATACCATAGACAAGGCAAAATGAGCAGGACAGTTTCGAGCTTTCTGGAACACCTGCTCATATTTTTACGTAAAATTCAAATTGGAAGGTGCTGATTGCCCCGGAAGGACGGTATAAAAAACCTGAGGATTCTCCCAAGTTCGGCACAATGCTGGATTCTTCCCGCATAAGGAGGGGGTTAATTTCTTAAATTCACAAAACCTTCTTGCTACCCTATCTTTTTCCCTGGTTTTTTGATTTTTTTATAATTTTTCGACCATTTTATAGTTGAATTTCTCCGGCATTTGGAATACAATGATACCCGACGTCTAGCGTTGTCACGCTGCGGATTGAACACGCGGCCGGAACGATAACTTCGCCGACTCCGCCGCCAAACAGAAGCCGCTTGCGGCTTCTTGGTTTGCCGGTATTCGCTCTGGCGTTATCGCTCCTGCGTGTCTATCCTACGCGCTTCTATATAGGAGGGGTGGATGTGCTCAATATCGTACTGGTGGAACCGGAAATTCCCCAAAACTGCGGGAATATCGCCCGTACCTGTGCCGCCACCCGAAGCCGTCTGCATCTGATCAAGCCCCTGGGATTCGACATCAGCGAAAAAGCGGTGCGCCGGGCCGGGCTTGACTACTGGCCCATGGTGGACTTGCGGGTCTATGAAAACCTGGACCACTTTTTTATGGAAACCCACGCACAGGACCTGTGGCTTGCCACCACCAAGGCCCCTCAGGATTATACCCAGGCCAGCTTTCAGGATGGATGCTGGCTGTTTTTCGGCAAGGAGACAGCGGGCCTGCCCGAGGCGTTCCGCCAGGCGCACTACGACCGCTGCATCCGCATCCCCATGCGGGAGGACGCCAGAAGCCTGAACCTGGCCAACTCCGTGGCCATCCTCACCTATGAAGCCCTGCGCCAGCAGGGATTCCCCGGCCTCAGCGGCCAGGGAGAAATGGCCGGTATGGCCCCTTGAACCAGCAGGAATTTTCCCCCGGCATCCCCAGCCGCCGCGGGTGATTTCGAAATAAAACCCATCCCTGTTCCATTTACTTGCGAAGAGAGGAGACTTTTTTATGAATTACAACAAGAAGACCGTGAAGGACATCGACGTAGCCGGTAAGAAGGTTCTGCTGCGCTGCGACTTTAACGTGCCCATGGCCAAGGACGGCAGCGGCGTCATCACCGACGACAAGCGCATCCGTGCCGCTCTGCCCACCATCCAGTATCTGCTGGACCAGAACGCCGCCGTCATTGCCTGCTCTCACATGGGCAAGCCCAAGGGCGAGGTGAAGCCTGAGCTGAGCCTGAAGCCTGTGGCCAAGCGCCTGAGCGAGCTGCTGGGCAAGGATGTTATCATGGCTGACGACGTGGTGGGCCCCGACGCCCAGGCCAAGGCCGCTGCCCTGCAGCCCGGCCAGATCATGCTGCTGGAGAACACCCGCTTTGAGAAGGGTGAGACCAAGAACGATCCCGAGCTGGCCAAGGCCATGGCTTCCATGGCTGAGGTGTATGTGTCCGACGCCTTCGGCGCCGTGCACCGCGCCCACGCCTCCACCGCCGGCGTGGCTGACTACCTGCCCGCTGTCAGCGGCTTCCTGATCCAGAAGGAGCTGGAGATCATCGGCGGCGCTCTGGCCAACCCCAAGCGTCCTCTGGTGGCCATCCTGGGCGGCAGCAAGGTCTCCTCCAAGATCGGCGTCATCAACAACCTGCTGGAGATCGCCGACACCATCATCATCGGCGGCGGCATGACCTACACCTTCCTGAAGGCCCAGGGCGGCTCCATCGGCAAGTCCCTGCTGGAGGAGGATTGGCTGGACTACTGCAACGACATGATGAAGAAGGCCCAGGAGAAGGGCGTGAAGCTCCTGCTGCCTGAGGACACCATCTGCGCCAAGGAGTTCTCCGCCGACGCTGAGCCCATCCTGGTGGACAGCATGAACATCCCCGAGGACTGCCTGGGCATGGACATCGGCCCCAAGGCCATCGCTGCCTACGCTGAGGCTGTGAAGGACGCCGGCACCGTGATCTGGAACGGCCCCATGGGCGTGTTCGAGTTCCCCGCCTTCGCCAAGGGCACCCAGGCTGTGGCCGAGGCCCTGAGCAAGAGCAACGCCATCACCATCATCGGCGGCGGCGACAGCGCGGCCGCTGTGCAGCAGCTGGGCTATGCCGACAAGATGACCCACATCTCCACCGGCGGCGGCGCCAGCCTGGAGTTCATGGAGGGCAAGGAGCTGCCCGGCGTGGCTTGCCTCCTCGATGCCTAATTCCCGGAGCTATTTTGGTTGATTATTCCGAACTCCCGCCCGCCCCGGCCTGAGGGCCGGGACGGCGGGCGGTCCGGTTCTGTATCATCATCCCCGTGCACTTGTATAAAGGAAAGGAAGAAAAAGAACATGAATCGTCGTTACCGCAAGACTATCATCGCCGGCAACTGGAAGATGAACAACACCCTGTCCCAGACCAAGGCTTTCGCCGAGGAGCTCAAGCCCATCATGCCCCGGGGCAAGTGGTGCAACGTGGTGCTGTGTGTGCCCGCCACCAACATCCAGTCCGCCGTTCGTCTGTTCAAGGACTGCCACATCGCCATCGGCGCTGAGACCTGCCACTATGAGGACCGCGGCGCTTACACCGGCGAGATCACCGCTGAGATGATCAAGGAGGCCGGCGCCAAGTACGTCATCATCGGCCACTCCGAGCGCCGCCAGTACTACAACGAGACCGACTTCACCGTCAACAAGAAGGTCCACGCCGCCATCAACGCCGGCCTGTTTCCCATCATCTGCGTGGGCGAGAGCCTGGAGCAGCGTGAGCTGGGCGTGACCATGGAGCTGATCGCTTACCAGGTCAAGTGCGCCCTGGCCGGCGTGCCCGCCGACAAGATGCGTCACGTGGTCATCGCCTACGAGCCCCTGTGGGCCATCGGCACCGGCAAGACCGCCACTGCCGAGCAGGCCGGCGAGGTCTGCCAGGCCATCCGCGCTGTCATCCGCAAGCTGTACGGCGCTCACGTGGCTCGCTCCGTCACCATCCAGTACGGTGGTTCCATGAACGCCAAGAACGCCGCTGAGCTGCTGGCTCAGCCCGACGTGGACGGCGGCCTGATCGGCGGCGCCAGCCTGAAGCCCGCCGACTTCGTGCAGATCATCAACGCTGCCAACCAGGAGTAAGAAGCGCGAAGGCGTGCGTAGCAGCGCGGATGGACCGGAGCGAGGGCGAGCGCGGGGCCGCGAAGCGGCCCAAGACCAGCCCGAGTCGTAGGGAAGCCGCGCGTTGCGCAGCCGCCGCAGCGTGACAATGAAGAAGCGCATAGGGCAGGCGCATAGGGGCGACAGACTCCGAAGCGGATGGGCAGAGCCCAGGGGCAGCCAAAGGCTGAACCGGGTCTGCCCGGAGTCGGAGGAGTTGTCAACCCGGCCATGCGCCCAGCCCGCAGCGTGACAGTCCGCTACCTCGCACCGCGGGCGGGAACCAGTTCCCCCCGCGTGCCCCCCTCCGCTCTCCGAGGGGAATATGGTGTCCTCCGGACCTATTGCTAAGGAGAATTTGTTTTTATGAAAACACCTACCACTTTGATCATTATGGACGGCTTTGGCCTGACCAGCCCCGACGCGGGCAACGCGGTGGCCAACGCCTCCACCCCTAACCTGGATCACATCTTCCGGGATTGCCCGGGCTGCAAGCTGTCCGCCTCCGGCCTTGACGTGGGTCTGCCCGAGGGCCAGATGGGCAACAGCGAGGTGGGCCACACCAACATGGGCGCTGGCCGCGTGGTGTTCCAGGATCTGCCCCGGATCACCCGGGACATCCAGACCGGGGACTTTTTCAAGAACAGCGCCTTCCTGGAGGCCATGGGCAACTGCCGTGAGTGGGGCTCCGCCCTGCACCTCATGGGCCTGCTGTCCGACGGCGGTGTGCACAGCCACATCACCCACCTCTTCGCGCTGCTGAAGATGGCCAAGGAGCAGGGCATCCAGAAGGTCTATGTCCACTGCTTCCTGGACGGCCGTGACGTGCCCCCCTCCTCCGGCAAGAGCTACGTGGAGCAGCTCCAGGCCAAGATGGAGGAGCTGGGCGTGGGCCAGATCGCCACTGTCATGGGCCGTTACTACGCCATGGACCGCGACAAGCGCTGGGACCGCCTGCAGCGGGCCTACGACGCCATTGCCTGCGGTATCGGCCCCTTCGAGAGCGACGCTGCCAAGGCTGTACAGGCTTCCTACGACGCCGGTGTCACCGACGAGTTCATGGAGCCTGTGGTGTGCGTCAAGGACGCCCAGGTGAAGGACAACGACTCCTTCATTTTCTTCAACTTCCGTCCCGACCGCGCCCGTGAGATCACCCGCTGCTTCGTGGACGAGGACTTCACCGACGTGGAGCGCAAGACCGGCTTCATCCCCGTGGACTTTATCTGCACCACCGAGTATGACGCCACCATGCCCAACGTCACCGTGGCCTATCCCCGTCAGAAGCTGGAGAACATTTTCGGCGAGTACATCTCCAAGCAGGGCATGACCCAGCTGCGCATCGCCGAGACCGAGAAGTACGCTCATGTCACCTTCTTCTTCAACGGCGGTGTGGAGCAGGTGTTCCCCGGGGAGGACCGGGTGCTGATCCCCTCTCCCAAGGTGGCCACCTACGACCTGCAGCCCGAGATGTCCGCTTACGCGGTCACCGAGGAGGCCGTGCGCCGGATCGAGAGCGGCAACTATGACGTGATCATCCTGAACTTTGCCAACTGCGACATGGTGGGCCACACCGGCGTGTACGAGGCCGCTCTGAAGGCCGTGTCCACCGTGGACGAGTGCGTGGGCAAGGTGGTGGAGGCTACCTCCAAGATGGGCGGCGTGTCCCTCATCACCGCCGATCACGGCAACGCCGAGCACATGGTGGACGAGAAGGGCGCTCCCTTCACCGCTCACACCACCAATCTGGTTCCCTTCTACATCGTGGGCGCCAGCGTGAAGCTGCGTGACGGCCGTCTGGCTGACATCGCCCCCACCATGCTGGACCTCATGGGCCTGGAAAAGCCCAAGGAGATGGATGGAGAGACCCTGATTCTCAACTGAGCATAATCACGCTATGCTTTGGGCTCATGGCCGGGTCGCTTTCACTGCGTCTCGGGTAAAAACCAGTCCCGCATACGGGCCTTGGGTTTTCACCCTCGCTACGCTCCAAGCTCCCCTATGAGCCTAAGCTCCGCGCTTTGTTACCCCTTAGCGGGGATACGCCCCGCGTTTTGATAATCCATTTTCCCCCTTGGCGGACAAGCTTTTGTACCGCCTCATTTTGGAAAGGAGATTGATCCCTATGAAGCAGATGATCGAAATCGTAGACGTAGTCGGCCGTGAAATTCTGGACAGCCGCGGCAACCCCACCGTTGAGGTCGAGGTTTACCTGGAAGACGGCACCATGGGCCGTGCCGCTGTTCCCTCCGGCGCTTCTACCGGTATCTACGAGGCTTGCGAGCTCCGTGACGGCGACAAGAGCCGCTACATGGGCAAGGGCGTGGAGAACGCTGTGAAGAACGTCAACGGCGAGATCGCTGAGTGCCTGATCGGCATGAACGTGCTGGACCAGGTGGCCATCGATAAGGCCATGATCGAGCTGGACGGCACCCCCAACAAGGGCCGTCTGGGCGCCAACGCCATTCTGGGCGCTTCCCTGGCCTGCGCCAAGGCTGCCGCTGAGTCCCTGGGCGTTGCTCTGTACAACTATATCGGCGGCGTCAACGCCAAGCAGCT
>USCO01000037.1 GCA_900553135.1 uncultured Eubacteriales bacterium | reverse complement strand
TTTGGGGTCATCCGTAAACTGACTGCACATGGTTTCTCCATGGTCGGACAGCCTGGGCACGGGTGGCCTGGCCCTGGGGCGAGAGGGTGCTGCCGTCGCCGGTGCCGCTGATGATGCCTGCGCCCACAGCCCACTGCATGGCGGAGATGGCGTACTCGCCCAAATCCGCAAAGTCGGTGTAGGAAAGAATGTTGGTGTTCTCGCCCACGCTGACGTCATAGCCCTGGTTCTGGGCAAAGCGGTAGAGCATCAGGGCCATCTGCTCCCGGGTGATGGGGTCCTCGGAGCCGAACAGGTTGTTTCCATATCCGGCCACGATGCCTTCGCTGGCGGCCCAGCGGACGGCTTCGGCGTACCAGGCGCCGGCGTCCACGTCGTCAAAGGCCATGGCGTAGTCCACCACGGGGCTGCCCGCCAGCCGCCACAGGATGGTGGCGATCATGCTGCGGGTGGTGGTCATGTCGGGGCTAAAGGTGGTGGCGCTGGTGCCGGACATGAGACCGTGTTCATAGGTGTAGCGCACCCCGTCCTCATACCAGGCCCCGCCGGGCACATCCACAAAGGGCAGGCCGGACTGGGAGGCGGAAGTAAAGGTGGCCTTCACCGTGACGGCGCTGGCCGGCATGGTAAAGGTGTAGGTGCCGTTGCCCTGATCGCTCAGGGAGATGACGGTTCCATCCGGGGCCGTGACCGTCAGGCTGGAGAGACGGTACCCCTCCTCGGGGGTGACGGTCAGGGGGACGGTAGACCCCGCGCACGCACCCAGGAAACTGGTGGAGACGCTGCCGTGGTCACTGGGCTCCACGGTAATGGGGTAAGTGGTGACTCCGCTGCCGGAGTGGGTGCTGGAGATGTGCAGCACATAGGTGCGGCTGCCCATACTCACCGTGATGGTGGTTTCACCCACCCCAATGGAGACGTACTGGCTGCCGCTTCCGGTGAACTCTGTGCCGTTAATGACGACCTTCTGGTTGCTGCCCGAGATGGCGGTGACCAGAGTGCCGTAGGCCGAGACGCCGGAAATGGCGTAGGTGTAGGTGCCGTCCTCACTCAGGATGAAGTCGGACAGGGACACGGGCAGACCCTCAAAGCTCAGGCTGTCCTCACCGCTTGTAGCGGCCTGTACCACCACATGGCTGCCCAGCTTGCTGAAGGTAATGGTGCTGGTCTGGGAGGTCTCCCCGCCCAGGGTGCCGGAAATGCTGGTGGTCTTGGTTTCCAGGGGCTGATCGTTGGCGTCCAGCAGAGTGGCTGCCAGGGTGGCAGTGCTCTGATCCTGGAGAGAGTTGTTTTTCAGCTCCACCACAGCGGTGGTGACGTCGGTGTTGGTCTGGGTCACGTTCAGGGTGGTGGTTTCGCCGGTGCGGGCGTAGGCGCCGGTGAGCAGGACGGAGGACTGGTTGTCGGAGCTGTGGTACTCGGGCAGGCGCTTGCTGCCGCTCTGAGTGCCGATGGTGCCCTCCGCCCAGGTGTCGGCGTAGAGATACACGCCGCTGTCGGGAATTTCCTTTTCGTTGAGGGTGGTTTTCACATAGCTGCCCACGTCGTAGGTGAGCACCAGGGTGAAGCTGCCCTCGTCCATGCGCCGCAGGGCGTCCTCGCCGGAGATGGTCAGGGTGTTTTCGTTCACGGCGACCCCGTCGGCGGTGCAGGACACGTTGGCCTTCTCGGTCATCTGGTTGTCGGTGTAGAAGGCCAGCTTGACGGTGCGGCCGCTGCCCGCCAGGGGGGCGTCGGAGGCGTTATAGAGGGTGACGGCCATGGTGCGCCGGCCCTCGCTCTCCTCCAGCACCTTCATCTGGGAGATGCCCATGTCGGGGTAGTCCAGATAGACGGTGCCGCTCTTCTGGGCGCTGCCGCCGGAGACGGTATAGTTCACATTTTCCACGGTGGAACCGATCTTGTGATAGACCGTCAGGGTAGCGCTCTCGTTGGGGGCAAGGGAGGTGCTCAGGGTGGCGGACTCGTCCTTGGAGAGGGAAACGGTGAGATTCTCCAGGTCGTTCAGGCCGGTGTTGCGCACGGTGAACTGGATGGGAGTCAGGCTGTCGGCCATGAGGTTCTCGTAGTCCACCGCGATGTTCTCCACCTCCAGGCTGTAGGACTCAAAGGTCTGAGAGGCGGTGTAGAGCATGGTCTGCTCGCTGGGAACCACCACGCCGTCGATGGTTTGGGGATTCTCGTTATCATAGTAAGTGGCCTGGATGACAGCCTTGACTTCATTGTCTCCGCTGACATAGGCGCTGAAGTGGTCGGCCAGATTGTTGCTGGGCAGGGTGGCCAGCTCCTGGGGAGCGGACAGGCGGAAGCTGTCGATACGGTTGTCAGCGTTGGTGTCCTTCGCCAGCAGACGGGCCGCCTTCAGCTGGCTGTGGGCCGCCGTCATCAGGCCGTCTGTCGTCTCGTCGCTGACAGTCTCGCTCCACAGGATGGTCAGGTCCTTGATAAAGCCTGTACCCGTGGTCGTACTGTCCCAAACGTGGGCGAAGCGGAAGTCGCCGCTCACGTTGGCCTGCCCGCTGCTGGTGAGGGCGGACAGGGAGGCGGGGAAGGTGTTGGACATGGCGCCGCTGCTGTCCACCGACAGCAGCCGGATGTCGCTGCTGCCGTTTTTCTGGCTGTGCCAGCCCAGGATAAACCGATCGGCACCCATAATATCGCCGTAAGTTGTATGCAGGGAGGCCGCGATCACCTGGGGATTCTCGTCCAGATTTTCGTCGCTGGTGACCAGCATGGATGTGCCGGGATTGCCATGTTTGTCCACGATGGTGTAGCCGATCTCCTGGCCGGAGCCGTCCGACGCCCCGGTGCGGTCCAGGGTGTACACCGCAATGGCATTGCTGTCGCCCATCATGGCCGCCTGGAGACCCTTGACGGAACCATTGGCGCCGTTGTAGAGCACCTTGGGCTCGCTCCACCCATCACCGTTCAGAACACTGTACATGATCTGATCCTGGGCGGAGAAGTCCATCAGGCCGTTCTCCGGGTCGGCGCTGTACACGCTTCGCCAGAAGACGACGGCCTTGCCATGGCCGTTGGTGGCTACCACGGGGGCCAGGTCGGGGGTGGCGTTGGTGGTGAGACGGGTGGAGGTCCATTTCCCGTTGCTGTATACGGAGACCACGATCTCCGTGCCGTTCATCAGCAGGTTCTGCTCCGCCGCCGATACGTCGTCTCCGGCGTCCTTTTCGTCGATCTTGGTATTCATGCGGACCCAGGCTGCCACGGCATAATTCTCGGTTCCCACAATGTCCACATCGCTGTCGCCATAGCCGTCGAAGTCGGCGGGGGAGGGGAAGGCCTGGGACTGGGCGTAGCTGTCGCCGCTGCGCAGGCTATAGTGGGCGCGGCTGTCGTAGATGCTGGTGCTGTCGCTGTCGCTGATGTAGGCCAGCAGCTGCCCGTCGTCGCTGAGCTCGGGGTAGGAGGCGGGGTTGGCGTTGGTCTGGAGATCCTCGACACCGCTGGGCTCATCCAGGCTGAACAGGTTCGTCAGCCGGAAGGGCTCGCCCCAGGAGCGGGCGTACTGCTCCAGGTAGTCCCGGCTCTGGAGGGTGGCGGAGGAGGAGACCTCCCGCAGGCCGTTCTGGGCCGCCGCCATGCGCAGGGTCTGGCTGTTCAGACCGGTGCCGGTGTCCTCCCAATAGCTGCTGATCTCGTTCCAGTCGTTGAAAGACTTGCCGTAGCCGAAGGAGCCGGAGGCCAGCACCTTTTCGTAGGAGATGAGGGTGAACACCGCCTTAAATTTGATGCCCACCTCGCTCTGGATGTCCAGATATTGGCCATTGAGCTGCTGCTTGCCCTGGTCGGCCAGATACTCCCGGGACAGGAAGCTGTTCTCGCTGTTCACGTCCAGCTTGCCGAAGAGACCAATTTTCAGGGCGATGAGGGAGTAGTCAAAGCCGATGCCGCCGAAGGCCTCCACATAGGCCCGCAGGCGCAGGGTGGTGAGGAAATCGGTGACGGCGGTGGCGGAGGTGTCGCTCCACTCCAGGCCCGCCTGCTGGCGGTACCGGGTGGCGGCCTGGAAGCTCAGCTGCATGGCGCCGCCCAGCTCAAAGCTGCCGGTGACCGGAACGGGGCCCGCCATGGCGTTCACATCAAAGCCAAACTCGATGCCCACGCCGGTGGTGAAGCCGCCGCCCTTGGTAAAGACCTCCCACTTCTGGGTGTCCCGGTTGAAGCGGATCTCCGCCTCGTAGTAGCCCTCCAGCTGGAAGCCGAAGTCTACCCCCGCCACGTCGGACAGGCGGTTGCTGCGGTAGGGGTCGTAGGCGCCCATGGGGTCATAGGTGCCGTTGGCCATCTGCTGCAGGTCGCCCACGCTGGGCATGTCGGTCTCCAGACCCTTGGTGAGGAAGTTGGCGCTGACGGCCACGCCGTCCTTGTACTCCACGTCCTTGAGGTCCAGGCTGTCATAGCCCGCCCAGAGCAGGGCGTTGAAGACGGTGGGGTCCTCGCTGGGGGTGATGAGCATTTTGAACACGCTGGTGTCCACGGGGCCGGTCAGCTCGCCCAGGTCGCCCATGAGGGTGTTGAGGATGCTGCTGCCGCCGTTTCCGAAGTTGATGCTGGTGGTATCCCAGCCGCTGGCATTCTGCATGGTGACCAGCATGCTGGTGACGTTGTCATCCTCGTTGACGGGGGTGACATGGGTCAGGTCGATGGCCCGGAAGGGCATGGTGCGCTCCTGCACCAGGTCGCCGTCCTGGGTGAGACGGGTCTTGAGGCCCACGTCCTTGCCCTGAGGAATCCAGCCGGAGGTGGTCATGGTCTCCTCGTTCAGGGTCAGGGTGCTCTCCACCACAGGCATGGAGGCGAAGGGATAGCGGTTGTTGGTGCAGCTCTGCTCCTGGGGGACATAGCCGTTTTCGTCGGTCATGGTCAGGGGGTAGGTCTCAGCGCTGCCGCTCTCCCCCCACAGAAGCATGGTGGTGGTGAGCACGGCCTCTTTGAAGTTGTAGTTGGGGCCCACAAAGCCGGTGGAGCGGCGGGTGTCGATGAGGGTGGAGTCATTCAGGTGATAGTCCACCACCTGGCGGGCCACGAAGGGTTTCTTACTCTCACCGGCGGGCACCTCTTCCAGCACCACCACGCCGGAGGCGGTGCGCATCTCCTGCTGGAGGCTGACACTGCCGCTGACCACCTGGAAGATGGGGTAGTAGGTGTCCTTGACGATGTTCCGGATCTCCAGGGCGTACTGGATCTGATCCAGAGAGGAGAGAATGGTTCCCTCCGTCTCCCCGGCCGCCTGGGACCAGAACTGGGTAGCGTCGAAGTAGACGGTGAGCTTGCCCGTTTCATCGGTGCGGAAGGTGGTGTCCTGCTGGTTCTCACCGGCCGCGCCGATGTTGTCCCGGCGGGTGCCCAGACCGGCAGTCTCGCAGAAATTGCCGTTTTTGAACACGCCGCCCCGGATGGTGACGTCGGTGTTGGCCAGGGCGCTGCCGTCGGGCTTCACCAGGGTCAGCTCCGCCTTGGCGGCCTCCCGCAGGCGGAAGGTGTTCAGGGGGTAGAGCTGGAGCTTGGTGGCGTCCCGCTCGCCGGACAGCAGGTTCTGGTGGTAGATGGTGCCCATGTACTCCGCGTCGCCGGACTGGGAACTGAGCCACACGTCGCTGGCGATGCCGTTGGGCTCGTAGAGGGCAAGCACGCCTTCGGAGTTGGTTTTTACCGTCCGCTCAGCGCCCTTGCCGTCCACATAGCGCAGGGTGGTCTCCAACGCGGGGGTCACCTGGAACAGGTAGAACTTGTCCCGCAGGGTGTTGGCGGTGACGGTGATCTGGGCCGTCATGCCGGTGGCGGCGTGGGTGGCGGTGACTTTGGCGGTGCCCCCCTCCACCGAGGAAATGCCCATTTTCAGCTCGGGCAGGTAGGTGGAGGAGTCAAAGTTTTTAATGTTTTCGTACAGTCCGCCCTGCTTGTAGTTCACCGCAATGGCGTCGTTGTCGGTGGCCCAGGCGATACCGTCCTGGAAGGAGTTCCAGCTGTAATCGCCGTAGTTGATGCCGATGTAGTCCAGCAGGCCCAGCTCCTGGCGTAGTTCCAGGATCTCTTCCGTCTCGGTGGGCAGATTGCTGCTCACCTTGTCGGTGTTGTCCAGGGTCAGGGAGGAGATGGGCTTGTCCTGGCTGTCCACGATCTTCAGGGCGTCGCCGTTGTAGACATACAGGGGGAAGGAGTCGGTGCTGGGGGATTCCCCGGGGTTGTCCACCGACAGCATGATCTGATAGGTGTCTCTCAGGTCGTCGTCCGCCACCTTGACCAGACTCAGGGGATAGGTGCCGGAGGTGCCGCTGAGGGTGCCGCTGTAGACCTGGCTGGAGGTGTTGTCCTCGGTGACGCGCAGGATGGTGAGGGTGACGGTCTGACCGCTGCCCTCGGTGAGGTTCTTGGCCGACCAGTCGATGTTGACGGGGCCGTTGGTGTCGGTGAGGTAGATGCTGTCCGGCCGCGTCAGCTGGGCCACGGCGGGCTCGGGCCGCACCACGATCCAGGCCAGGGCGGACAGGCGGATGGTATCGTTCTCTCCGCTGGGGTGGGGCATGGAGACACGCACGGTATAGGCGGGGGTGCTGCCGCTGGACAGCTTGCTCAGCACATTCTCCTCGATCTGGAGCTTGTACTGGTCCTGATTTGCGGTATAGGTCTTGACGGGAGTCTGACCGCTCAGCGCCTCTTCCGTTGTAAAATTCCCCTCAAAGAGGTCGATGGTGTAGACAAAATCCTTGTCCGGGGCCTGGAACTCGGCGTTGGAGCTCCACAGCACCGTGGCGGCGGCGTTCTGCCGGGCCAAGATGTAGCTGGAGCCCTGGGGAATGAGCAGAGCCGGGGAGTCGCCCGCCACCACAGTGTAGGTCTGGGAGGTCCCGGTCTTGTCGTCCTTCGTATCCTCCGGCGTGCCGTTGTCGGCGGTGAAGGTAAAGGTCACCTCGCCAATCTTCTGGTTGGTGAGGGTCACCTGGCCGGAGTAATTCTCGGGATCGGTGGTGACGGTGGCGATGTTCTCATCGCTGCTGGACCAGGTGCCGCTCTGGTGGGTGGCCCGGGTCTGGCCGTCCTCGCCCAGCACGGTGGCCGTCAGGGTGGGACGGACGGTGTCCGCCAGAGAGAGGGTGTAGTTTCCCTGGCTGTCGTCGCTGACCGTGACGCTGTGGGCCGGGATCAGCGCGGCCACCTGGAAGCTGGCCGTCAGGTCGGAACGGTAGGACAGATCCTGCCAGTCCTGCTGTTCCCGCGTGCCCTCATTGACCTGGAGGGTGACGTTGTAGGTCTGGGCCGTTGTCTGAGGCGTGACGGCGAAGGGCTGGGTGGAGAAGGTGGTGCCGTCCTGGTTCACATAAACCTGCTCCGTGGCGACCACTTCTCTGTCGGAGTTGGTGACCACTGCCCGGAAAGGCAGCTCCTTGAGGGAGCCGTCCGTGGGCTGGTGGTAGTTGACATAATTGTTCTTATAGGCGGTTTCGCCGCTCAGGGTGACGGTCACGGTGGCCTGGCCGTCGGCAAAGCTGGCGCGCACGCCGGTGGCCGCGTCCCGGGGCAGGGCGCTCTCCAGCTCTGGCCCGTTCACGGTTTCGCCGTTGATGACCGCCTCATTGCCGAAGATGTCGGTGATGCCGGAGCAGGAGGTGATAGTCACCTGAGCGCCGTCCACCTTCTGCACCGGGTACCAGAAGATCAGCTGGTTGCCCGCCTTGCTCATGTTCAGCTCATCGGCGGTGAGGGTTGTGCCGCCGCTGGCCCCGTCGCCGTTGATGGTAATGCTGGCGTCGTCGTTCACATATACCAGCTCATCAAAGGTAAGCACCACCGGCACCAGCTGGCCGGGTCGGTAGGTGGCGTCGGGGGCGGCGATGGAGTTCAAACCGGGAGCTTTCCCGTCGTTTATCAGCTCTACAGCGGTGTTTTTAAGAATTCCGTAATTGTAATCGCTTCCTCCATACTCGCTACCTATAATCATACCACCGCGCACTTCCAGCCTCTGGGGTATGGCGTTGACCCCCAGTTTTGTGGAGGCTTGGAATTCCAAAGGTGTTGGGGAGCCATATACGGTGCTGATGCGGGCAAAGGTCGATGGATAAGTATCTCCATTCGCGTAAGTGATATACAGCCCATATCCGGACGTATGCAGGTCGACCCGGTCGGCATCTTCCGGCAGGAAGAACATATTCGGTCCGAGGCCCTGGTCCAAATTATCGACATAGTCCCAAGCGTTCATCCTTATCCGATAGACACAGTATGCATTCAACTCGCCAACCGTGAGCTTGAACTGCACGGCGTCGGCTTCTGGGACGGGGCTAATCTCTGTATACCCTTTTGCCCCCTGGATGAAGTTGATGAAATTGTTCACGGTTTCCCGGGTGGCATCGGATGTCGTATGCTCGATCCCCAGCGCCGTGTTGGAGCTTCGGTCTACGTCAGTCAGGAACTCGAAGTAGACATCCGAACTCTCGGGGCGCTGATCCAACGGTTTCCCACTGTAAGCAGCCTCCGGCGCTTCCCAATAGTCCTGCTCCCACTTGGTGGACAAATCGGGCACGGTCACGTCATAGGTCACCCGCACGGTGTGGGAATCAGAGTAATCATTCCCGTTCTGAAATACAAACCCCTTGGCGTTGCTGAACTGCACCGCACTGGCCAGCTCACCGTAGGCATAATCCGGGAAGGTGTTGGGCCTGGTTCCCTCCACTCGCAGCGGCAGGCCGTATACCCGGTCGTTGTTGTTGGCCGTGTATGTCAGCACACCGGTGGGATTGCTGTTGCTCAAGCTGATGGAAGCCTTTTCGCTCAGGCCGTTAATGCTCGAGCCTAGATCTACCCGGACCTCGCCGTCTTGAAACAGACCCGGGTCCAGAGAGACGGTAACAGATACCTCCTGACCTACCGCTACCGGCTGAATGTCGATGGAGTAGGACTGGCCATAAGCAACCGAGGAAAAATTGCTCACATCCGCCACAGGGGTTCTGCCCACGGTTCCGGCATTGACGGAGATGCCATCGTTTTGAAGCTGCTCCATCAGGTCGTTGAGGTTGTCCAGGGCCTCGCCCTCAAAGGCCGCGCCGGAGAAATAGGTCTCCTGGATGCGCTGCAGCTCCCGCTCAATGGCCAGAATGGTCTTGAGGTCGCCCAGGGCAATGGGCACCCCGTCCACATAGCCCACCTGGCTCAGGTCGGTGGCCGGGTCGCTGAGCAGCGCTTCCAGCTCGTCCAGGGTGTACTCCACCCCGTCCAGGGTAATGGTCTGGTCGGTGACCAGATTCCCATTCTCATCCAGCAGGCCGTACTGCTCCAGCATGGCCTGGATGGCTGCGCCGTCCTGCCCGGTGAGGTTTTCCAGTTCCTGCAACAGGGCCTGGTTTTCACTGGGACTGTTGCCCAGCAGACTGCCCACGGCTGCATAGGCTGTGCCAGGCAGCAGCGACAGGGTCATGCAGACCATCAGCAGCAGGCTCAATACTCGCTTTCTCATTAAGTTCCCTCCTTTTATCCGTTCATCTGCATGGAATCCAACAGTTCGTTGATGGAAGCCCGCACGCAGTAGGTCCCGTTGTCCCAGACCACTTCACCGTTTTCCAAACGCGCCGTTTCAAACAGTTCCGGCGATGAAAGTCTTCCAAAGCGGATGGCACGGACCCGATGCTTCATATCAATGATGGCCTGACTTCCGTTGGGGAAGGACAGCTTCAGTTGATAGTCGGGAAGCACCTGCAAAGTGATGCCGGTGGCGTCCATAGCTCCTCCTCCTTTCCAAAAATAAACAGCACAGGGACTCTGACTTTATCATACAGAGTTCCTGTGCTGTCCACATCCCCCGAAAGGGGGATTTTGGGAGTGTTATTTCAAAAGGTCCACCAGCTTGCTGCGGCGGTCGATGTTGGTCTTGTTGAAGATGCTGCGGATGTGGCTTTTCACCGTCTCCTCGGAGATGAAGAGCTTTTGGGCGATCTCCTTGTTGCGCAGGCCCTCGGCGGCCAGCCGGGCCACCTCCCGCTCCCGGTCGCTGAGCTCCACCATCTGGTCGGGGTACTTTTCCAGCATGGCGAAGATACGGCTCTCCTCCGCCTTGGTGTAGTGGATCTCCATGGCCTTGATCTGGGAGATGGCGGTCTCGTGCTTCTTTTTAATGGAGGGAAGCAGAAACAGGATGGAGAGATATTTCCGGAAGCAGGCCAGGAAGGTGAAGTTCTGGTCCTGCTCCGCCAGGGTCAGGGACTGCTCCAGCCACTCGGCGGCCCGGGGGATGGCGCCCATGGAGAGATAGCACAGGGCCAGCCCCACGCACATGAAGTTGCGGGTGGACAGGGAGATGAGGCGGCTGTCCAGCTGGAGGGAGGCCTCCACGCTGGCGATGGCCCGCTTGTACTCCTTTTTCAAAATGAGGTCGGTGATGCGGTTGGTCTTGGCCATGAAATTGGTGAAGGTGAGGTCGCCCAGCATGTCCGCCGCGCCTCTGGCCCAGGCGGCGGAGCGGTCGGGCTCCATCATGAGGCCCAGCAGGTAAGTACGCACAGTCTCGGCCATCTGGGTGTTGATGGCGGTGTGCTGCAAAAAGGGGTAGGCCAGGGCCTTGGTCTCCAGGTATTCAATGGCCTTTTGCAGGGAGATCATGTCCGACTGGTAGATGGCGTTGATGCCCAGCAGCAGGGCCGCGCCGTAGGTGACGGTGGCGTTCTGCCACTGCTCGGACAGCAGGGCCGCCTGGTGGGCGTAGATGTCCGACTCGTCAAAGCGGCCCTGGACGCTGAGGGCCTCGCCCAGGTACAGCTCGTAGGCCCCCGCGCCGTGGTTGCCGGTGAGGGGATTGTAGACCTCCAGCATGTCCCGCAGCTGGTCCGCCGTCTCCATCATCTTCCCCGGCGTGCGGTAAAAGAGGTACCACATGGAGGTGGTGCCGAACATGTAGGGCTCCCGCCGGTTGAAGATCTCAGAGGGGGCGGTCATCAGGGCGGCGGCCTTCTGGTACCGGGCCGTCATGCGGGGGATGTCGGGAAATTCCTGGAAGGCGGACAGCAGATACCACTCGCCCATGAGTTGGCGGCTGCCGGTCTGCTCCACGATGCGGCGGCTTTGCTCCAGGGCCTCCTCAAAGCCCCGGAAGTCGGTGCCGCCGAAAAGGGCCAGGCACAGCCGCAGCACGGAGAGGGGGTATTGGGCCAGAATCTCCTGGGGGCAGCGCTGAAGGACCCGGCGGGCCAGGGCGGTGTAGCCGATCTGGCCGAAGGTCTCTCCCATGAGGCCAATCAGCTGGCAGGAGAGCAGCTGCTCGTCGTTGCCCGCCTGGAAAAAGCACTCCACGGCTTTTTTGTTGTTTCCCGCCCGGCGGTAGATGTCACCGGCGGCCTCGTAGACCTGGCAGCGAAAATCCGGGGGCATGGACTGGAGCATTTCCAGCAGAAAATGGCGCAGCAGCTCGTGGGGGTAGCTGGTTCTGGCCCGGAGGTCGTGGTGCATGAGGGGGGTGCGCACCAGAAGATTTTGCAGCACGGCCTCCTGGCCGGGGGCGATGTCGGGCAGCTGGGGGGCCTGGATGCAGTCATACACCGCCACCCGCAGCAGCAGCTCCTGCTCCCGGCAGGACAGCTTGCGCCAGAAAAACTCGTGGAGCAGCCCGTCCATATCGTGAAATTCCGGCATCCGCTCGGGATTTTCCTGCAAATTCTTCAAATACAAGGCGGCCGCGGCGGCCCAGCCCTCGGTGTTGCGGTAGACCATGTCCGCCTGCTGCTTGGACAGGGGGAGCCCCAGCTGCTGGGCGTACAGCAGAATGTCTTTTTTGCTCAGAAGGAAATCCCGGGAGTTGAGACGGGAGACCCCGGAGGTGCTTTCAAAGACCGCCCGGAGCTTTTTGAAGTTCTGAGAGATGAGCACCACGTGCAGCCCATCCTGGGGCCGGTCGGCCACGGCCAGCAGAAGGGGCGGGGGCCAGTTGTCTCCGATGAGCTGGAAGTTGTCCAAAATCAGGTAGCAGGGCTCGGCGATGGAGAGCTGGGAGAGAATGTCCGCGGCGTCGCTCACGTTGCTGCGGTTGAGAAAGCCCAGATTGCGCAGGGCTGTCCCCGCGCCGGGGTCCAGGATGCCGATTTGCCGGATGAACCAGTCCAGACTGGTGTCCTGCAGAAAACTCACCGCGGTAAACCAGTGGACCTGCTCAGGGGGGACATCCCGCATGGCCCAGCGCACCGCCGTACTTTTGCCGTAGCCCGCGGGAGCCTCGATCATGGTCAGGCTGCTCTGGTATATCTCGGAAAGCTTCCGCTGAATCTCCTTGGAGAAATAAAATTGCTCCATGCATCATCCCACCCTTATACAATTTTATTATAAAAAGGAAAGGGAGGTTTGTCACTCCCTCGAAAGGGGGATTTTGTGAGGTGCGTCTCCAGGAGCGGGAGGAAGCAGGGAAAAATGGTATCCGCCGGTTTTCTTCTGTGGTATAATGGCTGCCGAGAGAAAAACGGAGGAATATGACCATGGAGTTTCAACGGATCGACCTGGACACCTGGGCGCGGAAGGAACATTTTGAACACTATCTCACCCACGTGCCCTGCACCTACAGCATGACCACCAAGCTGGACATCACCCCCCTGGTGGAGGCGGGCGTAACGCTCTACCCCACCATGCTCTATCTGCTCACCGGGGCGGTGAACCGCTATGGGGAGTTCCGCATGGCCCTGGATAAGGAGGGCAAGCTGGGCTGCTATTCGGACATGCACCCCTGCTACACCGTCTTTCACAAGGACAGCGAGACCTTTTCCAACCTCTGGACGGAGTATGACCCGGACTATGAAGCCTTCTGCCGGGCCTACCGGCGGGACCTGGAGGAGTTCGGCAACGTCCACCGCATGATGGCAAAGCCCAATGTCCCGGCCAACACCTTCCCCGTTTCCATGGTCCCCTGGGAGAGCTTTGACGGCTTCCAGCTGAACCTGCAAAAGGGATATGATTACCTGCTGCCCATTTTCACCATGGGGAAGTACACCCGAAAGGAGGGGCGGGTGTGGCTGCCCATCTCCATCCAGGTGCACCACGCTGTCTGCGACGGATTCCATGTGTGCAGATTCCTGGACACCCTGCGGGAGATGATCGAGGGCCCCTTGTTCCAGCCGGGAGCATAAGAAAAAGGACATCCGAAAGGATGTCCTTTTTGCTTGCCGTTATTGGAGCTTGGTGATGGCGTTGATGACCGGGTACACGCCTTCCACACCCAGCTCACCGGTGTAGGTTACCTCCACCCGGTCGCCCTCAAAATAGTCGTCCAGGGTGACGCCCTCTCCGTAGTCCATGATCTGGTACTCCCCGTCGTCGAGGAGCAGCATCAGATAGGTGTCGATCTTGTTGATGATGCCCTGGACAGTCTTGGTCTCCTGGGCGTCCTGGGACTGGCTGCTGCTGGAACTGCCGGAGCTGGTGGTGGAACTGGCGGATTTGTCCTGGTTGGTTTCTCCCGCGGGGGTGCCGCAGGCGGCCAGGGACAGGGTCAGAAGTAGGGCGCTCACGGCGCAGATGGTCTTTTTCATGATATTCACCTCGTAGTGGTTTGTTCAAAAAATTCGGGCAGGGGCTCATCTGCCATACGGTAGAAGGAGGCGGCCTTTTCCCAGTCGACGTCCTCGTGGTAGTCCTCCAAGAATCCCGTGAGGCCCCGGAGCATCTCCTCCCGCTCCTGGGCGTTGGCGTCGGCAAAGTGCTGGTCCAGGAAGTCCAGCACGGGCTCCGCCGTGGTGCTGCAGAGCAGCAGCTGGTAGTATTCGTTGAGGAAAGCGTTACTTTGGTAGTCCTCCATGGTGGCAAAGGCCACGGGGACATTGTTGCCCGTGCGCGTCTCCACAATGAGGTCCCCGTCCAGGGCCTGGAGGGCGGCCTGAGCCTCCTCCAGGGAGGCATACTGCCCCAGCTCCAGGAAGTAGGTGCCCTGGTCATCCCGCAGCAGCCGGGGAGACTGCTGGGCGTACTGGTCGGCGGCCTGCTGCACTCCCTGCTGGTCCAGGGAGAGGGTGCGCAGGGAGTAGACGGTATCCAGCTGGATCTCGGCGGGGGTCAGCTGGATGACCAGGCTGCCCGGGTCGCGGTACTCCTGAATCTGCACGTCGGCGTCGCTCTCCAGCTCCAGCTGGAGGATGGCGGTGTCCTGGGTGCTGGTGGGCAGCTGGTAGACCGATTTGATGTACTGGCTGGTGTCGGCGGCCCGGGAGATCTGGGAGAGGATCTCCACCCCCTTGGTGCCCGGGAGGGTGATGGTGACCGTCTTGGGGTAGGAGGCAAACTCCGCCCGGTAGGCAGCGGCCTGGGCCTGGTGGAAGTTCAGGCGGATGAGCTCGGTGTCGCCGCTGCGCTCCATGGTCAGCGCGGCGCTGTCCACCTGGGCCTGACTGCCGCCCTGGGCCACCTCCTGGTTGACCCCAAACACCTGGACCAGCTGGCCCAGCACGGGGAGGTCCTCCACGGCGGCGGCGAAGGCGGGGGAGAGGCGCACCCCGCCCACAAAGAGTCCAAAGGCCAGGGCCACCGAGCACAGGGAGCTGGCGGCGGCCCGTCTGGCCCACTTGCGCCGGGCCAGGACCTGACGGCCCTGGGCCACCCCCTGGTGGATGACCTCATGTAAATCCTCAGGAATGGGAACGGAGCCATTCCGGTTCATATCCATTGATCTGCATCCTTTCTTTTAGGGATTTGAGTCCGCGATAGTATAGGGTTTTGACGGTGTTTTCCGGTTTTTTTACGATCTGGGCGATTTCGCTGAAGGTCATGTTCTCGTAGATTTTCAAAATGATGACCGTGCGGCTCTTGGCTTCCAGGCCCGAGAGCACTTCCCGCACCAGAAGGGCGTCCCCCCAGCGGTCCTCCTGAGAGACGGGAAGGTCCAAAACCTCCTGGTCCCAGGGGACGGTCCGGGCGTGTTTGCGCAGGAAGGAGGCCGCGGTATTGGTCAGAATCCGGTAAAACCAGGGGTAGAACTTGTCCGCGTCCTTCAGGCGGGACTTGTGGACGTAGGCCTTACAGATGGCCTCCTGAACGATATCCTTGGCGTCCTCTGTATTTCGCACGTAGCCGTAGGCCACGCGGTAAAATGAATCACTTTTTGCTTCTGTCAGGCGGATGAATTCCTCGTCCGACAGCTTGGGGATGGTTTGTCGCAGCTGCATAAGGTGGATGACCTCCTTTCGTATCATTAAGACTGCAAAGGGAGAGGGATAGTTTCAGAAGAAAAGAAAAATTTTTGAACCGGGCAGAAAAAACGCGGCCGCAGGTGCGGCCGCGTGAAAAAGTTTATTTAGTCATGGTGTACAGCTGGTCCCAGTCGGCCAGGCACAGGTTCAGGTCCACCCGTCCGTCGATGCCGGCCACACTGCCGCTGCTGGTGTACTGCCACATGTGGTACTGGTAGCGGTAGCTGCTGGGCTTCCAGCCGGTGGTGTAGTGGGCCAGCCAGAAGGGGTAGTCCAGCAGCTGGGTCAGGTCCAGGTCCACGCCGATTTTGGAGGGGCTGCCGTAGGTCATGGGCAGGTAGCCCGCCTGGGCGATCTCCTGGCAGAAGACCTGGGCGCAGGCGGTGATGACCGAGGAGGTGGTGGTGCGGGTGCGGGAGGAGTCGGTGCTCACCCGCTCCCAGTCAAAGACCACGGGGTAGGTGACGTCGTAGCCCTCGATCCATTCCAGGGTCTGGCGGGCCTCCTCCAGGGCCTCCTCCACGGTGACAGCCTGGGAGTAGAAGTAGATGCCCACCTCCAGCCCTTCCTCCAGGGCGCGGTTGATGTTGTAGGTGAAGTAGGAGTCCTTGTAGATGTTGCCCTCGGTGTAACCCCGGTAGCCCACCCGGATCATGGCAAAGTCCACGCCGGCGTCGGCCACCTGCTCCCAGTCAATGAGCCCCTGGTGGGAGGAGACGTCCACCCCCACATAGCTGGGGGTGTCGCCCTGGTAGGTGAGAAATCCGTTTTCCACCACAAAGAGGCTGCTGTCATAGGAGTTGAGGGGCAGGGTCCCCACCTGAGGGGGCTCCGGTTCGGGGGTGGGGTCCGGCTCGGGCTCGGGCTGCTGGGCCAGCAGCCAGCTGTGGAAGGCGGTGAGCATGGCGGCTCCCTCGGCTCGGGTGGCCTGGCCCTGGGGGTCAAAGCGGTTTTCCGGCTTGCCGCTCATGATCCCCGCCTCCTTCACCCAGTCGGCAGCGTTGGCCGCCCAGGGGGAGATGGAGGTGCTGTCGGAAAATCCGGCCGCCGTCCCGGCCAGGGGACTCTGGGCGTAGCGCCACAGGATGACGGCAAACTGCTCCCGGGTCACCGGGTCGTCAGGGCCGAAGAGACCGTTTCCATATCCGGATATGTAGCCGTTTTCGGTGGCCCAGACCACAGCCTGGGAATACCAGCTGTCCTGAGTAGTATCGGAAAACTGGGGTTCCCCCGTGACCGGGGGCGTCTGAGCCAGGCTGTACAGCACCGTGGCCAGCATGGCCCGGGTCATGGTGGTGTTGGGAGAAAAGGTATTGGAGGAGGTACCCGTCATCAGCCCCTGCTCCACGGCATTTTCCACAGCCTGGGCGTACCAGGCGTCCTGGGGGACGTCGGAAAATGTGGGGGC
>USCO01000036.1 GCA_900553135.1 uncultured Eubacteriales bacterium | reverse complement strand
GGTCCAGCAGCGGCTGGAGGGGGCGCTGCAAAGTCTCAAAGACCTGGCCGACGTATCCTGGACCGCCACCACTCCGCTAGCGGTACTGAACCCCTTCGGCACGGGCAGCAACGGCCTGTACCTCTACTTCAAGACGGAACAGGCCACCATGGTCAGCTACACGGTCCATGTGCCGGACAGTGATATTCCCGATTTCTCCGCCGATGCCGCCGACATCTCCGGAGAGGAGTTCACCAAGACCCACGAATTTCAGCTCATCGGTCTTGTCCCGGGAGAGGTCAATGAGGTCACCCTGACCATCTCCGGCCGCTGGGGCAACACCCGCCAGGTGGTGCGCTTCACCGTGGACATGCCTGAGAGCAGCTCGGGCTACTCCACCCGGCTGGAGGTCACCCAGGGCGAGTCCCAGCAGGCCCAGTCCCAGGGGCTGTTTGCCATGATGCGGGTCAACGGGTATCTGGGGTACGGCTTCTTCTACGACAACGACGGCATTCTGCGCTATGAAATGGTGCTGGAGGGGTACGGCCTGGACCGTATCCACTTTGACGGCGACGAGATCATCACCTGTGTCTCCTCCTCCAAGCTGGCCCGAATAGACGGCCTGGGCCGGGTCACCCAGGTGTATTCTCTGGACGGCTACGACCTGCACCACGACATCGGCTTCGGCAGCGATGGCGAGCTGTTGGCCCTGGCGGAGGAGGTGGGCAGCCAGACGGTGGAGGACCGGCTGCTGTCCATTGATCTGGAGACCGGTGAAGTCACCGAGATCATCGACTTCTCCCAGCTGATGCAGCCCTACTTTGACCTGACGCGGGTAGTCTCCCCCAGCGACGACTTCTTCTGGCAGGCCGGGGAGTGGGACTGGCTCCACCTCAACAGCCTGGTCTACCTCCCCGAAGAGGACAGTCTGATTCTCTCCTCCCGGGAGACCTCCACCATCATCAAGGTCCAGTCTCTCCACTCCAGCCTCTCCATTGACTGGCTGGCGGGAGACCAGCGCTTCTGGGAGGACACCGCCTACGAGGACCTGTGTTTAACCCAGGCGGGCGATTTTGTCCCCCAATACGGGCAGCATTGTGTGGAATATCTAGCGGACGGGGAGGAGGACGGCGTCTATTACCTGGCCCTGTTCAACAACAACTACTGGTCTTTGAACAGCCGGGACTTCTCCCTGGAGGTGGCCGACAGCGTGGGCACCGACCTGTACGGTACCGAAGGAGATGCCAGCCAGGTCTACATCTACCGCATTGACGAAAACGCCCGCACCTATGCCCTGGAGGACAGCTTTGACGTCCCCTACTCCAGTATCGTCTCCAACGCGTCTCAGTGCGGCGACGAGGGAAACTGGGTAGTGAACAGCGGTGTGGCCATGGTGTTCGGCGAGTACGACGCCGACGGTGTTCTGATTCGGGAATACAAATACGAGTGTACCATGCAGAACTACCGCACTTTTAAGTACGATATGTCCATCTGGTTTCAATAAGCATCTTAAGACACAGCGGCATGGAGTTTGACTCCATGCCGCTGTGTTCACCAACGTGGAAAAGGTGCCTGTCCCAGACATTTACCCCAGGAAATTTGCTTTTTTCTCTGTTTCCGATTAAAATAATACTATAATCCCACACCAGACCTGACATACCACTGAAACAGGAGGTATCACCATGGATTCAGAAGAACTGCGGGAAAAACTGCTGACCGACGTCTACGCCGGGGCCTGCTCCGGCCTGGGGGCTATGCTCCTGGACGAAGACCGCATCCGAAAAGCCGATGAGGATGAGCTGCAGGAAATTGCGGACCAATACGGCATCCGATGAGGGCTTCGTTCGCACATACCCATTGAAAACAGCTGCCGGGGACGGTTTTCCCCGGCAGCTGTTTTTTGTGCGATCTTTTATTGCGGGATCATGCCGCCCTTTTATCCGATGACGAAGGAACCCTTTTCCGGATACCGGCTGGGAGTCCCCAGATAGACCCGGCTGTCTGTTTCGTCATCTTTGATGATATAGGCCACTTCGGGACAGTCGTCATCCTCCAGGAACCAGTTGTAGTACACCAGAACATAGTAGTCCCCCAACTGGTAAAGGCCAAGTACCTTTGATTTTCCGTCATCCTGGGTATACTGTTCCGCATTGGGAATGTTGATTTTAGTCCCTTCTTCCTCCACCCGCTCCAGGAACCAATCCCGGAACTCAAAGGAGAGACTAAAGTCATTCCGGCTGTTGATATAGTAATCAATGATGCTTTCGTCGGGAGGCAGATTGGCCAGGAGCTGGACCGCTCCCTGGATATCGTCCGCCTTGTGGAAGTCGGTGAGCTTGGAGGCAATCACCTTGCAGGTGTCATCATACACCATGAAGTATTCCGATTGGGTCTCGACAAAATCCACATAGTTGAATTTGCCCTCATCGATTCTCTGGGCCAGCTCCCGATAGGGCGCGTCTTCCATATAGTTTCGCACCCCGGCAGCCACGGCCAGCAGCACCACGATCACGACGGCAGCAATGGCCAGCTTGCGCAACAGCTTGACATTGCGCACCCGCTGCTCCGCCAGCTGCAGAGCCTTTTCCTCCGCGGCTTTCTGTGCCTCTTCTGCCTTGCGTCGCGTCTCTTCCGCCTTGCGCCGCTCTTCTTCCCTGCGCCGTTCGTCCGCCTTACGTTTTGCTTCCGCTTTACGCTTCTCTTCTGCCTTGCGTTTTTCCTCCGCCTTGCGTTTCTCTTGAGCCGCGGCCTGCTGGACCCAGGCAGTATTTTTCTTCTCTGCGGGAGCCTTTTTCTGGGGTTTCGGGGCAGATATCTCCAGTGTGTCCAGAAGAGGCGCCAAATGGTCATAATAGAACGCGTCTCCCTCCAGCTCGGGAGGAAAGACGACGCCCATATAGAGTTCACAATCCCTGCCATTGGCCATGGTGACAAACAAACGGGCCACCTTTAAACGCTCGCCGTTCAGGGTGGTCAGCTTCTCAACCGCGACCGCACCCTTCTGGCCGCTGAGCTTCAAGGTCTTGACCGCTCCGCCAGCAATGCTGTTGGACATGGAGAGACTGACGTGATAGGTGTCCTCTCCCACCTGGTCCATGTGGACGGCCATCTCGTCCTCTCCATTCCTCTTCTCCGCCGCTGTCATTTTGCTGACAATGCTTTGGAGGAGCTCTGTCAGTGCCGTCCCGTCCCAATTATCGCTGTCTTCCGTATCTTCAAATGCGCCCTCTATGGAGTTTAATTTTTCAAAGTTGGTAATGTTCCAAACATCCTCGTTTCCACCCGGCAGTTTAATGGGGATGCTGAAGAAATAGCTGCCGTCTTTCTCCTTCTGGCAGGTTCCCCCCTTGGGGAGCAGGATGCTCAGATTACCCATGAGGGAGACCCGCTTGCCCTGAGGGCGCTCCGCTGCTTTTTTCCCAGGCTTTTTCTCTGCGGAAGCGGGCTTCTTTGGGGAGGCGGCGGTTTTCTTGGGCTTGTCGGCGGACTGGGGGGCAGCGCTTTTCGTTGGCTTGCCCTCCAGCGCAGCAAACAGGTCCTCTTCCCGGATAATTTTCAGGGTCTTGCCCTTGGCGCGCTGTTCTTTCACCTGTTCCAGCTTGCGTTCCCCGAAGCCGCCAAAGCTGCCGATCACCAGGTAGTTGGTCTTGCCGCTGATGGCTCCGGTGACCCGGCCGCCCTTTGCCTGGATTTTCCCCTTGATGGCCTCCCGGTCGTTGCCGCAATGTTCAAATTCTCCCGTCAGGACAAAGGCGCTTCCGGCAACGGCAACAGAGGAGACCCGGTCAAAGGGGACCTTCTTCAGCCCCTCCTTCTGCTTTTCCAGGCGGATCTTCTCCTGGTCTACAATGGTATAGCCCTTATTCTGGGCCTCCACCGCCTGCTCCAGAAGTTCCCGGTAGATCTCTTCCTCCGTGATCCCGCGGATACGTTCGGCCAACTGCTTGGGGAACTCATCCGGCCGGAAGTCCGGGTCGCCGTCTGCATACTCCTCATACTGCTCGTCGATCCGATAGCTGGGGCCGTCCGGGTCGGAGAAGTCCTTTTCCCCGTCTTTTTCAAACGAGAAGGTATTGTCCCGGTCACCCATGGCAAAGACATTGTAGAAGTTGAAGATTCCCCACTCCAGACCATAGTCCCCGGTCTGACTCATCACCCGGCTCAGGACATCGTCCGTATTGGTCAGGTCATCGTAAGAACTGGTCTCCAGCACCTTGCAGACCTTTGGCAGTCGGGAGGCGATATCGGCAGAAAATGCCCGCATTCTGGTAGTGAATTCTCCGGGCAGCAGCTGCTCCAGCTCGGAAATGGAGCGCTCCGCCGCCGGCTGTTCCTCGATCTCGGCCCCCTCCAGCTCCTGAATTCCGCCGTCGGGCTTCACCTGAATCCGATAGGCGCTCTTGGTCTGGGCCGCGCCCTCCACCGGCTTGAGCGCGCCCTGGATGGGGGAGTCGAAATTTGCCGCCGTGGCAAAGGTCACGGTGAAGGCTCCGTCCTTTCCGTTGTACAGACGCAGCTGCCGCAGGAAGCGGGCCGCATAGTGGTAGGCATCTGGAATTCCAGCCACCAGGTTCCGGTCGATGGCCACGGTGTAGTCATCCTTCTGGTTCTCCTGAATGAACAGCATGTGGTAAGCCAGCAGGTTCATCATGGTCATGCCGGTAAGGGGCTCGTCATGGTCGTTGAACAGCAGGGGGATCAGCTTTTTGTGCAGCTTCTCCTTGGAAATCCGCAGCTCGGGAACGGCATCCAGCTCCAGCAGGAGGCTGACGATCTCCGGCGCCAGCACATCCCGCTTCTCCTGCAGAAGAGGATGCTCCGCCAGCTTCAGGGCATTGAGATGGATGCCGTTTTTCAGGCCGTTTTCTTTGAAGTCGTCCTCGTTGAAAAAGAGTACATCGCCGGAAAAGAGCTGGGCCACAGTCACCGCGTTGAGCCGTCCGTCCTCCGCGGCGTAGTCCCCAAACTGCGTCTTGCCAAAGCGGGCCTGCTCCTTTTCCGCGCCGCCCTCATATTGAACGGCGCCCAGCAGCTGTTTCAGAATGTCCGTGTGCCGCTGCACAGGGTCCTGTAAGCCCGCTTTCCACCCGATGTACATTCCGATATAGACAAATGTCCGGCTGAACAGGTAGTAGCGGAAAACACAGTCGATCTCATCTTCCTGCGCCAGTTCATAGCAGATATAGTACTCCGGCTCCCGGGCCAGGGTGACTACTTTGCCGATGCTGCCATTGGACACCCCCTGCTGCTGCACCCTGGTATTTTTCAGTAAGTTCTGGATCTCTTTCTCCCCGGCGGCGGTATTCAGTGCGTTCTGGATGGCCGGGATCTTCTGGCCGGTCTGCACCGTGAATTTGATGGCCGAAACTTCGTCCCAATCCGGGTTATCGAAGGTGACCGACGCGGGGACGCTGCTGAGATACCGGCTCTCCGGACTGATGTCCGGGGACCAGCACATCCCGCCGGGCACCAGAATGGAGAATTCACCGGTGCGCACCCGCTCCCCCTGGGAAAAATCCAGGCTCTCCACCACCGGCCCGGCGTCCCGCTGGATGGGTTGCTTCTTGGCCGCGGCAGGCCCCTTTTTCCCCTCAAATTCCGCCGTCTCCAGCAGGGGGACCAGGGTCTTTTCGTAAAAGTCGGGATCATCGGGCACGCCTAGGGTAGCGTAGAACACAGGGGCCGACGGACAATCCTCCACCGCCAGAAACAGATAGTTGAAGTACATGGTGATGCCAAAGAGCTGGAACCCCTTCTTTGCCACCGCGCCGGCCAGTTTTCCTGACAGCCCCAGGATCTGATAGCTCCCGCCCGCGGCGTTGATGGAGATTCCCGAGCGCATCACAAAGCCGCCTTCCGTCTCCTCTACCTTCGTGCTGGAACCCCACTCATAGGGTTCGTCGGTGGAGTTGTCCTCCTGCACCATACTTTTGGCCAGATCACAGATCTTCTCCCGCATGGCCCCCTGCACTGCCTCGGGCGTCAGCTCCGTATCTTCTGACGTGAAGTCGATGACTGCCGTCTTTTTCAGACTGTTGATGCTCCACAGCCGCTCTTCCTCATCCTCCACGGTAAATGCGCCGCCGCGGTAGCCGGCAGGAATGGACTGGAACTGGACGATATTAAAGTTGCCGTCCTCGTCCTTCCCATAGGCCACGCCGAAGGGAATGTGGAGGCTCAGACCATCTGCAAGCTTGACCCGCTTTCCTCCCTTGGGAACGCCATACATTCGCATATCATTTTCCTCCTTCTGTCCAAGGGCTGAATTCTTTCCACCTTGGACCAGGTTTTACGCCGTTTTCGCTGTCATTTTCCCATATCTTCCGGTTATCGGACCACCAGCCCCATCTGTCCAAAGATGGCGTCCAGGTCCTCCCAGCTGGTGGGCATGGTCTCCAGAACATGGCGGTCGATGGCCTCCAGCATGGTCTGCTCCTTCTGCCGGAGCCGTTCATAGACCGCCCCGTCCATGGACCAGGCACCCTCCTCCCCCTGGTACTCCACCTGGAGGTAGGTATATTGCGTATACTGCCCCTGAGGCAGGCCCAGGCGGTGGATGCGGTCCTTGGACTGGAGGAGATGGACCAGGTTGTAGCTATATTCGTAATAGATGGCATCGTGGCACACGCTGTGCAGGGATACCGATTCCGCCAGGGTGTGGGGGTTGGTGAGTAGAACCTGAATGTGTCCCGAGCGAAAGTCCCGCAAAATCTGCTGCCGCTCCTCTAGGGGGACCGCGCCGTAGATGCAGCGGGTGTGGATTCCCTCCCCCTCCAGGGCGGCGGACAGGCGCTCAATGGAGTCCACAAAAATGCACCAGATGATCACCGGCTTGCCCGCCCGGACCAGGGAACTGGCGCGCTCTACACAGCGCAGAAACTTGCTGGACGGCGGACAGTTCTCGATCAGCTCCCGCACCTCGCCGCTGTAATCGGCAAAGTCGATCTCCTGGGCAGGCCTGCTGTCATCCAGCAGATATTGAAAATCCCGCAGGTCCAGCCGGCTGAGCAGCATCCGGGGGTTGCTCTCCAGCTGGAGGATGCGCAGAAACAGCGGCAGCTTGTTTCTACGGTATTTCATCTGCAAGAGACGCAGCAGGCGGTTTTCTGTTTCACTGGCCGGGCAGGTCAGCACCTCATCCGGCTCAGCGGGGGGCACCCCCAGCTGGTGCTTGGTGGTGCGGCAGAAAAAGGGCCGCAGGCTGCTGTTGATGGCGGAAACCTCCGAAGCCGTGGGGCTGCGCAGAACCCCCTCCGAAAAACCAAACATCTCCTCATACTCATCGGGAAAGAGGATATGCAGCAGGTTGTACACATCCAGATAGGAGTTGGGGATGGGGGTACCGGTCATGGCCACCAGGGCGGCGGCGTGCCTGGCCAGCTCCAGCGCCGCGGCGGCATACTCGCCCCCCACCTTTTTCACCTTGTGGACCTCGTCGAAAACCAGAAGGGTATCCCGCTGCACCAGTTCTGTGAGGTCCTCCAGCACGCTGCCCGCCAGCTCATAATTCACCAGAATGAGGTTGGCGTCCCCGGCATCGTACCGCAGGGCGGTGCGCCGGGCGGCGGCGTTGGAGTAGCGGGAATCCTGCAGGTCCAGCACCCGGAGGGGGTCGCGGCCCCCAAAGGAGAGGGCAAACTCATCCATCCAGGAGCCAAAGGCGTTCTTGGGGCAGACCACCAGAATACGCCGGGCCAGGCCGCTGCGGCGGAGATGGGCGTACATTCCCAGCACCGAGGCGGTTTTGCCCGAGCCGGGCACCGAGAAGTTGGCCGAACGGCGCATGGAACACATGAAGAAGGAGTCCCACATCTGCCGCTCCCGCAGGGGGCGGACCATGGCTCCATCCACCACGGCCTTGTATGCCTGAAACGTCCCCTCCAGCTTGGGATCCCGGTTTTGGATCTCGATTCCCAGCTTTCTGCGCTGGTCCAGAAAGTTTTCCCGGCTGTCAATGTACTGCCCCAGCGCATGGGAGACCTGAAGGGGGATGCCCCGCTTTTCGCACTCCCGGGTACACAGCTGGATGATGCGCTTGAAGTCCAGATAGGTCAGAGAGGATTTCCCCACCAGCGTATCCCCGTCCCGGCTTGGAAGATAACGGCGCAGGGAGAGTTTATAGAAGCTCCCGGCACACAGCCGGTCCGCCTCTCCGTCGGGTACCGTCAGCCGGATCTGACCGGTATAGTCCAGCAGCCAACTGCTCACGGCAGATTCTCCCGGACCTGGGACAGGGTCTGCTCCAGCAGGTCCAGTTGGTGGCGCAGGCGCCGAAGCTCACTGTCGTTCAGTTTCCGCAGGATATTGGTGTCGATGCTCTCCAGGAAGTTGGTGGCTTTCTCCACCAGCTGAATGGGCCGGTTCCGGGTCTCCGTTTTCTTGGCCCGGGTGAGATACTTGTCCATGGAGCGCTCCAATGCCTCGCCCATCTCCTCGTTGGTGCGGATCTCGTCCCGGATGACCTGTGTGCTCATCTTCTCCACCGGGGGCAGGGCGTCGATGACCTGAGCGGCAATCTCCCGCTGTTCCTCCAAAAAGTCAGCCTGGTAGTCGCTGCCCAGAATGTTCTTGAATCCACGGATAAAGCGGGCCATGTCCCCGTAGGGGCGGATCAGAATATTGGTAAAGACGCTGTTTTTCAGGTCCTCCTTCTCATCCTCCGTGCGGCACTTGCGCAGCAGCTTTTGAAGCTCGTCCAGGGTGGAGTAGATGGTCAGATCCCGGGCAATATGGAATTGCTCCGGCGCGTTGATGAATTCCAAAAACTCTGCCATAAGCTGGGCCAGTTCCACCCGCTTTTTGACCTCGCTCTCCGTCTCGTTGGTGCTCTTGGCATACTCCTCCACGGACAGCAGGTTGGTGCTGAGAATGTCGGTATAAATGCCCACCAGACGGTCGATGGGGTCGTAGTCCACCTTGCTCTCCTCGCCGTGCTGGATGCTCAGCTCCAGGATCTTGATCTGCTTGGCGCTGTGCTCGATGCTGCGGTCCAGGATGACCGCCTCGAAATAGCCAAAGCGCTCATCGGCGGCGGAGAGCTGCCGCAGACAGGTGAAGCGGCGGTTGCCGTCGATGATCCGGCCGTCGGCGAGCACCACGCCGGGCTCCCGCTGGTCGGTCATTTTGATATTGGCCTTGGTCTTCCGTAGGGCATCGGGATTGCTGTCCACAATAAACTGCTCAATGGTGTTGTTGTAATTTTCCCGGTCCGCGGGGTCCGGAGCGTGCCCCTCGTGCTGGGCACGGTACTGGCTGATCCAGGTGGCGATGCGGTCGTTCTGATCGTTATAGTAGAGCCAGTCCAGCTTGATCTTATAGACCGGGTAGGCCTGGGTGAGGCCGTCAATGGTCAGCTTTCGGGTCAGATTCGTGTTGAATACAGCGTGCTGCTCCACGCCTTCCTGCAGCAGATTCAATGGTTAAACCTCCTCGAAATAGGTGTCATAGTCGATGTAGACCGCTTCCATGATGTTGTCGTAATAGAGATCGGATGTGCGGATGGTCTCCAGAATTTTATCGTGCTTGATCAAAAGGCCGTACTCCTGCTCCAGCAGCTCGTACAGGTCAAAGATGTCCATTTTCCCCACCGACTCCAGCAGCCAGCGCAGGAAATCAAGGAGGGTGACTGTCCTGTGTCCCCGATAGAACAGCCGGCTCTTTCCCATTCTGCGAGTGGAAAAGTGGTCCCGGTCCTCCGCCAAAATGGAGGAGAAAAACCAGTCGTCAAAGCCGGTCTCCTCCAGGGCATGGGAAAAGCCCTTTCTCTGCAGAGAGGCGACGGTAAAGAATTCTCCCGTGCGGACCCGGGCGGCCACGCAGGCGCAGTAGTCCTCCAGATCGGCCACCGTGACCCCATTGGCTGTCAGCCGCCGGAGGTTGATAAACTGGTTGGGCAGATACTCCACGATCTCCCGCTTTGCTTTCAGCTCCGCCAGATCACGCCAGAAGGCGTTTCCGGCCAGTTCGCCTTCCCGTTTGATGATGGGCCGTATATCCACCAGGTCCGGCGTTGTCAACAGGTGGTTGAAGTAATCCGAGACACCGGCAAAGCGGCTGGACACCACATAGCCGGTATAGATGCGAAAGCCCATCTGCTTTAGGTTGAAGGAATTGATTAGGGCCCCATTCCCCTGGGGATACTCCCGCAGGTACAGCCGCTTGATTTCCGCCAGGGTGTAGAGGTCCCCGGTGAGAAGCTGCTTCATGCGCTCATATTGGTCCTCCGGCAGGACCGGATGGTCAATGCGGTAGACCCCGTTGTGAAAAAACTGGTCGATACAGGAAAACAGATTTCCCATGGCGGTGTCCCAGCGGGTACCGTACTGCTCCTCGTATTTCTTGGCCAGCTCCACATTGGAGATGGGAGCATACTGCATCAAAAGGCCGAGCACCTGCTGGTCTCGGTCCGGCTCTCCAATGACAATGGTGGGCATCTTCTTAAACTGGATCTTCAGTTCAGAGGTTTCGGGCCAGATCTTTTTCAGCAGGTTATGAAGCTCATACTCATCCCGGATATCATATTCCTCCATGAGGTCGGGGTTGTCCCGAAACAGTTTTAGGGAGGAAAACTCCATGTCCTCATACTGGTCCAGCGCCAGGGTCTCCAGCAGGTGACCGGTGTCAATTTGAGAGATAGGATAGTAGCGAAACCGGTGCCCGTGGTTCCAGAGAACGTTTTCGCTGGTGCTCAGTCTATTTTCGTACGTACGCGCTTCCACGGCCAGGGATGGATCATCCGCCGCGCCGATACTCTCCAGAAGCAGCTGATACCACTGGAGGAATTCCTCCATGGTGGTCAATTCCGTGCAGTATGTCTGCACCACGTAGCGGACCAGCTCTGTACGCTGTTTTTTGACCCGAACGCCGTCTATGGTCACATACTGCCGGTAGATGGCCCGCTCCGACTTGCGCCTGAAGCTCTCGGGGATGCTCTCATCGGCCAAAATGTCCCGGATGGGCTTGCGTACCCCCTTGGTACTGCGGATCATGTCCAGGTAATGGAAGGTCTCCTGGGGCTCATCAAAGGCCAGGCGGAACTCCTCCCAGGAGAACTCATAGCGCTCAAACAGGTCAAGATAGCGGTCCTCCCAGAGCCTGGGGCGGCGGGACAGCACCTTTTTGGTGATTTGCCGCACCCGCTCACGGGTCACACCATAGCGCTGTCCTATCTCCTCCAGCGTCTCCCCCCGCAGCCGGGCCAGCAGGATTTCCCGGGTGCGCTCATCGGCGATATTTTGGGCGTACTCAACGGCGGTTGGGAGCCTGCGCTGGATCAGGTCGCCTTGAATCCGAATGCGCCCCTGCTCCTCCAGTTCCCACAGCAGACCGTCCAGCACCTCCCCGGGGGTGTCCGGGGGCAGGGCCGACAGAAGGGCCGGTGCGCTGACGCCCAACTCGTGCTCCTCCACCAAGCGAAGGAGCGCCTGGCAGCTCTCCCTGCGGATGTCTTCCCTCTGCCAGAGGAGGGCGGTCAGCTCCTGCTCATCCGCCTGAGGGTGGTCGCTGCGGCAGCGGTCGGCCTCTTTCCAGATCATGCCCCGCCCCACGCCGGTAAATTGGGCCAGGTCACAGATCCATTGTTGCAGCGGCCCGCCCTCGGAGGATGTTCCAGCATCTCCAGCTGCCTGCTCCTCCTCAGCGTTCCACTCCATATCAAAGGCATATTCCAACTCCTGCAGCAGTTCTCCGCGCTTTTCCAGAACGTTCTCGATGGTCTTTGCGCCCATACTGCGCAGGTTTTTCAGTTCCTGGGGCGTTGCCTGTACCAGCTGCAATCCGGTATAGATCTCTCCGTTTTTCAAGGCGTTTACCGCCCGGACATTGAGCCCCATCCGCTCCACATAGAGCTGATTCAATTTTGCGGCAACCCTGGCAATACCGCTATCCGTGGGCCAGTTCTCCGAATTTTCGATGCAGGCAGAAAATCGTTCCGCCCGCCGATCCTCCTGCACTGCAGTCGGTTCCGGTTCGGGCTTCAGTTCGGGGGCGGGAGGCCGGGCAGGCCGCACGCCCAGGGCAAAGCGGCCAGAGCCCGTTCGGAGCTCTTTCAGCACATCCAGGACTTCACTCACAGACTTTGCTCCCAGATTGGAAAGATTCTTCCACTCCTCCGCCGGAAAGTCCAGCACCTGGCCCACGGTATTGATCTCATTGCGGCGCAGGCAATTATAAACACGGTTGGAGAAGGACAGAACCTCGATTCCATCCTCTCGTGTCACGTCAATCATTTACAATCGTTCTCCTTCAACGGTCGAGTGCTGCCTCAGAGACGGGATACGTACCGCAGCCTTGCAGGCAAGTGCTATCATTTTACCTATCACACAGTCATCCGCTTTCTCGTCCGTCATTTCAGTGTAAAGTACACAAACATTATATACTCCTGCCTTTTCAGGGTAAATATGCTGGCTGCATATGGTTTCGTGGGCTTTTGAGACACAAATCCAAAGGCTTTTCCCTTCATGTTCTGTCCTTCTGCCCCCTGATACGTATGTCTGAAATACTCTCATTTTTACCATTTCTGCAGTTTTGTACCCTCAAAAAAGAACAAACCAGCGGCACGGAGCCAAACTCCATGCCGCTGGTTTGCTTCTATATATATATTTTTCTATTGACATTCTTCCCATCAGGAGTTAGAATGCTTTATAGAATTCTAATTGTTTTTCGGGGGTATATCATGAATTATGATGCTATTATCGTAGAACTTCTGGTAAGAATTCAAAAACTAGAAAAAGATGTGAAATCATTACAGCAGGAGATTAACAGCGGCTTCCATTCGTACTCACCAGAAAGCCACCCTAAGACTACCACAAAAGATATCCGAACTTATATCGAAGATCAGAAAGCAATGGCAAAAGAGAATGGCCAAACCGAACTGGTCCTCAAAGCAAATGATATTCACAAAAGTCTGCAATTGCGGAGTCGATTCCCAATGGTATGCAATGCGATGAGACAATGCATGCGTGATGGTGATGTTGTGCTGCATGACACCGCCAGCGGATATTCCTCTACTTTAGAAATTAGATACTATCTTTCTAATGAAGAATGATGAGCAGATTCTCGTCGTACATTTGGCGCATCTAGAAATTCTGTTTATATATACTTCAGAAGGTTGAGGGGGATTTTGATATGTATGAGCAAATAACACAGAGTTTTCAGGAAAACCCCCGCGATGTCCATACTGTTCCTTTAAATGCACACAAGACTCCGCTTTGGTTTCATGTCTTTGCCAAGGGCGGAATCTTATACGTCACATCTGCAAAAAATCATTTGCCTAGCAGCAATATTTCAGGCTGCAGACCTCTGCCTCCCAGGCAATTTGAAACAATGTTGGAGCTCTATCGCCGCAGGCAAAAAGGAGAACGGGTCTCGCAAGAGGCAACAAAAACAACCAGATATCAGGTATATTGGTATGGAGTTTTCGCAGACCTCGGATTTTGAAGTAACAATGAAGGGCTCCCGAAGCTTTTGCTTCGGGAGCCCTTTGGCGCAGCGGGTGGGATTCGAACCCACGTGCGGTTGCCCGCAAACTGATTTCGAGTCAGCCCCGTTATGACCACTTCGATACCGCTGCATAGAATGCTCCTCTTCCGGACCTGATAGCCGACTAATAGAATACCAGACAACTGCCTTGAAATCAAGTGCGGCGGCAAATTTTCTTTCCTCTGGCGAGAAAGAATGTTATCCTGATCACAGCTTTTCTTCGTTCTGTGTGTTATAATAGACCCACTTTGTTTTTCCGGCAGCGGCCGCAGAGGAGGGAGCCCATGGCATATTTTCCGTTTTTTGTCGAATTATCCGGGCGGTCCGGCCTGATCGTAGGCGGCGGCGCAGTGGCTCTGCGCAAGGCGGGCAAGCTGCTGCCCTACGGCCCCAAGCTGACCGTGGTGGCGCCGGAAATCCTGCCCCAGCTGGCCGCGCTTCCTGGTGTGCAGCTGCTGGCCCGGCCCTTCCAGCCCCAAGATCTGGACGGGCAGTCCTTCGTCATTGCCGCCGCGGATGACCCGGCGGTCAACCGTCTGGTCGCCAGTCTGGCCCGGGAACGGGGCATTCCCGTCAACGCGGCAGACAGCAAGGAGGACAGCACCTTCCTTTTCCCCGCTCTGGTCCGCCGGGGCGAGCTGTCCGTGGGCATCTCTACCTCCGGTGCCAGCCCCACCGCCGCGGTGTGGCTGAAAGACCAGGTGGAAGCCCTGCTGCCCCAGCACCTGGAGGAAATTCTGCTGTGGCTGGAGCAGCTGCGCCCTCAGCTGACCCAAGGTCCACTCTCCCCCGCCCAGCGGCACGCCCTGCTGCCCCGGCTCTTCTCCGCCGCTTTGGCGCAGGGCCGCCCCCTGGACCCCGACCAGGTCCAGGCAATGATCCAAGAGGAGGTTCCCCATTCATGAATTCTGGTTCTGTCGCCCTGGTGGGCGCCGGCTGCGGGACAGCCGATCTCATTACCCTGCGGGGCATGCGCCTGCTGCAGCGCTGCGACGCGGTGGTCTACGACGACCTCATTGACCCTGCCCTGCTGGAGCTGGCTCCGCCCCAGGCCCAGCGGGTATACATGGGCAAGCGCTGCGGCCGCCACTCGGCCCCCCAGGAGTCCATCAGTCAGACCCTGGTCACCCTGGCTCAGCAGGGCAAGACGGTGGTGCGTCTGAAGGGGGGCGACCCCTTCGTCTTTGGCCGGGGCGGCGAGGAGATGCTGGCCCTGCGCCAGGCCCAAATTCCCTGTGAATATGTCCCCGGGATCTCCTCCTCCATTGCCATTCCCGGAGAAGCAGGCATCCCCGTCACCCACCGGGGGCTGAGCCGCAGTCTCCACGTCATCACCAGCCACACCGCCCTGGACGCCGACGGCCTGCCCCTGCATCTCTCGGAGCTGGCCAAGCTGGAAGGCACCCTGGTCTTTCTCATGGGCCTGGGGCGGCTGGGTGCTATCGCCCAGGGCCTGATCCAAGCTGGGATGTCCCCTGAAACCCCCGCTGCGGTGGTCTCAGGCGGAAACGCCCCCGCTCCCGCCTGTGTCCGGGCCCCTCTGGACCAGATTGCCCAGGCCGCCCAAGGAGTCCAGCCCCCGGCGGTCATTGTGGTGGGCGCGGTAGCCGGCATGGATCTGTCTCCCCGGGAGGCCCTGCCCCTTTGGGGTGCGAAGGTCTGGCTCACCGGCACTCAGGCAGTCACCCAGCCGCTCATGGCAGCCCTCCGGACCATGGGCGCGGGCGTATGGACCGCGGCTCCCGCCGTCCCCAAGGCTCTCCCCTTCCCCTTAACGCGGGAGGATCTCTCCGCCGCACCCTGGCTGGTCTTTACCAGCGCCAACGGGGTGGAGTGCTTCTTCCGGGGCATGGCGGAGCATGCCTTGGACCTGCGCCTTCTGGCCGGGTGCCGCCTGGCGGTCATCGGCCAGGCCACGGGCGCCGCGCTGGCCCGGCACGGCCTGTTCCCTGATCTGGTGCCCCAGGAGTTCACCAGCCGGGGGCTGGCCCAAGCTCTCATTCAAGGGGTCCAGCCTGGGAAAGAAATCCTCCTGCTCCGCTCCCGCCAAGGCTCGCCTGAACTGCCCCAACTGCTCACCGACGCTGGGATTTCCTTCCGGGACCTGCCCCTCTACCAGACCGAGGTGGCGGAGACTTCCCTCCCCGCGGTGCCGCCCCACTATTTGGTATTTGCCAGCGCGGGCGGGGTGACGGAGTTTTTCCGCCGCCATCCCCAGCCCCTTTCGGATACCACCTGTGTGGCCATCGGCCCGGTGACGGCCAAGGCCCTGGAGGAACGGGGCATTTCCTGCCTCATGGCAGAAGAAATTTCCACCCAGGGCATTGCCCAGACCATTGCCGCCCACTGGAACAAGCAAGCATAACAAAGCGCGGACCGGAAGTGTTTTCCGGTCCGCGCTTTCATTATTCATAAAAGTACCGCCAGCCCGCCGGGGGCTGTACCCGCCCCAGGCGCACGCCGAAGGTTTCTTCCACCACGCCGCTGGCGTAAATCTCCTCCGGGGTCCCCACCTGCCGCAGACGCCCCTGATGAAACACCGCCACCCGGTGGGCGCCCCGCAGGGCCATGCACAGATCATGGAGCACCATGACCACCGCCCGGCCCTCTCCGGCCAGGCTGCAGGCCAGGTCCATCACGTCCAGCTGGTGCCGGGCGTCCAGATAGGTGGTAGGCTCGTCCCAAAACAGGGTTGGGGTATCCTGGGCCAGGGCCATGGCCAGATAGATCTTCTGCTGCTGGCCTCCCGACAGCTTGGGCATGAGCTGTCCTTCCAGCTCCAGGGTCCCGGTGCGCTCCATGGACCGGCGCACCATCTCCTTGTCCTGTGGGCGGTAGCTTCTGGGATAGGAGAGGTGGGGAAAGCGCCCGTGGAGCACCATGCGCCCGGCGGTGATATTGGGGGCCGACCGAGTCTGGGCCAGGTAGGCCGCCTTTTGGGCCAGCTCCTTGGGGGACAGCTCCCGGGCCGGACGGCCATCCACCAAAATCTCCCCGCCCAGCTTGGGCAACAGGCCCAGCACGGTGCGGGTGAGAGTGCTCTTGCCACAACCGTTGGGCCCCACCAGGGCCAGCACCTCCCCCGGACGGAAGTCCAGGGTGACCTCCTCCAGCACCCGACGGGTGCCGTAACCCACCGTCAAATTCTGAATCTGGATCACAGGGTCCGCCCCCCTCTCTGCCGCAGCAGTA
>USCO01000035.1 GCA_900553135.1 uncultured Eubacteriales bacterium | reverse complement strand
CGCCCTGCGCGGGGGTCGGCTGCCGCCGTGGTTCCTTTCTGCGTTATAGTGTATATATACTATATGCACAGTATATATGGGAGATACACAGTTGTCAAGGGGCGTGGGGAAAGAATTTTTGGGGGACGGGCAGGGGAGGTTGACAACGGGGTGGAGGAGAGGCTATAATGGCCGCTACGTGAGAAAATTGTGAGAGATTTTGGAAAAAGAGCAGGAGTGGGAAAATGAGAGTGGAAAACGATCTGGGACGGGACCCAATCCGGCCCCTGGTGCTGCGCATCGCCATCCCCAGCATGTTGGCCCAGTTTGTCAGCGTGCTGTACAGCGTGGTGGACCGGATGTACATTGGAAACATTGCCGAGGTAGGCAGTCTGGCCCTGGCCGGGGCGGGGGTGTGCGGACCCATCGTCACCATGCTGGGCTCGGTGGCCTTCTGGGTGGGCGTGGGCGGCTCGCCCCTCATCAGCATCCGGCTGGGAGAAGGCAGGCGGCGGGAGGCGGAGAAGGTACTGGCCAACTGCTTCCTGCTGCTTACCGTGCTGGCCCTGATGCTCATGGGCGTGGCCTACGCCACCCGGCGGCCCGCCCTGCTCCTCTTCGGCGCCAGCCAGGAGACGCTGCCCTACGCTCTGGACTATTACTCCTGGTACCTGACGGGCACGGTGTTTGCCCTGCTGTCCACAGGTATGAATCAGTTCATCATCTGCCAGGGCTTTGCCAAGAAGGGCATGCAGTCGGTGATGCTGGGCGCGGTGCTGAACATCGTGCTGGACCCGGTGTTTATCTTTGTCCTGGACCTTGGGGTCAAGGGAGCCGCCATCGCCACGGTGATCAGCCAGCTGGGCAGCTGCCTGTATGTGCTGCACTTCCTCTTCGGCCCGGTGCCCCAGGTGCGCATCACCTTTGGGGGCTACAATCTGCGCATCATGGGGCGGGTGCTGGTCACCGGCCTGACCCCCTTCCTCATCATTGCGGTGGATAATGTGATGATCATTGCCCTCAACGCGGTGCTCCAGCGCTACGGTGGGGCGGAGCAGGGAGACCTGCTGGTGGCGGCGGCCACCATTTCCCAGAGCTTTATGTTGGTCATCACCATGCCTCTGGGCGGCATGACCAGCGGCACCGCCGCCATTCTGGGCTACAACCTGGGCGCAGGCCGGCCCGACCGGATTTTCCAGGCCCAGCGGTACATCCTGCTCATCGGCGTCATCTATACGGCGGTGCTGCTGGTGGTGGCCCAGCTCTTCTGTGCCCCATTCACCTGGATCTTTACCCCCGACGCCCAGGTGTCCCAGCTGGCGGTGTCCGCCATCCGCATCACCACCCTGGGCATCGTGCCCATGGCGGTACAGTACGCCATTGTGGACGGACTCAACGGCATGGGAATGATGTATTACTCCCTACCCCTGTCCTTCCTGCGAAAGGCAGTCTACTTTGTGCCTCTGTTCCTGCTGCCCAGTCTGTTTGGGCCCATGGCGGCCTTCTATGCCGAGCCCATCTCCGACTTTATCCCCCCCGTGATCACCGCGGTGTTTTACTGGAGAAAGCTGGGGTGGGTGCGGAAGCAGGCGGAAAGCCACAGCGCCATTCAAGCATAAGAAAACGCCGCCCGGCCGGGCGGCGTTTTTTATTTTCGTTTTCCATGGGTGCGGCCCACCGTGAGCCCAAAGGCTCCGCCGCACAGGCCGCCCACAATGTGGGTCAGCTGGGAGACGTCGTCCTGGGAAGACACGGCGTCCACCACCTCGCCGCCCAGATAGAGGACGACTACCAGGATCAGGGTGAGGGGGATGGCCCCGTCCCGCATTCCCGACAGGGAGGAGAGGACGATCATCATAAACACAATGCCGCTGGCCCCCAGAAGGGCGGTGCCAGGGAAGAAAATGAACTGCACCAGGCCCGAGGCAAAGGCGGTGAGCACGATGCAGGCCAGCAGACGGCGGCTGCCGTACTTCTCCTCCATGGGGGGACCGATGACCAGCAGGAGCATGATGTTGTTGATGAAGTGGGCGTAGTTGGCGTGGCCCAGCACGTGGGTGAAAAAGCGCAGATAGGTGAGGGGCTGGGTCAGGGGAGAACGGTAGACGGAAAACAGCATCCAGGTGGAGCTCCCATCGGTGACCATGCCCAGCAGCAGAGCGCCCAGGGCCAGCAGGGAGAAGGTGAGCACTACCGGAGTATTATATTGAATCCGAAGCTCTCTCAATGGTTCAGCACCCGCACGCGGATCATGCCGGGGATGGAGCGCAGCTGATCGGCCACAGAATCCTTGATGCGGCTGTTCAGGTCCACCATGGTGTAGGCGTAATCCTTCTTGGACTTGTTGGTCAGGTTCTCCACGTTGACCCCCTCAGCGGAGAGAATGGAGGTGATCTGGGTCAGCATGGCGGGCACATTTTTGTGCATCAGGCACACACGGGAGATACCGCTCCACTCCTGGTGGACGTTGGGCAGGTTGACGGAGTTTTTGATGTTGCCGTTGATGAGGTAATCCTTCAGCTGATCGGCGGCCATGCGGGCGCAGTTCTCCTCGCTCTCGGGGGTGGAGGCGCCCAGGTGGGGCAGAGCGATGACGCCCTTGACCAGAGAAATCTTGTCGTCGGGGAAGTCGGTGACGTAGCGGGCCACGCGGCCGGACTCCAGGGCCTCGATCATGTCGTCGTCGTTGACCAGACCGCCCCGGGCCAGATTCAGCACTCGCACCTGGCCCTTCATCTTGGCGATGGCCTCGGCGTTGATGAAGTCCTTGGTGTTGTTGTTGTAGGGGACGTGAATGGTGATGTAGTCGGAGACCTTGTACAGCTCATCCACGTTCTTCACCACGTGGACATGGCGGTCCAGCCGCAGGGCGGCGTCCACCGACAGGAAGGGGTCGTAGCCGTATACGTCCATGCCCAGATCCAGGGCGATGTTGCACACCAGCGCGCCGATGGCGCCCAAGCCGATGACGCCCAGGGTCTTGCGGTAGAGCTCGGGGCCCACAAAGGCGCTCTTGCCCTTCTCCACGGCGGCGGCCACGTCCACGCCGGGGGTGTGGGCCTGCTCCTGAACCCACTCGGCGCCGCCCAGAATGTCACGGGAGGCGATGAGCAGGGCGGCAATGACCAGCTCCTTCACCGCGTTGGCGTTGGCGCCGGGGGTGTTGAAGACCACGATGCCGTTTTCCGAGCAGCGGTCGATGGGAATGTTGTTGGTGCCGGCGCCGGCCCGGGCAATGGCCCGCAGGGCGTCGGGGAACTCGTAGTCGTGCATGGCGGCGGAGCGAACCAGGATGCCGTCCTCGTTTTCCACATCGCTGCCCACCTGGAAGCGGCTGTTGTCCAGCAGCTCCAGACCGGCAGAGGAGATTTTATTCATGGTTTTGATACGATACATAAGGATTACCTCAAATCTAATGTAAAATGATGGGCTAAGACCGCGGGCTGGCCCGCGGTCTTAGGAAAGATCAGTTGTTTTTGTCGAATTCCTTGATAAAGTCGCACAGCTTCTCTACGCCTTCCACAGGCATGGCGTTGTAGATGGAAGCCCGCATGCCGCCGGTCTTGCGGTGGCCCTTCAGGTTGGTGAAGCCCGCGGCGGTGGCCTCCTGGACGAACTTGGCATCCAGCTCCTCGCTGCCGGTGCGGAAGGTGACGTTCATGCCGGAGCGGGAACCCTTCTCGGCGTGGCAGTGGAACAGGCGGGAGTTGTCCAGCACGTCGTAGAGCATGGAGGAGCGCAGCTCCCGCAGCTTGGCCATGCCGTCCACGCCGCCCTGCTCGGCCACCCAATCCAGGGTCAGGCCCAGCATGTAGATGCACCAGCAGGGAGGAGTGTTATACATGGAATCCTTGTCGATCATGGTCTTGTAGTTCATCATCAGGGGGGTGTAGGGCAGCTCGTGGCCGGCCAGGTCCTTCCGGATGATGACCACCGTCAAACCGGCGGGGGCCATGTTCTTCTGGGCGCCGGCGTAGACGATACCGTACTTGAACACATCCACGGGGCGGGAGAGAATGTCGGAGGACATATCACACACCAGGGGGACGTTGCCCGTCTCGGGGACGTACTGCCACTCGGTGCCGTAGATGGTGTTGTTGGCACAGTAGTAGAAGTAGCTGGCGTCGGGGGACAGCTTCAGCTGGTCCTGAGCGGGGATGTAGCTGTGGTCGCGGTCGCTGGTGTCGGCGGCGATGTTCACGGTGCCGTACTTGGCGGCCTCCTTGGCGGCGATGCCGGCGAAGTTGCCGGTGACGGCGTAGTCGGCCTTACCGTTGGGACCCATGAGGTTCAGGGGGATCATGGAGAACTGGCCGGAGGCACCGGTCTGAAGGAAGAGGATCTCATAGCCGTCGGGCACGTTCATGAGACGGCGCAGCTTTTCCTTGGTCTCGTCAAAAATCTGCTGAAAGACCTTTGAGCGGTGACTCATCTCCATCACTGACATGCCGCTGCCGCGGTAGTTGGTGATCTCTGACCCGGCGCGCTCCAGTGCGGACAGAGGAAGCATGGAAGGGCCAGCGGAGAAATTGTAGACACGCTCATTCATTTGGGAGAACCCCTTTCATTTACTGAGATAGATTTTACCCCGGCCAGAGCAGCGGCCGGAATATTGTTTTATTATAGTAAAGAGGCAAAGTCGTGTCAATCCTTGCGGAGAAGAAATCTATGTTCAAACGGTTATGTTTGGGCCTGAATGGAGAAGAAGTAGGTCATACTCTGGGCCTCGCCTTCGATGGGCATCATGTATTGCTGATAGACATCGTAGCCGGAGAAATCCATCTGGCAGGTGATGTCCCAGCCGTCCATGCTCCAGGTGCGCTCCCCGGCGACCACTTCCCGCAGCTCCTGGTCGATGGCGCTCAGTGTCTTGCCGGGCAGCAGCTCCCGTTCGCCCAGGAGAGCGTGGACGGTGCGCACTGCATAGGAGGAGGGGAACTCATATAAAAAGGCCTGCTGTGAGGAGGAGAGGGAGAAGGAGACCTGGGTGAGTTGGCCGTCCTTCTCGGTCCATTGGAAGGAGGGAGGCTCTACGCCCATGACATGGATGATAAAGGCGTTGGGATCGGTCTGATACCAGCTGCCATCTACCCCCAGCTTCTCTCCGGGGGAGTCGGGGGCGCTGGCGTAGGTGAGCAGGTGGTTGTAGTTGCTTACAAATTCCTTGACCGTGAGGGAGCCGTGGTGCCAGGGGGTGGCGGCCACCAGAGAGCCCAGCACCAGAGCGGCCACCATGACGATCTCACAGCCCACATAACCAAGGACCCGCAGCACACTGCCCCGCTGGTCGAAGAAGGGGAGCCGTCCGCCGGAGGCGTCGGACCAGCCCTCATCGTCCAGCGTCCAGGGCTGGGGGACCTGGTGGCGGCAGCGCTGGTAGGACAGGATCAGAGCCACCAGAGCAACCAGGGGGATCATCAGCCCCATGCCCAGGAGAACCGCCCGGCCCGTGCGCCAGAGGGCGTCTAAAAAGCCCAGATGGCTGCCGTCAGAGCGGGTCAGCTTGAGACCGAACAGCGCTTTGCCCGGCGTGGTGCCCAAATAGTGGAGGAACACCGCCTCCAGCACGCACATCAGGCCCATTGCCACGGCGGCGCTCAGAACATTCAGCCACAGGGGGGCATCCAGAATATTGACCCGCGGCACCAGACACAAAAACAGCTCCCACAGGGCGAGACACAGGGAATAGTCCAGCATCCGGGCAAAATACCGCCGCCAGGGACAGTAGTAGCTCAGATTCTCCGATGCGTCCCGCACGGGGGGCAGCGCCTCAGAGACAGAAGAATTCCAGAACAGGTAGCGCTCCGGCTGGAGGTCGTTCCAGGTGGGGCGGTCGGCCTGCAGCTGCCGGTACAGCGCCAGGGTGTGCTGGGTCTGGGCCTGCTGCTCCTCCAGCGCGGTCCCAACCTCAGACAGCACCTGCTCCAGGGAGCGTTCGCCCCGCTCCAGGGCCTGGATGTTTTCCAGGGAGCAGTCCAGCTGCCGCAGGAGCTTGATTTTCAGCAGGGTGTCCAGATCCTCCTGCCGGTAGTCCCGGTAGCCGTTGGCGGCCCGGGCGGGATGGATGAGCCCCAGGCTCTCGTAGTAGCGCACATTGGCACGGGGCAGACCGGTGGCTTCCTCAATTTCTCGGATGGTCATAGAGACGCTCCTTTCCCAATATGGTCCTTTCTGAGGCCAGTATAGGGTATCAAGTTCCTTTACAGTCAAGGCTTTTTTCCATTTTCACCTTAATCATAGCAAGACCGGGAGAGGATGGCAACAAAAAACCGCCCGGCAGCCGGGCGGCCAAGAGAAACCTGAGGAATGGAAGGGGGCCCTTTAGCGCAGGACCCATTGCAGCATCAGCAGCAGCCCCAGACCGGGGGCGCCAAGCACGCCCAGCACCAGGGCGTTGACCACGTTGACCCCCAGGGACAGCCCCGCGAACTGTCCCACCTGGCCCAGCAGGGCCAGCACGCCCAGCCCCACGCAGGAGCGGGCCAGCAGGCGGAACAGGCGGCCCAGGGGCCGGTGGAGCAGAGCCATGAGGGACAACACCAGCAGGATCACTGCCGCCCAGGGCAGATCCAGAGGGGTCATGGGGCGCACTCCAGCTCCTTGACCCGGCGTAGCAGATAGTCGTACCGGGATTGCAGAGCCTTGATCTCAAAGACATAGGACTCGATGAGGTCGCTGTCGCATACGGTGTTGAAGCTGCCGTAGGCCTGCTGGATCTGGGTGCGGGTGCTGGCCAGGGAGGCCAGCAGCTCCCGGCGCTCGGCCTCCTGGGCGGCGTTTCTCCGGCGGGGGGCAAACAGGCCCCTGTGTTGGGACATGGGATCACTCCTTTCCTTCCGGCGCGGTCTGAGGAGGACCGGGCGCCCTGTCGATGTTAGGATATGTCCATTCTGGACAAATATTCCATCCCTTAAACCAAAAAACGGCGCGCCCACTCTGAAATTCAGAGGGGCGCGCCAAACAAAACAAGGTCAGGCCAGAACCTTCTGGCACAGGGTGGAGAGCACGGCGGCAAATTCCGCCCGGGAGACGGTGGCCTGGGGAGCCAGAATCTGGCTGCTGCCGCTGGTGCGGCCGGAGAGCAGGCCCATGGCCACCGACCAGGACATGGCGTCCTTGGCCCAGTAGGCCACGTCGTTGGCGTCGGCGTAGATGCCAAGACCGGAGCGGGGCTTGGTGTTGACCCCCATCTCCTCCGCAAACTGGTACAGGGACAGGGCCAGCTCCTGGCGGGTCAGGGCCCGGTCGGGATAGAAATGGCCGTCGGCGGAGCCGGACATAATGCCCACCCGCACGGCCCAGGAGACGGAGGAATAGCTCCAGTGGTCGGTGGACACGTCGGAGAAATTGCTCACGCCGCTCTCAGGCTGTCCGGCCACCTGGTAGAGGACCTGGGCCAGCATGGCACGGCTCACCGACTGGTTGGGGGCGAAGGTGCTGCGGGCGGTGCCTGAGAGCAGCCCCTGGGAGACCACATAGTCTACAGCGTTGTAGTACCAGGCGTCGGCAGGTACGTCCAGATAGTCCGCCGCGCAGGGAGCGGGGATTTCATCGTACAGGCGCAGATAGTAGCACAGCTCGTAGTCCTTGTTGTCCGAGGTGGAGTGGTAGCTGACCGTGACCATATAGACCAGCTGGTCGGCGGACTGGGTCTGGCCGCTCATGCCGGTGAGGTAGCTGGCGCTGCCGGGAGTGGTGCGGTTCTGGATGGCCCGCTCGCCCCCCTCCAGCAGCTGCTGGGCGCTGATGGCGTAGGTCTTGCCCACCGTGAGGGCGGAGCTGACTCCGCTGGAGATGGGCACCAGGGTTTCAGAGGTGGAGAGCACGTCGCCCACAGGGTTCTCCTGGCCGCTGACCAGCTCGTAGGAGCCGTTGCCGTCCAGGTCGGTGAGATAGTCCACCGTCACGGTGACCTGCTGGGCGGCGGGGGTCATGTGAAAGACCACGTCCTTGCTCACCCGGTTGATGGCCGTGACATAGGAGAGAGTCTCCACGGTCTGAAAGACCTGAGATTGGTTTCGCTGATACAAAGTCAGGGACAGGTTTTCTTTGGGAAAATCGGTCTCCTGGGCGGAAATCAGCACCTTGGCAAAGCCGCCGGAGGCCAGGGGATCTGCCGCTGCCGCAGGCAGAACCAGGGTCAAGGCCAAGAGGGAGGCGACCGCGGCGCTGAGACCGCGCTGGAAGGGATTACGCATGAATATCTCCTCTCGTGAGCTGCCGGAAAACTTCCGGCGAGATCAAATTGTTTAAGGTAACTTTAATATTATAATCAAAAGTTCGAGAAAAAGCAAGAAAAGATGAATCTGACAACCGGAACGAAAAGTAAACTGCTTTTTGAATGGGGTTGACAATTGGGGAGGATGATTGTATACTACCAAAAGAAAAAGGTTTACGATATGGAGGGGTGCAGAATGAATGAGCTGGCACAACAGGTGCTGCAGGGAAAACGGCTGCAGCGGGGACAGGACCTCGGCGGACTGCTGACGCTGGACCTGGAGGACCTGTGTCAGGGGGCGGACGCCATCCGCAAGGCCTTCTGCGGCCAGCGGGGGGAGCTGTGTACCATCATCAATGCCCGCAGCGGCCGGTGCAGTGAGAACTGCAAATTCTGCGCCCAGTCCTGCCACTACCACACCCAGGCGGAGGAGTACGCCTTCCTGCCGGTAGAGGACATCGTCCGCCAGGGCAAGGACAACGAGGCGGCGGGAGTCCACCGCTATTCCCTGGTCACGGCAGGCCGGGGGCTCCACGGCCAGGAGTTGGAGCAGGCCCTGGAGGCCTACCGCCGGTTAAAGGCGGAGACCGGCCTGGGGCTGTGCGCCTCTCACGGGTTTCAGACTCTGGAGGAGTTTCAGGCCATGAAGGCGGCTGGGGTCACCCGGTACCACGCCAATTTGGAGACCTCCCGCCGGAACTTCCCCAACATCTGCACCACCCATACCTATGAGGATAAGCTGGAAAATATTCGCCGCGCCAAGCAGGCGGGGCTGGAGGTGTGCTCCGGTGGCATCCTGGGCATGGGAGAGACCTGGGAGGACCGGATCGACATGGCCCTGGACCTGGCCCAGCTGGAGGTGGTCTCCATCCCCCTCAACCTCCTCACCCCCATCCCCGGCACACCGCTGGAGGGACAGGAGAAAATGAGCGATGAGGATGTGCTGCGATCGGTGGCCATCTTCCGCTACCTCAACCCCACGGCCTGGGTCCGCATGGCGGCGGGGCGGCGGCGCTTTGCCGACGGCGGCAGAAAACTCTTCCAGGCGGGAGCCAACGCCGCCATTACCGGGGACATGCTCACCACCACCGGAACGGGAGTGGCTCAGGACCGGGCCATGCTGACCGAGCTGGGCTACCAGATTTAACGTAGGATCGCAGGAGGCGTATCACAATGAATACTCAGACAGCGGCGGCAAGCCGCGGCAAAATTTATACCATGTCCATAATCGCCGTGATGACGGCGGTGACCTGTGTGCTGGCCCCCATGGCCATCCCGCTGCCCTTCAGCCCCGTGCCCATCTCCCTGACCAACCTGGTGCTCTATTTCAGCGCCTATCTGCTGGGCTGGAAGCGGGCCTCGGTGAGCTACATCGTCTATATGCTCATCGGCATGGTGGGCGTGCCTGTGTTCTCCGGCTTTGCGGGAGGGCTGGGCAAGCTGGCGGGCCCCACCGGGGGCTACATCGTGGGCTTTCTGCCCATGGTGGCCATTGCCGGGCTGGTCATTGAGGGCACCCACAACCGCCTGCTGCAGATCCTGGGCATGATCCTGGGCACCGCAGTGTGCTACGCCCTGGGTACTGCCTGGTTCTGCTTCTCTATGGACACCCAGGTGGGGGCGGCCCTTGGTTTGTGCGTCATCCCCTATCTCCCCGGCGACTTTTTGAAGATGCTGGCCGCCATGGCGGTGGGGCCCATGATCCGCAGCCGCCTGGAGAAGGCAAACTTGCTGAAATAAAGATGGAAAAGGAAGGACGATACAGTCCTTCCTTTTTTCTCAGAAACAAATTGTAGAACCCTGTCCCAAATGCTATAATGAAATCCACAGAAGATGGCACGGGAGGGGATTTGATGGGCGGTTTGGACAGCCTGATCGAGCATCAGGGGTTTTATGATTATCTGAACCATTTTATTTCCGGGTCGCTCCTGCTCCTTGGGGCGGAGGGAATCCTCCGGATCGTGGAACTCAGCCCGATAGAAGGCATATACAAAGGGATTGGGCTGCTTCCGGTAGCCGGGTGCATGAGCGAATTTTTGTGGAACACATGCGTGATCGCGCTGTTTGCTTTGCTGACATTTTTGCTGGGGTCTGCCGTGCAGGAGCTGTATGACAGACTTTATGAGGACCGTGACGCTGGAAAGGAGGACGGCAACTCGAAAACCGGCTGGATAGGCAGCATATTCCGTGACCATATCTGCCATAAGCCGATGTTGCAGACTTATACGAAGCGGCTGCTGGATAATCAGAACGGCCCCATTTTCAATGAATATAAAAGAAAACGGTATGAGCAGCTGAAAGAAGAATTTGCAACAGAAGTGCTGGGCCTTTCGGGCAAGAAAGAAGTGGATCAGGAGAGCTTGTCCATGTATTTCTATGGACACTGCGTCTATTATCTGCAAATCCGAAATCAAAACCGGAAGATGGAGAAGCTCCGGGACATCGAGGGTTTGTCCAAGGCGCTTTCCTTGGTGTTTCTGATATTGGCCTGCTTTTCCTTTGTGATAATGTGGGTCTCTTTTTGGGAATTTGGAAAAGGGTTTCCCCTATTGGTCATAAGCTTTCTGGCTTGTATGTGTGCCACCGTGCTGATGGATCATCGGACTGAGAAGACCATGAAATACCGGATCCGTATGACCTTAGGGGTATACGATGTGGAAAAACAAAGAGAAGCAAGCGAACAGGATGCGGAACGAGGCAGAGATAATAAAAGAAAACGATAACGGAAAAGGCCACCCGAAGGTGGCCTTTTTTTGATGCATCAAATTTCCAGGGGCAGACCGGCCAGATACCGCCGGGCCAGGTCGAAGGCGTGGTGAGCGGTCTGGGTACGCAGCCGCGCCCGAACGGGACGGGAGCCAAGATGGAGGGCCCGCACATGGGTGCCGTCGGGGCCGGCAATGGCCACGAACATGGTGCCCACCTCGTTGCCCCGGTCGTCCTTGTCGGGACCGGCCACACCGGTGGAGGACAGGGCGATGTCGCAGCCCAGGGCCCGACGGGCTCCCTCCGCCATGGCCTGAGCCACGGGGGCGGACACGGCGCCGTACTGGGCCAGCAGCTCCTGGGGGACGCCCAGCACGTTGTGCTTGACCTCGTTGGTGTAGGAGACGATGCCCCCCTTGAACACCTGGGAGGCGCCGGGCACGTCGGTGAGCCGCTTGGCCATCAGGCCGCCGGTGCAGCTCTCGGCGGTGCCGATGGTGAGACCCTTCTCCTTTAAAAGCCCCTCCACCACAGACTCCAGAGAGGGCACATCCACCCCGTAGACCAGAGCGCCGAAGCGGGCCTTCAGCTCCTCCACCTTGGGCAGCAGCAGAGCCTGGGCCTCCTCCATGGTGGGGGCCTTGGCGGTGACCCGCAGCTCGCACTCCCCCTCTTTGGCGTAGGGGGCCAGGGTGGGGTTGGACATGGCGTTCATTTCCTCCCGCAGCTGGGCCTCCATGGCCGACTCGCCGATGCCGAAGAGCTTCAGGGTGTGGGAGGCGATGACTCCCTCAGACAGGGCCTGGAGGTAGGGCACCACCCGGTAGCGGAACATGGGGGTACACTCGCTGGGGGGACCGGGGAGCATGATGACCCCGTCGGCCTCAAAGGCACAGCCCGGGGCGGAACCCCAGTCGTTGAGCAGCACGGTGCAGCCCTGGGGCACCAGCGCCTGCTGGAAGTTGTTCGCTGTCAGTGGGCGGCCCGTAGCCTTGCCGTAGGCCTTGATGCGCTCCAGGGACTCCTCATCATAGACCAGCTCCTTGCCGAAGGCCTGGGCCAGCACGTTTTTAGTCAGATCATCGCAGGTGGGGCCAAGACCGCCGGTGGTGATGATGATGTCCGCCCGCTTCCGGGCGGTCTCCACCGCCGCCAGCACCCGCTGGGGGTTGTCCCCCACCACGGTGTGGTAGTAGACGTTGAGCCCCAGGGCGCTCAGACCCTGGGAGAGCATCTGGGCGTCGGTGTTGGCGATGTTGCCCAGAAGCAACTCGGTGCCTACGGACAGGATCTCTACGGTGTGAGCCATCTCCCGTCCCTCCTTACAGGTTCACCTGGACCCGCTCGATGCCGTCCACAGCGGCCTGGACCATGGCCTCGATGTCCAGGTTCTTCTCGGCCTCGGCCACCTCGCCGGGCAGGGGGCGCAGACGAGGATGGCGGGGAGTAAAGACGGTGCAGCAGTCCTCATAGGGGAGGATGGAGGTGTCGAAGGTGCCGATCTTCCGGGCGATCTGGACGATCTCCTCCTTGTCCATGCCCACGCAGGGGCGCAGGATGGGCAGATCCACCACGGCGCCGGTGACCATCATGGCCTCCATGGTCTGGCTGGCCACCTGGCCCAGGCACTCGCCGGTGACCAGGGCCTTGGCCCCGCACCGCTTGGCCACGGCCTGGGAAATGCGCATCATGAAGCGGCGCATGATGACGGTGAAGAGCTCCTCAGGGCAGGAGCGGCGCAGCTCCTCCTGAATGGCGGTGAAGGGGACCACGTGGACGGTGAGACGTCCGGTGTAGGGGGTGAGGAGCTTGGCCAGCTCCAGCACCTTCTCCTTGGCCTCGGGGGAGGTGTAGGGGTAGGAGAAGAAGTGGACCATCTCCAGGGCCACGCCACGCTTGGCGATCATCCAGCTGGCCACGGGGGAGTCGATGCCGCCGGACAGCAGGGACACCGCCCGGCCGTTGATGCCCACGGGCAGGCCGCCGGCGCCGGGCTCGGGATCGGCGTGGACGTAGGCGGCAAAGTCCCGCACCTCCACATGGACGGTGAGTTCGGGGTGGTGCACGTCTACCTCCAGGTTGTCATAGGCCTCGTGAAGCTCGCCGCCCACATACTGGCTGAGCTGGATGGAGGTCATGGGGAAGGTTTTGTCGGCCCGCTTGGTCTCCACCTTGAAGGTGCGGGCGGAGCGCAGCTGGTCATCCAGAAACTCTCTGGCGCAGGCCAGAATGGCGTCCTTGTCCTTCTCACAGGGACGGGCCAGAGACAGGCCCACGATGCCGAAAACCTTCTGAAGGGCCTCGTAAGCCCCTTCCACATCGCAGTTCTCGTCCTTGGGCTCCACATAGGTGGTGGACTGGCGGGTGTAGACCCGGAACTGGCCGAAGGGATGGAGACGGCGGTGAATGTTGGCCTGCAATTTATCCTCGAAGCTGCGGCGGTTCAGGCCCTTGAGGACCAGCTCCCCCAGTTTCAGCAGAATCATCTCGTTCATATCTGTTTGCGTCCTTTCCTGCATCTGACTTAAGATTCACACTATTATATCCAAATCGGGGGAAAATGTCCAGAATTTCAGAAAAAAGTGCCGCCCCAAAGGGCGGCACCAGTCAGCGGCGGAGATAGGCCGGGGGACGGTATTGCAAGGCCTCGGCCAGGTGGTGGGGCTGGATGGCCTGGCTGCCGTCCAGGTCGGCAATGGTGCGGGCCACCCGGCGGATGCGGTCGTAGCCCCGGGCGGTGAGGCCCATGCGGTCAAAGGCTCCCTTCATGATGCGCTGGCAGGCCTCGTCCAGCTGGCAGAATTCCTCCAGGGCGCTCTGGTCCAGGGCCCGGTTGCCCCCGGTGCAGCCCCGGGCGTTCTGAACGCTGCGGGCCTGGTCCACCCGCTTCTTGATTTCGGCGGAGGATTCCCCCTCTCCCCGGCGGGAGAGCTCGTCAAATTCCAGGGCGGGGACCTCCACAAACAGGTCGATGCGGTCCAGCAGGGGACCGGAGAGGCGGGAGAGGTAGCGCTGCACCTCCCCCTGGGAGCAGCGGCACCGCCCCGAGGGGTGGCCGTACCAGCCGCATTTGCAGGGGTTCATGGCGCACACCAGCATGAACTGGCTGGGGTAGGTCACCGACCCGGAGGCCCGGGAGATCTGGACCTGGCCGTCCTCCATGGGCTGGCGCAGCACCTCCAGCACATCCTTTTGAAATTCTGGCAGCTCGTCCAGAAAGAGCACCCCGTGGTGGGCCAGGGAAATTTCTCCCGGCTTGGGGTTGGCCCCGCCTCCTGACATGCCCACGGCGGAGACGCTGTGGTGGGGAGAGCGGAAGGGGCGGCGGGTGATGAGGGGGTGCTCCGGCCGGGTGAGCCCCAGCACAGAGTAGATCTCGGTCACGGCCAGGGACTCCTCCCAGGTCATATCGGGGAGGATGGAGGGCAGACGCTTGGCCAGCATGGACTTGCCCGACCCCGGCGGCCCTACCATTAAAATATTGTGGCTGCCCGCGGCGGCGATCTCCAGAGCCCGCTTCACCTGGTCCTGGCCCTTCACCTGGGCAAAATCGGGGCCGGGCTCCGCAAGCCCTTCTCCCGACCAGGGGGGCGCGGGGGAGATGGGGGCCTCGCCCCGCAAATGGGCGGCCAGTTGGGAGACAGACTCCACCGGGTAGACCTCCGGGCCCCGGGCCAGGGTGGCCTCGGCGGCGTTGTCCTTGGGCACATATAGCTTTCGGATGCCCGCCCGCTTGGCGCAAAGGGCCATGGGCAGCACGCCTGCGGCGGGGCGCAGCTCCCCGGACAGGGATAGCTCCCCCAGAAAGGCGCTGTCCGGTTCCTTCAAAAGCAGCTGGCCCTGGGCGGCCAGCAGCCCCACCAGAATGGGCAGATCGTAAAGGGTACCTACCTTTTTTAAATGAGCGGGGGCCAGGTTTACCGTGATGCGGCTGACGGGAAAGGAGAAACCGCAGTTTTTAATGGCGGCGCGTACCCGTTCCCGGGCCTCGTTCACCGCCGCGTCGGGCAGCCCCACCACTGTGAAGGCGGGCAGGCCGCTGGACAGGTCACACTCCACCGATACCGGGTAGCCCGTGACGCCGTGCAGGCCCAGGGAGGGAACGCGGCAAACCATAAAATTTCCTCCTTCTTCCAACTGAAAATACCGGTTACTTATGGCTCCAAGGGGGGAGCAAGCCAAAATTTTGGCTGTTTTTTCCTGTCCATTGTAATCTTTTGCAAGAAATATTGCAATACCAACGGCTATCTTTGTCAGAAAAACAAGGAAAAAACGCCATGGATGAATTTACAAATGAAACAAAAAGTGATAAACTAAAACCTGTCGAATCAACCAAACCGCCCCATTCTGCCCAGGGGCGGGGCTGGAACGTCCCCTTATAAGTAAATAGTTATAATTATTATAACTATTTCCGCCATTGGCATTGGGGGCCGGAGACAGTAAAATAGGGCAGAGACCCCAAATACCGGCCCGTGGGCGGCCGGAATTTTGGAAATCTACTGATTAAGGAAGAAAGTAGGGAACTCTATGGCAAGAAAGTTCAAAACCATGGACGGCAATAATGCGGCCGCATATGTCAGCTATGCCTTTACCGAGGTAGCCGGCATCTACCCCATTACTCCGTCCAGCCCCATGGCCGACTATGTTGACCAGTGGGCGGCTCAGGGCCAGAAGAATATCTTCGGCACCACCGTGAAGGTCATCGAGATGCAGTCCGAGGCCGGCGCTGCCGGTACCGTGCACGGCTCTCTGGCCGCCGGCGCCCTGACCACCACCTATACCGCTTCTCAGGGCCTGCTGCTGATGATCCCCAACATGTACAAGATCGCCGGCGAGCTGCTGCCCGCTGTGTTCCACGTGTCCGCTCGTACCGTGGCTGCTCAGTCTCTGAACATCTTCGGCGACCACTCCGACGTCATGGCCTGCCGCCAGACCGGCTTTGCCATGCTGGCTGAGGGCAACGTGCAGGAGGTCATGGACCTGGCTCCTGTCGCCCACCTGTCCGCCATCAAGGGCCGCGTCCCCTTCATCAACTTCTTCGACGGCTTCCGTACCTCCCACGAGATCCAGAAGGTCGCCATTTGGGACTACAAGGATCTGGCTGAGATGGTCGACATGGACGCTGTTGAGGCCTTCCGCAAGCGCGCTCTGAACCCCGAGCGTCCCACCATGCGCGGCTCTCACGAGAACGGCGACATCTTCTTCCAGCACCGCGAGGCCTGCAACCCCTACTACGATGCTCTGCCTGAGATCGTGGAGGAGTACATGGGCAAGGTCAACGAGAAGCTGGGCACCAACTATCAGCTGTTCAACTACTACGGCGCTCCCGACGCTGACCGCGTCATCATTGCCATGGGTTCCATCTGCGACGTGGCCGAGGAGGTCATTGACTACCTCAACGCCAACGGTGAGAAGGTCGGCCTGGTGAAGGTCCGCCTGTATCGTCCCTTCCGGGCCGACAAGCTGATCGCTGCCATCCCCGCCACCGCCAAGAAGATCGCTGTTCTGGACCGCACCAAGGAGCCCGGCGCTCTGGGCGATCCTCTGTACCTGGACGTCATCACCGCCCTGTCCACTGCCGGTATCACCGACAAGACCGTGGTGGCCGGCCGTTACGGCCTGGGTTCCAAGGACACCCCGCCCAAGAGCGTGTTCGCTGTCTATGAGAACCTGGCTCAGGACGCTCCCAAGGATCACTTCACCATCGGCATCGTGGACGACGTGACCAACAGCTCTCTGGCTGAGCACGACGCTCCCAACACCGCTGCTGAGGGCACCATCGAGTGCAAGT
>USCO01000034.1 GCA_900553135.1 uncultured Eubacteriales bacterium | reverse complement strand
CCCCAGTGGGAGTTTCGCACCTGAATTTCCGTTACGCCAGGGCCCAGTGGCCCGGAAGGAGGGGCGGAAGCCACTCAGGTTTTGCCCGCCGGAAGGAAGTGCTTTCCGAAGGGGCCCTTCCCGAAACGGCGTTTTGGTTCCTTTGCCGCCGTGGGCAAAGGAACCCGCCGCCGCTGCGGCGGAATCCTCGTTTATAGAATGTTCCCGCAGCAAAAAGAAGCAAAACGGAGTTTTGCGGGAAGTTCTTTGCTAAGCTTTCTTTCAAGAAAGCGTGCCGCGCCCCTCAAAAATAACAACTAGGAGTAATATTATGTTCTACTATTACGAAAAGGATGGAAATTTACTGGCCTCTCATCGTCCCGACCTGCCCTTTTCTCCGGTGGAGCCCCGTCAGGGCTGTCGGGTATACTACCTGGTGGAGGGCGACCCTGTCCTGGGCCGGGGCTCCTTTAAGGTCACCGCCCCCGGACAGCTGAAGGTCCCACACGGCCTGGAGGTGCTGGACGAGAGCCGTCTGCCCCAGATGGAGCTGGACGACACCCTGGCCACCGCCCTGGAGGCGGGCCAGCTCACCGCGGTAAATACCGGGCGCGTGGGCTGGGAGAGCCTTCTCTCCGCCGCCCCCAACACGGGCAAGAAGCGGGTGAACATTCTGGCCATCGGCGACGTGGGTTCCACCCTCCTCACCGGGCTCAAGCTGCTGGGCGGAGATGTGATCTCCAAAATCGGCATCTGCGACCTTTCCGACCAAATCACCGCCCGCTGGGAGTTTGAAATGGGCCAGATCAACCTGCCCTGGGACTACGACGCCTTCCCCGACGTGGAGGTGGTCAAGCCGGAAAACCTCTTTGACTGCGACGTGTTCGTCTTTGTGGCCAGCAAGGGCATTCCGCCCGTGGGCTCTCAGGTGAAGGACGTGCGCATGGCCCAGTTTGAAAACAACGCCGCCATTGTGAAAACCTACGCCCGCATGGCCCGGAAGGCCAACTTCCAGGGCCTGTGGTGCGCCGTCTCCGACCCCGTGGACCCCCTGGCCAAGACCGCCTATCTGGAGAGCAACAAGGACGAGGATGGAAATTGGGACGGCAAGGGCCTGCGCCCCGAGCAGGTCCAGGGCTTCGGTCTGGGCGTCATGAACGCCCGGGCGGCCTACTTTGCCAAGAAGGACCCCCGCCTGGCTTCCTTTTTAAAGGAGGGCCGTTCCTTCGGCCCCCACGGCACCGGCCTGTTCATCGCCAATTCCATTGAACATTATAATGAGGAGATCTCCCAGGAGCTCACCCACAAGACGGTCACCGCCAACCTGGTCATGCGGGAGATCGGCTTCAAGCCCTACGTGGCCCCCGCCCTCTCCTCCGGCGCCCTGTCCATCCTCCTCACCCTGCGGGGAGAGTGGCACTGCGGCTCCGTGTTCCTGGACGGGGTCTATATGGGCTGCAAGAACCGGTACACCCCCGCGGGCGTGGAGACCGAGCTGCTGCCCCACATCCCCGACGCCCTCTTTGGGCACATCCGGGAAGCGGCGGAGCATTTGAAGGAGATTTTATAACTTTGGGAAGTGAAGCGTCATGTCTCTGACCATTTTATATCCCTCCCTGGAGGAGCCCGCCGCCCAGGCCCGGCTGGACCGGGTGCTGGGGACGGCCCTGGCGGGCCAGCGCTGCCGGATGCTGCACCGGGCGGAGGAGCTGGAGCACCTGGAGGACAGCCGTCTGCTGCTGGCTCTGCCTCTGGACGAGGCCGGGCTGAATTTTGAGTATCAGCGCATGCTCTCCCGGCTGCGGCGGGAGCCTGACTTGCTGAAGGGCTGCACCGGCGGCCTCATTGTGGACGGCCCCGGGGAGCTCTACACCAAGTCCACCGCCGCCCAGGCCGCCCTGGCCATGAACGGGGCGGGCTGCGCCCTGGTGGGGCGGCCCCTGGTGGAGGCCACCGGCTCCCTGGCCAACTTCCGCATCCAGGTCAAAAACCTGGGGGTGGACCTGGCCATGGCCTATGTGGCGGCGGTGAAGGAGCTGGCCGCCCGGGTGGAGACCTTTGAACTGCCCCGCCATGTGCGGCCCAACCTGCTGGTTCTCCACGCCTCCAGCCACCACACCTCCAACACCATGGCCCTGTGGAGCGCCCTGCGCCAGCGCCTGGGGGACCAGTGGGAGGTCACCGAGATCGGCCTGCGCAACGGCACCCTCTCCGACTGCGCCGGGTGTCCCTACACCATGTGCCTCCACTTCGGCGAGCGGGGCGGCTGCTTCTACGGCGGCGTCATGCAGGAGGAGGTCTACCCCGCCGTGCGCCGGGCCGACGCCGTCATGCTCCTGTGCCCCAACTATAACGACGCCCTCTCGGCCAACCTCACCGCCTGCATCAACCGCCTCACCGCCCTGTTCCGCCAGACCCGGTTTTATGACAAGGCGGTCTTTGCCCTGGTGGTGTCGGGCTACTCGGGCTGTGACACCGTGGCCCGGCAGGTGATTTCCGCCATGAACATGAATAAATCCTTCTACCTGCCCCCCCGCTTTGCCCTCATGGCCACCGCCAACGACCCCGGCGAGGCCATGGCCCTGCCCGGCATGGAGGAGCGGCTGGACGCCTTCGCCGCCGCCATGAACAAAGGCCTGGCTTTGTAACATAAGAGGGGACGGCGGCCCTCCGGGAGAGCGGGGGGAAGAAAAATCCAAACATTTTTGAGTTTTCCACAGAGAAATCCACAGCTTTTCCGGGAAAATTGCAATGTTACAGTTATGTTACATTGCCCCTTGACCCGTTGACTTTCCCCCTGGAATCTGATAGGCTATGCACATGAAGCGGGAAACCGCGCCCGTGCCGTTGTGCCGGGCAGGGTTCCTGTTTCAAAATCATTAAGGAGGAATTCCAATGAGAAACCTGAAGCGCGCTCTCAGCCTGGCTCTGTCCTCCGTCATGCTCCTGGGCATGATGGTTGTGGGCACCAGCGCCGCGAGCTACCCCGATGTTGATGCTCAGGACAATCTGGAGGCCATTGAGGTCCTGCAGATGCTGGGCGTCATGGAGGGTGACGAGAAGGGTAACTTCAACCCCGACAACAAGGTCACCCGTAACGAGATGGCTGTCATCATGACCCATCTGCTGAAGCTGAACGCCGGCGGCACCAACCCCTTCACCGACGTTCCCTCTTGGGCTCAGCCCTACGTGTCCGCCATCTACGCCAATGGCGTGACCTCCGGCACCAGCGCCACCACCTACGGCGGCTCCAACAACGTGACCGCTGTTGAGGCTGCTCTGATGGTCATGAAGGCTCTGGGCTACTTTGAGTTCCAGGGCGAGTTCGAGGACAACTGGACTGTCGCTGTCACCAAGCAGGCCACCAAGATCGGTCTGTTTGAGGACGTGGACGTGGCTGTCACCGATCAGATCACCCGCAGCCAGGCTGCTCAGCTGTGCCTGAACGCCCTGGAGAGCAACGTGGTTATCGCCAAGGAGAACGGCGGCCTGTCTGTTGACGGCAACGGCATCTCCGTGAACGTGAAGCCCAGCTACGACTACACCCCTGTCGTCCGCGAGGAGGACTACCAGAACCGCACTGGTGACAACTATCAGCAGCTGTGCGAGAAGCTGTACGGCAACCAGCTGAAGAAGATCACCACCGTTGCCACCATGGACGACTTTGGCCGTCCCTCCGCTCAGTGGACCTATGCTGGTGAGAAGGTCACCGCTCCTGTGAGCGCTGACGCCACCTACACTGCCGCTGTTGAGAAGAAGCAGATCTACAAGGATCTGGGTCTGAGCAACACCGCTCTGAAGGCTACCGTTTACACCAACGGCGACGGCACCAAGGCCGAGAACGTTGAGCTGTACAACAAGACCGACAAGCTGGGCGCCAACGGCACTGTCGTTGAGGCCTACAAGATGACCAACGCCAGCACCGGCGAGGTCACCGGCGTTGTCATCACCGTGATCGACACCTTCGCTGGCAAGGTCACCGGCACCGGCAAGAACTCCGACGGCGACCGCACTGTCAAGGTCGACGGCCTGGACTACAAGACCGAGGCTTTTGCTAAGGACGACATCGTGATCTACACCAAGGCTGACGGCCAGATCAAGTCCATGAGCCTGGCCACCCTGGCCACCTCCGGCGAGGTCACCCGCATGATCACCACCTCCGGCAAGGAGTCCATCACCATCGGCGGCACCGAGTACAAGCAGGGCGCCAAGTTTACCTCCGACAAGGCTGTGGACGTGAAGGGCGAGTACGACCTGTACGTTGACGCTTACGGCTACGCTGTCTACGCTGCCGAGACCAAGGCTGCTGAGTCCCAGTACGCTGTGGTTCTGGACGTCAAGCTGGGCGGCTGGAACGACGGCAACAAGGACGCCAAGGTTGTCCTGGCCGACGGCACTCAGGCTGAGGTCCAGTTCAAGCAGGCTTCCGACGACGCCGTGAAGATCAAGGCTGGCCAGTCCTATGTGGTTTCCTACACCGTGAAGGACGGCGTGTACACCTTCGATAACGCTAAGCTGGTTGATACTTCCAACAGCCTGGGCAACATCGAGAGCGGCAACGCCCAGTTCGGCGACAGCAAGACTGTTTACGTCATCCGCTCCGGCAACGCTGGCGACTACACCTACACTGCCTACACCGGCGTGAAGAACGTTCCCGACGTGAAGGACGCCAAGGGCACCAGCCTGACCATCGGCGGCAACCTGAAGCTGGTCTATGTGACCTCCGGCAGCGTGTCCACCAGCAATGGCAGCTACATCTACGTCACCAAGACCGGTGCTATCTCCGGTAAGGACGGCGACGGCAACGAGTTCTACACCTTCAACGCTGTTGTTGACGGCAAGATCACCACTGTTGACGTTCTGAAGGGCGCCTACGAGAAGGTCCTGGGCGGCAAGACTCTGTTCAGCGCTGCTTCCTACAACAAGGACGGCCAGGTTGTCAGCCTGACCGAGGAGACCGACGGCGACAAGTACGTCTCCGGCACCAAGCTGGGCAAGAACGAGAACGAGACCATCGTTCTGGGCAGCACCAAGTACTCCTACACTGACACCGTCGCGGTGTTCGTGATCGACAAGGACGGCAAGATCACCGAGAGCAACCTGGCTTCCGTTGCTGAGGACAACAACGACACCTTCGTCGCTACCCGCAACGACAAGAACCAGATCACCGCTCTGTACGTGGTTGAGGTTGCTGACTAATCAGTAGCTCTGCTACCATAAAAAAAGTCTCACTTTTCACCCCGGGGTTCGCCCCGGGGTGTTTTATATTCCCTTTTCCATAGCAGAGCAAATAAAAACCCCCGCCGGGAACGAACCGTTCCCAGCGGGGGTTTTCGTTTCTTTCGATGTAATTAGTAGCGCCGTACTACGGCCACCACTTTGCCCACGATCTCCGCCCGGTCTCCCGGGATGGGCTCATAGGCCGGGTTGGCGGGCATCAGCCAGGTGTGTCCGTCCTTCCGCCGCAGGGTCTTGACCGTGGCCTCGTCCTCGAACAGGGCCACCACGATCTCGCCGCTGTGGGCCTCGCTCTGGCGGTGGACCACCACCAGGTCGCCGGGCAGGATGCCCGCTTCCAGCATGGACTCGCCCCGGACTTTCAGGGCGAAGTGCTCGCCGCTGAGCCCCTGGGTGTCAAAGGTGAGGTAGTCCTCAATGCACTCCTCCGCCAAAATGGGGGAGCCTGCGGCCACGTTGCCCACCACGGGGATGCGGTTGGCCGCGGGGGCCTGCTCCTCCGCCACAGGGTGGGGGGCGTGGACCGTGCCGGGCAGGGTGATGGCCCGGGTCTTGCCCTCGGCCTTAATGATGACGCCCGCCTCCTCCAGTCCTTTCAGGTGAAAGTGGACGGTGGAAGGGGACTTCAACCCCACGGCGGCGCCGATTTCCCGCACCGAGGGGGGATAGCCATGCTCCGCGGTGAAGGTCAAAATATAGTCGTAGATCCGTTGCTGCTTGGGTGTAAGCGTACTCATAGCCAGACTCCTTCCCGGGCGGCAAATGTGTTCTGATTTTAGGGCATTATACCATATTTCCCGGGAAAAGTCAAACGGATGTTCCAAATAAAGTGAAAATCGTAAGATTGTGAACAATTTCTGAACCATGGCCAACCGCCCTTGACAATCCAAAGAGAACTGGTAGAATGATAACACGCGAATGATTAATATGTTAATGATATGGGAAGGAGGGACCCCATGAGCAACCTGAATATTGATTTGGGGGTCATAGAGCACCGCATGCACCAGGCCCACCGCAGCGCCGTCCAGGCCGAGCTCAACGCCGCCGGACTGGGGGAGATCGGCCACCCGCTGCTCCTGTGTATCCTGCGCAGCGCCCAGGAGCACGGCGGAGAGGGGAGAGTGCAGGCCCAGCGGGAACTGGCGCAAATTTTGAATATTTCTCCCGCAGCGGTGACTACATCCCTGAAATCCTTGGAAAAACGGGGCTACATCGACCGCCAGCCCGAGCCGGGGGACGCCCGGTGCAACCGGGTGCGGCTGACCGAAAAGGGGCAGAAGGCGGTGGACGACTGCTATGCCTGTTTGCAGCGGGTCACCCGCAGGATGTACGCCGGCTTTGACACCGCCGAGCAGGTCCAGATGCAGAATTTTTACCAGCGAATCCTGGATAATTTACAGCAAACCCCTGGAATTTAAGGGAAACACGAAAATAACAGGAGAAATCCTGATATTCGGCCACAGTAGTTGGTCATAATACCCATTGTTTTGGAAAAGGAAGGATGATTTACTTGCTTCAGTTGTTCCTGACTCACTTGCAGGGCTACAAGCGGCAGGCGGTGTGGGCTCCGGTGCTCATTGTGCTGGAGGTCATCTGCGAGCTGCTGCTGCCCCTGGTCATGTCAGAGATCGTGGACACCGCAATCCCCGCCGGGGACGAGGTGGAGATCTTCAAGCTGGGCCTGCTCATGCTGCTGCTGGCAGGCGTAGCCATGCTGTGCGGCGTGCTGGCCTCCCGGTTTGCCGCCTTTGCCAGCCAGGGTTTTGGCGGGAACCTGCGCCAGTGCCTCTTTGACAAGGTGCAGCAGTTCTCCTTTGCGGACATCGACCGCTTCTCTTCCGCCTCCCTCATCACCCGCATGACCAACGACGTTAACGCCATGACCATGATGCTGGCCATGGGTCTGCGTATGCTGGTGCGCGCTCCGGTGATGCTGGTGGCCGCCCTGGCCATCTGCTTTACCCTCAACGCCCGCCTGGCCCTGGTGCTGGTGGTGGTCATCCCCCTCATGGTGCTGGCCATCGGCATCCTCATGAAGGTGTGTACCAAGCTCTTTGAGGTCATGCAGCAGCGCATCGACAGCCTGAACAACACCCTGCAGGAAAATCTGGTTGCCATTCGGGTGGTCAAGATCTTCGTGCGTGGGGATTTTGAGCGGAAAAAGTTCAAAAAGTCCAACGACGACCTGATGGACGCCGCCCTGGCCGTGGGTCTGCGCATCATCGCCATTCTGCCGGTGATGATGCTGGCCCTCAACGGCGCCACTGTGGCGGTGCTGTACTTCGGCGGCCGCATGGTCATGGGGGCCACCTTTGAGCTGGGCGACCTCCAGGCCTTCATCAACTACATCGTCCAGATCCTCATGAGCGTGATGATGGTGGCCATGTCCCTGCTGCAGCTGTCCCGTTCCCAGGCCTGTGCCCACCGTATCAACGAGGTGCTCAACACCGAGCCCTCCGTGGAGGATAAGCCCGGCGCCGCCCAGCAGGCGCTGCCCCAGCCCAAGGGCGCGGTGGAGTTCCGGGACGTGTCCTTCAAGTACGTGGCCTCCGGCTCCGGCGACGATGTGCTCTCCCACATCAGCTTCAGTGTCAAGCCCGGCCAGTTTGTGGCCATCGTGGGCGGAACCGGCACCGGCAAGTCCACTCTGGTGAACCTGATCCCCCGGTTCTACGACGTCACCGGCGGCAGTGTGCTGGTGGACGGCATGGACGTGCGGGACTACCCCCTGGAGGAGCTGCGCAGCCGCATCGGTATGGTGCTGCAGACCAACGTCCTCTTCTCGGGTACCATCCGGGAGAACCTGCTGTGGGGCAACCCCGACGCCACCGAGGAGGAGATCATCCAGGCGGCCAAGGACGCCCAGGCCTACGACTTCATCATGTCCTTCCCCGACGGCTTTGACACCAACCTGTCTCAGGGCGGCGTCAACGTCTCCGGCGGCCAGAAGCAGCGCCTTTGTATCGCCCGGGCCATGCTGAGAAAGCCCGCGGTGCTCATTCTGGACGACTCCACCTCCGCCGTGGACAGCGCCACCGAAGCCGCCATTCGGGAGTCCTTCGCCAAAAACCTGAAGGGCACCACCGTCATCATCATTGCCCAGCGCATCTCCTCCGTGCAGTACGCCGACGAGATCCTCATTCTGGAGGACGACCACATTGCCGGCCGGGGCACCCACGAGGAGCTGCTGCGCAGCAACGCCATTTATCAGGAGATCTATCAGTCTCAGCAGGAAGGGGTGGGTGAATAATGCCGGGACCCAATCATGCCCCCCGAGGGGGATTCCAGAAGCCCAAGAACATGGGCAAGACCGTAGCCCGCCTGGTGGGCTACCTCACCCGCAGCAAGCTGCCCCTGCTGGCGGTGCTGGGCTGCCTGCTGGTGTCCGTGTGCACCAACATCGGCGGCTCCTATATGATGCGGGGCATCATCAACGACTTTATCTGGTCGGGCTGCACCGACTTTGCCGGTCTGGCCAGCGCCGTGCTGGTGCTGGTCTGCATCTACCTGCTGGGCTGTCTGGCCACTTACGGCCAGTCCGCCCTCATGGTCCGTCTGGCCCAGCGGGGGGTCAATCGCCTGCGCAGCGACCTGTTTGACAAGCTGCAGGACCTGCCCCTGGCCTATTTTGACAAGCATCCCCACGGAGAACTCATGAGCCGCTTCACCAACGACGCCGACAACGTGCAGCTGGCCCTGGAGCAGAGCGTGGTCTCCCTGTGCTCCAGCTGCCTGATGTTCGTGGGCATCGTGGCCATGATGCTCTTCATCAACTGGAAGCTGTTCATCGTCACCGCCCTGATCCTGGCCCTCACCATGCTCATCTTCCGCAGCCTGGGCGGGCGCAGCCGCCGCTTCTATCAGCAGCAGCAGGCCGCCCTGGGCGACGTCAACGGCAACATCCAGGAGATGATCGAGGGCCTGAAGGTGGTCAAGGCCTTCACCCACGAGGAGCAGGCCAAGGAGCAGTTCCGCAAGCTGAACAACACCTACCGGGACGCCGCCCAGAAGGCCAACTACTACTCCACCATGATCATGCCGGTTTCCGGCAACCTCATGAACATCAGCTACGCCCTCACCGCCGCCTTCGGCGGACTGCTCTCGGTGATCCAGGGCTTCGACCTGGGCGGTCTGGTGGTCTACCTCAACTACTCCAAGCAGGTGGGCCAGCCTCTGAACCAGATCTCTCAGCAGATGACCACCCTGCTCTCCGCCCTGGCGGGCGCCGAGCGCATCTTTGAGGTCATGGACACCAAGCCCGAGGTGGACGAGGGCACCGTGACCCTGGTGGGGGCCGAGAAGGACGCCAACGGTACCCTGCGGGAGTTCACCGGCCAGGGCCGTCCCCACACCTGGGCCTGGAAGACCCCCCGGGGCAGCGGCATGGCCCTGGTGCCCGTGGTGGTGGAGCCCGACGACTCCGCCGTGGAGCTGGGCCAGGCGGTGGAGGAGAAGGGCGGCTGGAAGCTGCTGGCTCCCCACCAGGAGGACCCCAATGCCGTCTGGGTCCGGGTGGAGAAGGACGGCACCCTCACCCCCGCGGCGGCCGAGACCCTGGCCGACCACGGCTGGGCCTGGAAGTACCCCAACGCCAAGGGCGAGATGGGGCTGCACATCATCCGGGGCACCGTGCGCAACGTGCCCGGGGAGGACTACTACCTCACCGAGCTGAAGGGCGCCGTGCGCTTCCACCACGTGGACTTCTCTTACGTGCCCGGCAAGCGGGTGCTGAAAAACGTGTCCGTCTACGCCAACCCCGGCCAGAAGATCGCCTTCGTGGGCTCCACCGGCGCGGGCAAGACCACCATCACCAACCTCATTAACCGGTTCTATGAGATCGAGGGCGGCACCATCACCTACGACGGCATCGACGTCAAGGCCATCCACAAGGACGACCTGCGCCGCTCTCTGGGCGCGGTGCTTCAGGACACCCACCTGTTCACCGGCACTATTATGGACAACATCCGCTACGGCCGCCTGGACGCCACCGACGAGGAGTGCATCGCCGCGGCCAAGAGCGCCAACGCCCACTCCTTCATCCGCCGCCTGCCCGACGGCTACCAGACCATGGTCACCGGCGACGGCGCCAACCTGTCCCAGGGCCAGCGCCAGCTGTTGGCCATTGCCCGAGCCGCCGTGGCCGATCCCCCGGTGATGATCCTGGACGAGGCCACCTCCTCCATCGACACCCGCACCGAGCGCCACATTGAGCAGGGCATGGACGCCCTCATGGAGGGACGCACCGTCTTTGTCATCGCCCACCGCCTGTCCACCGTGCGCAATTCCAACTGCATCGTGGTCATCGAGCACGGCGAGATACAGGAGAAGGGCGACCACCAGCAGCTGCTGGACCAGAAGGGCCGCTACTATCAGCTCTACACCGGCCAGTTCCAGCTCTCCTAAGTTCTTTTTCTTGAAAGAAAAAGAACCAAAAAGAACTTCCGGCCCGCTACCAGGCGAGCTGTGTCCTTTGGCTGCACGCTCGGTGACGGGGGCCAAAAGGGAACGGGAGCCTGGGAAAAAGCAAAAAAACTTTATGCCCGCCGCAGAATTTTTATTCTGCGGCGGGCTCTTTTCTTTTGCTGTACAAAAAATGGCCGGTAGGCTACAATGGAAAAAAACGAGCCGGGGAGACCCGGCGGGGAGGAACCGTATGAATTTTAACCGAATGTTTGATCCGAACAACGGATTTTGGGGCGGCATCGCCCGTCTGGTGGACGTGGTGGGGGTGAGCCTTCTGTGGATCGTGTGCTGTCTGCCCGTGGTCACCATCGGCCCGGCCACCAGCGCCCTGTACCTCACCACCCTGCGGTGCATCCGCCAGGGGGAGGGCCACACCTACGGCCGCTTTTTCCGCTCCTTCCGGGAGAACCTGAAGGTGGGCATCCTGTCCACCCTGGTGTGCCTGCCCTTTGCCCTCATGTTCCTGGTGGGATTTCCCTGGCTCATTTATTTGGCCGTCCAGGGGGATCGGGTGGCCCAGATGTGCTACTACCTGTGGCGGGGGCTGCTGGTGGTACTGCTGGGGGTGCCCTGCGTGCTGTTTCCCATTCTGGCCCGGTTCCAAATGGGCTTTCGCGCCCTGTGGGCCAACAGCCTGCGCTTTTTCATCGCCCACCTGCCCAGCGCCGTGATCCTCTCCCTGCTGGTCCAGGTGGCCTCCCAGGTGAGCCTGCGCTATCTGGCCCCGCTGCTCTTCATGCCTGTGGTGTGCGCCCTGATCTTTACCCTGTTTTTGGAGCGGTATTTGGTGCCTTTGGAGGGAGAATAAGCCCCAAAAGCAAAATATGTACAAAAGTGATCTAGAAGGAAAAAGACTGGCAATTTGTTCAAATTCATCAAATTATTTTCGCTGTTTTCACGAAATTAAAATTATTTTCAAATTCGTATTGACTATTTTGCCTATACCTTATACAATTCAATCAGAAGGAGGGGAATGGAACGGTCGATTTTGTGCGGATTGACAATTCCCCTCACCGGCCTGGAAACGGGGCCGGATACGCGACGGAATGAATTTATAGGAGGTAGACGAACATGAAAAAGTTTCTTGCGGCAGCGCTGGTCGCTTCCATGGCGTTGAGCCTGGGCGCCTGCAGCACTGAGCCCAACCAGCCCAGCAGCTCCGGCTCCAACGGCGGCGACGCTGCCAAGACCACCATCACCTGGTGGGCTTTCCCCACTTTCGGCGCTGGCGAGCAGGCCGGTGTCTATGAGAAGGAAGTCATCGCCGCCTTTGAGGAGGCCAACCCCGACATCAAGGTGGAGCTGACCACCATCGACTTCACTTCCGGCCCCGAGGCCCTCACCGCCGCCATCGCGGGCGGAACCGCTCCTGATCGCCTGTTCGACGCTCCCGGCCGCATCATCGAGTACGGCAACGCCGGCAAGCTGGTGAAGCTGGACGACATGTTCACCGACGAGTTCGTGGCCGACGTGAACAACGAGGCCCTCATCAACGCCTGTAAGGGCAAGGACGGCGCCTACATGTATCCCCTGTCCTCCGCTCCCTTCTACATGGGTCTGAACAAGAACATGCTGGAGGAGGCCAACGCCCTGCAGTATGTGAACTTGGAGGGTGACCGCACCTGGACCACCGACAACTTCGTGAAGATGTGTGAGGCTCTGAAGGACGCCGGTGTGGCTCAGGTTCCCGGCATCGTCTACTGCGGCGGTCAGGGCGGCGACCAGGGCACCCGCGCTCTGGTTTCCAACCTGTACGGTGGCAAGATGGCCAACGACGAGATGACCGAGTACACCTTCAACAGCCCCGAGGCTGTCAAGGGTCTGGAGCTGCTGCAGGATATGGTGAGCAAGGGCCTGCTGGATTCCGGCAACTCCATGGCCGCTGCCGACGAGCTGCAGAAGTATCAGCAGGAGACCTGCGCCATGACCTTCTGCTGGGGCACCTCCAACGCCCAGAACTACGCTCTGAGCGACGGCGAGTCCATCTCCGTGCCCTTCCCCTCTGACGACGGCGTGCCCGCTCTGGAGTACCTGGTCAACGGCTTCTGCGTGTTTGACAACGGCGACCAGGCCAAGGCCGACGCTGCCAAGAAGTTCATCCAGTTCGTGTGTGACGACGCCACCTGGGGTCCCAAGAGCGTGGTTCGCTCCGGCGCCTTCCCCGTGCGCACCTCCTTCGGCGATCTGTATCCCGATAACGCTGAGATGACTCTGCTGGCCTCCTGGACCAAGTACTACGCTCCCTACTACAACACCATGGACGGCTTCGCCTCCATGCGGAAAGAGTGGTACAACATGCTCCAGAAGGTCCTGGCCGGTGAGGATGCCCAGGCTATGGCCGACGCTGCTGTTGCCGCTTCCAATGCCGCGATGCAGGGCTGATTGACAGATTCCTGATTTGAACCTGTAACGGCCCCCCTCTTCTGTACCAAGGTGCGGGGGAGGGGGGCATTTTTAATGGGAACCCACCCTGGGGGTGGGATTTTGAGAGGAGGGGGAATGCCCCTATGGCATCTACCAGCGCAACCCTGAGCAAGCGCAGCCGGGTGCTGCAGCGGCGGGAGACCATGGTTTCCTACCTGTTTCTGCTGCCCGCCTTGTTCTTCTTTGTGGGCTTTGTGATCTACCCCATGTTCATGGGCTTCGTCACCAGCTTCACCAATTCCAGCCTGTCCAATTCCAACGCCCAGTTTGTCTGGTTTGACAACTACATCCGCCTCTTCCAGGACAAGATCTTCTGGAAGTCCGCCCTGAACACCGTAATCATCGTGGTGGTCTCGGTGCCCCTGGTCACTGCCTTCTCCCTGTGGGTGGGCACGGCCATCTACCGTATGAAGCCTGCCTTCCGCTCCTTCTTCCGCTGTGTGTTCTACCTGCCGGTGGTCACCGGCTCTGTGGCCGTGGTGGTGGTTTGGAAGTGGATGTTTGATAAGTATGACGGCCTGTTCAACTACCTCATCCAGGCTGCCGGCGGCCAGCCCCTGCCCTGGACGGAGAGCGCCTCCATGGCTCTGGGCTGTATCATCGCCATCCTGTTCACCACCTCCATCGGCCAGCCCATCGTGCTGTACGTAGCCGCCCTGGGCAACGTGGACCAGTCCCTCATCGAGGCCGCCGAGGTGGACGGCGCCACCAACTTCCAGGTGTTCTGGAAGATCAAGTGGCCCTCCATCATGCCCACCACCCTGTACGTGGTGGTCATCACCACCATCAACAGCTTCCAGTGCTTCGCCCTGATCCAGCTGCTGACCCGCGGCGGCCCGGACTACAGCACCAGTACCATCATGTACCTGCTGTATGAGACCGCCTTCCAGACCAGCAAGAACTACGGCTACGCCGACGCCATGGGCGTCATCCTGGCCCTGCTCATCGCCTTGCTCAGCGCCATCCAGTTCAAGGTGATGAACGGCGGCACCACGGAATAAGGAGGGGAAACGACCATGAAAAAGAAACATGTCACCCCTCAGACCGTGATCTCCGTGATCCTGCTGATCCTGCTGGCCTTCGCCTTCATCTTCCCCCTGTACTGGATCGTCACCGGCGCCTTCAAGGCCAAGGAGGACATCATCATCAAGTCGGGCGAGATGGTCCAGTGGTTCCCCCTGCACCCCACGCTGCAAAACTTTGTGCGCCTGTTCACCAAGGAGGCGGAGCTGTTCCGCATCCCCATCCCCTTCGCCGGGGTGAGCGTGGTGGGCCCCACCGTAAAGCTGGCCATCCGCTGGCTGGTCAACAGCGTGTTCATCTCCCTGGCCTCCATGGTCCTCACCTGTATCACCGCCTCTCTGGCCGGCTATGCCCTGGCTAAGAAGCGCTTCTGGGGACGGGGCGCCATCTTCACCCTGTTCGTGTGCGCCATGGCCCTGCCCAAGCAGGTCATCCTCATCCCCCTGCTGTCCGAGATGAACGCCCTGGGTCTGGTGAGCAGCCCCTGGTCGGTGGTCTTCCCCGTGGTGGGCTGGCCCTTCGGCGTGTTCCTGATGAAGCAGTTCTCCGAGACCATCCCCAGCGCCCTGCTGGAGGCCGCCCGCATCGACGGCGCGGGAGAACTGAAGACCTTCGGCACCGTGGTGCTGCCCATCATCAAGCCCGGCATCGGCGCCCTGGCCATCTTCACCTTCGTCAACGCCTGGAACGAGTACCCCCTGCAGCTGGTCATGCTCCAGCAGGAGCAGGCCAAGACCATCGCCCTGGGTATTGCTTCCCTCCAGAGCGAGATGTCCAACGACTTCGGCCTCATCATGGCCGGCGCGGCCCTGGCCGCCGTGCCCATCATCGTGGTGTTCCTGTGCTTCCAGAAGTACTTCACTCAGGGCATCACCATGGGCGCCGTCAAGGGTTAATCAAAGCATAATCATGGGTTGACCAAACCGCGAGAAAATGATTAAATGATATTTGGAGTGTGTGAACATGAGTGATCTGAATAAGTACCAGGGTGTCATTCCTGCCTTCTATGCCTGCTATGACGACAAGGGCGCCATCTCTCCCGAGGGAGTCCGGGCGCTGACCCGCCACCTCATCGCCAAGGGCGTCAACGGCCTGTATGTGGGCGGTTCCTCCGGCGAGTGCATCTACCAGAGCGTGGCCGAGCGCAAGGTGGTGCTGGAGAACGTCATGGCCGAGGCCAAGGGCAAGGTGGTCGTCATCGCCCACGTGGCCTGCAACAACACCGCTGACAGCCAGGAGCTGGCTGCCCACGCTGAGAGCCTGGGTGTGGACGCCATCGCCGCCATCCCTCCCATCTACTTTAAGCTGCCCCCCTACGGCATTGCCGAGTACTGGAACGACATCTCTGCCGCCGCTCCCAACACCGACTTCATCATCTACAACATTCCCCAGCTGGCCGGCGTGGCCCTGTCCACCGATCTGCTGCGCACCATGCTGAAGAATCCCAAGGTCATCGGCGTGAAGAACTCCTCCATGCCCACCCAGGACATCCAGATGTGGAAGGATGAGGGCTGCATCGTCTTCAACGGTCCCGACGAGCAGTTCATCTCCGGTTTGGCCATGGGCGCTGTGGGCGGCATCGGCGGCACCTACGCCGTCATGCCCGAGCTGTTCCTGAAGATCTACGCCCTGACCCAGGCGGGCGACCTGGCCGCTGCCCGGGCCATCCAGAACGACGTGGACCGCATCATCTATAAGATGTGCGCCGCCCACGGCAACCTCTACGCCGTGATGAAGGCCATCCTGGCCAAGAAGGGCGTGGACTGCGGCTCTGTGCGCAAGCCTCTGCCTGCTCTCATCGACAGCGATATGCCCATCGTGGAGGAGGCCGCCGCCATGATCGATGCGGCCATCGCCAAGTACTGCTGAAAGACCAAGCGCTGATTTTGTTATCCCACAGGCCCGGGGCTACTCCATTCCTATAGCCCCGGGATCTGGATAAAAAAGGAGGAAAAAAACATCCGCCGGCCGGCGGTGCGGCAGTGTGGAGACCTGCCGTAAACCCGCCAGGGTTTCGCTCTCTGACGGGAAGGTCTCATTTGCGGAGGCAGTGAGACCGCGGCCAACGCTTATGTCTACTGTAAGCCTGCAGCACATCTTCAAAATCTATGACGGCAACGTCACCGCAGTGAGCGATTTCAACCTGGAAATCGCTGACAAGGAGTTCATCGTCCTGGTTGGACCCTCCGGCTGCGGCAAGTCCACCACCCTGCGTATGGTGGCTGGCCTGGAGGAGATCTCCAAGGGCGAGCTGTACATCGACGACAAGCTGGTCAACGATGTGGAGCCCAAGGACCGGGACATCGCCATGGTGTTCCAGAGCTACGCCCTGTATCCCCACATGACTGTGCGGGAGAACATGGAGTTCCCCCTGAAGCTGCGCAAGATGGATAAAGAGGAGATCGCCCGCCGGGTGAACCAAGCCGCTGAGATCCTGGACATCACCCAGTACCTGGACCGCAAGCCCAAGGCTCTGTCCGGCGGCCAGCGTCAGCGTGTGGCCATCGGCCGCGCCATCGTCCGGGAGCCCAAGGTGCTGCTCATGGACGAGCCTCTGTCCAACCTGGACGCCAAGCTGCGTAACCAGATGCGGGCCGAGATCATTAAGCTGCGTCAGCGCATCAACACCACCTTTGTCTACGTCACCCACGACCAGACCGAGGCCATGACCCTGGGCGACCGCATCGTCAT
>USCO01000033.1 GCA_900553135.1 uncultured Eubacteriales bacterium | reverse complement strand
CCGTCGGTGTCGATGGAGTTGACCACCACTTCCCCGGCGCCACGGTCCACGCCTTCCTTGATCCACTCCAGGGCGTCCATGCCGGTGTCCACCCGGCCGCCGTTGAGAAATACGTGGTACTTCCCGTCCACCCGCTTGGCGTCCACCGACAGGACCACGCACTGGTCCCCGTAGCGCTTGGCGGCCTGGCCGATGAGTTCCGAATTCTTGATGGCCCCCGAGTTTACCGACACCTTGTCTGCCCCGCAGGAGAGGACCCGTTCAAAATCCTCCAGGGAGTTGATACCGCCCCCCACGGTGAGGGGGATGAAGATGGTGGAGGCCACGGCGGTCAAAATATCGGTAAACAGTTTCCGCCCCTCAAAGGAGGCGGTGATGTCGTAAAAGACCAGCTCGTCCGCCCCGGAGCGGGAGTAGTAATCGGCCAGCTTCACGGGATTGGACACGTCCTGGAGGTTCAGAAAGTTGACCCCCTTCACCACCCGGCCGTCCTTGATGTCCAGGCAGGGGATGATGCGTTTGGTCACCATGGCTTATCCCTCCGTTTCCTTCAGGGCTTCTTTCAAATCCAGGGCCCCGGTGTACAGGGCCTTGCCCAGGATGGCTCCGTAGAGCCCCAGCTCCCGGAGCTTCTTCACATCCTCCAGGGAGGACACGCCCCCCGAGGCGATGAGGTCCAGGGGGAATGCCTGGGACAGCCGGCGGTACAGATCCACGTTGGTCCCCGAGAGCATCCCGTCCTTGGACACGTCGGTGCAGATGACGGTTTTCACGCCCTCGCCGCAAAGGCGCTGGAAGCAGTCCTCCACGCTCTCCCGGGCGGTCTCCAGCCAGCCCCGGATGGCGATGGCCCCCTCCTTGATATCCACGCCCACGGCCACATGGTCCCCGAAGCGGGCCACGGCCTGGGTGAGGAAGGCGGGGTCGGTCACCGCCTTGGTACCTAAAATCACCCGCTCCACCCCGGCGTCCAGATATTTCCGGATGGTGTCCAGGCTGCGGATGCCTCCGCCGATCTCCACCTTCAGGTCGGTGGTGCGGCAGATCTGCTCGATCACCGGAAAGTTGGGGGTGGAGCCGTCCTTGGCCCCCTCCAGGTCCACGGTGTGCAGCCAGCGGGCCCCGGCGGCCTGGAACTGGGCGGCCTGGGCGGCGGGATCATCGTGGTAGACGGTCATCTGGGCGTAGTCCCCCTTGGTCAGGCGGACCACCTTGCCCCCGTATAAATCAATGGCAGGCAGCAGGATCATCTTATCCCTCCCAGGCACAGAATGCCTTTAAAATCTTCAAGCCCACTTCCCCGCTTTTCTCCGGGTGGAACTGGGTACCAAACACGTTGTCCTTCTGGACGGCGGCGGTGAGCTCCGGGCCGTACTCGGTGGTGGCGGTGCAGCACGCCCCGCAGTCAAAACCGGCGTAGGAGTGAACAAAGTACACGTGGTCCCCCTCGCTCAGGGTGGCAAAAATGGGGCTTCGCTCCCGGTTTTTAGGAAAGTGCAGGCCGTTCCAGCCCATGTGGGGCACATCCAGCTCCTGTGGGACCACCGGACGGATGGGGCACACCTCACCGGGGATGAGCCCCAGGCCCTCATGCTCTCCGTACTCAAAGGAGCGCTCAAAAAGCAGCTGCATTCCAAGGCAGATGCCCAGCAGGGGTTTTCCCGCAGCGGCCTGGTCCAACACCACCTGGAACATGCCGGTGTCCCGCAGTTTTTTCACCGCGTCGCCAAAGGCCCCTACTCCCGGCAGGATGATGTGGTCTGCCCGGTCCAGCACGGCTTTATCCCGGGTGACCACCGCCTCCTGGCCGATGGCGGCGAAAGAACTTTTCAGGGAGAACAGGTTGCCCACCCCGTAGTCAATAATGGCAATCATGCTCTTCCCTCCTCAAAGCGGATGTCCACCGCCCGGGCGTGGGCGGTAAGGCCCTCTTTTTTGGCAAAGAGGCTGACCTTGGCATACTCCTTGGAGAGGGCATCCCGGGTATAGTAGCTGAACTGGGACTTTTTGATGAAGTCGTCCACCGACAGGGGGCTATAGAACCGGGCGGTACCCGAGGTGGGCAGGGTGTGGTTGGGCCCGGCGAAGTAGTCCCCCATGGGCTCGGGATTCCAGCGGCCCAGGAAGATGGACCCGGCATTTTTGATCTGGCTGAGGTAGTCGAAGGGGTTGTCCACGCACAGCTCCAGGTGCTCCGGGGCGATGCGGTTGGCCACATCGATGCCCTCGGCCAGGTCCTCCACCAGGAGGATGCGGCCGTTCTGGTCGATGGAGGCCCGGGCAATGTCCCGGCGCTCCAGCTGCTCCAGCTGGCCCTCGATCTCCTCCGCCACGGCCTGGGCCAGCTCTTTGGAGTCGGTAACCAGAACGGCGGAGGCCATTTTGTCGTGCTCCGCCTGGCTCAGCAGGTCGGCGGCCACAAAGGCGGGGTCAGACTTTCCATCGGCGATGACCAGCACCTCGGAGGGCCCAGCAATCATGTCGATGTTCACCTGCCCAAAGACCTGCTTTTTGGCCTCGGCCACATAGGCGTTGCCGGGGCCCACGATCTTATCCACCTGGGGGATACTCTGCGTCCCGTAAGCCAGGGCGGCGATGGCCTGGGCGCCCCCCACCTTGAAGATGCGGGTGACCCCGGCAATGTGGGCGGCGGCCAGAATGGCGGGGTTTACCTTGCCGTCCTTCCCCGGCGGGGTGACCATGATGATCTCCCCCACCCCGGCGATGTGGGCGGGGATGGCGTTCATCAGCACGGTGGAAGGATAGGCGGCGGTGCCTCCGGGGACATAGATGCCCACCCGGGCCAAGGGCATGATCTTCTGCCCCAGGATGACCCCGTCCTTCTCCTCCATGATAAAGCTCTGGCGCTTCTGCTTGGCATGGTAGGAGCGGATGTTGTCTGCGGCCTCCCGCAGCACCGCCACAAAAGCGGGGTCCTCGCTGGCCAGGGCCTGGTCCAGCTCCGCCTGGGTGACGGTCAGGCTGTCCAGCTCCACGCCGTCAAACTGCCGGGCGTAGTCCAGCAGGGCGGCGTCCCCCTCCTCCCGCACCCGGCGGATGATCTGGGACACGGGGTCGGACACGTCCTTCACCCCGGTCTGGCGCAGGAAAATGTCCTGGTCGGACACGTCCTTTATGTTGTAGATCCGGATCATAGTTACAGCCCTTTCTCCAGCGCGTCCCGCAGGGCCAGGATCTCGCTGTGCTTGAATTTATAGCTGACTTTATTGCAGATAAAGCGGGCGCTGATATCCACGATGGTCTCCAGGGGGGCCAGGTGGTTTTCCAAGAGAGTCTTGCCCGTCTCCACAATGTCCACGATCACATCGGACAGGCCCAGAATGGGGGCCAGCTCGATGGAGCCGTTTAATTTGATGATGTCGATGTCCCGGGAACGGGACTCATAATAGGCGGTGGCGATGTGGGGAAACTTGGTGGCCACCCGCAGGGTCTTGTCCGGATTGTCGTAAAAATCCTCCGGCCCGGCCACGCACATGCGGCAGGCCCCCATTTTCAGGTCCAGCAGCTCGTACACGTCGGGGCGGTACTCCAAAAGAATGTCCTTCCCCGCGATGCCCACGTCAGCCGCGCCCCGCTCCACGTAGATGCTCACGTCCGAGGGCTTGACCCAGAAGTAGCGCACGCCCTTCTCCTCATTTTCAAAGGTGAGCTTTCGGTTTTTCTCCAAAATGGAGGGGCAGTCGTACCCGGCGGCGGCCATGAGCTCGTAGGCCTTCTCCCCCAGGCGCCCCTTGGGCAATGCTACGTTGATCATTTCAGCACCTCCCCCATGTCCAGGCCCTGGGAAAAGCGGGCCTGGGTGCGGCAGCGGACCAGGCCCGTCTCCGCCCCTTCCCGCTGGCACAGCACCGTCTTGCCCCGCGCCCGGACTCCCTCTACAAAAGCGGCCAGGGCGGCCAGATCGGCGTCGGGGCCGTAGGTCAGCAGCAGGTCGGCATCGTACTGCCGCTCCTGGCCGAAGTACTGCTCCAGGCGGCCCATGTACAGGGCAAAGCCGATGGCCCCCACCTGCTTGCCCATCTTCCGGGGCAGATTGTCATACCGCCCGCCGGACAGAGCCGGGAAGGGAATGCCCTCCAGGAAGCCCTGGAAAATAACCCCGTTATAGTAGTCCATGCTGTTCACCAGAGAGAAGTCCAGGTGGACCTGGTCCCCCAGGCCGAAGGACTCCAGAATGGAGGCCACCAGGGACAGCTGGCGCAGAGCCTCCCAGGAGGCGTTATCCCGGGCCAGGCGGCCCGCCTGGGCGATGCCCTCTTTCAGGGGGGCGTAGATGGCCATGAGCTGGGCGATGGCCTGGGCGTCCCCCTCCTTCAGCTTGCCCGCCCGGGCCATGGCCTGAATGCCGGGGGCGTTCTTCTGGGAGATGAGCTCCAGCACCTGCTCCCGCTCCTTCTCCCCTAGGCCCATGCCGTCCAGCAGGCAGGCGACGAAGGAGACGTCGGACAGGTCCAGCACATAGCGGGGGGACAGCACTTCCAGAGACTTGGCGGCCAGGGCGATGACCTCGGCCTCGGCGTAGGGGTCGATCTGGCCTACCGACTCCACCCCCACCTGGAGGATCTCCTGAAAGGAGCCCCCCATGTCCCGGTAGACGTTTTCGTTGTAGTAGACCTTCTCGCTGCCGCCGTTGTTATTCTTCATGATGGACAGGGTGATATCGGGCTTTAATGCCTTCAAGGACCCGTCCACGTCGGTAAAGGTGATGATATGGCCGCTTTTCAAAAAGTCCTTGTTCCGGGCGTACAGGTCGTACTCCTCAAACTTGGACATGCGGAATTTTCGGTAGCCGTACCCCTCGTACAGCCCGTTGAGTCGTTCTTCCAGCATAGTTTCCCTCGCTTACAGCATCCCTTTGGTGGATGGAATTTCGTCCTTGAACCGCTCCTCCACGGTTACGGCCTGGCGCAGCGCCCGGCCCAGTGCCTTGAAGGCCCCCTCCACGATGTGGTGGGAGTTGCGCCCGCAGACGGTGCGCAGGTGGAGGGTCAGCCGGGCGTTGGTGGCGAAGGCCTCCATAAACTCGTAGACCAGCTGGGTATCAAAGGAGCCGATCTTCTCGGTGGGAATCTCTAAGCCGTCGTAGTAGCCTCCCCGGCCGGACAGGTCCACGGCGCACAGGATGAGGGCCTCGTCCATGGGCAGGTGAAGGGATGCGTAGCGGGTGATGCCCCGCTTATCCCCCAGGGCCTGAGCAAAGGCCTCTCCCAGGGCGATGCCGATGTCCTCCACGGTGTGGTGGTCGTCCACCCAGGTGTCCCCCTGGCACTTTACTTCCAGGTCCATGCGGCCGTGGCGGGCCAGGAGGGTGAGCATGTGGTCCAGAAAGCCCACGCCGGTGTCGATCTGGCTCTCTCCCCGGCCATCCAGGTCCAGGGACAGGACGATATCCGTCTCGTTGGTCTTGCGCTGCACGGCGGCCTTTCTCATAATAATTCCTCCAGCTTGCTCAGCAGAATATCCATCTGTTCCCGGGTGCCGATGGTAATGCGATTATAGTCCCGGATGGGGTCCTTGTCAAAGTGACGCACCAGCACGCCCCGGTCCTTCAGCCCCCGGTAAATGGCTCCGCCGTCCACCCCGGGCTTTTTGGCAAAGAGGAAGTTGGACTTGGAGTCCAGGACGGTAAAGCCCAGCTTTTCCAGCTGCTCCTTGGTGTAGGCCCGGGTTTCCATAATTTTTTTGCAGTTTTCCGTATAGTAGTCCTGCTGGGCAATGGCGGCGGCCCCCGCCTTCAGGGTCAGGCGGTTGACGTTATAGGGGTTGGTGGAGAATTTCACCGTCTCCAGGTCCCGGATGAGCTCGGCGTTGCCGATGGCGTAGCCCAGGCGGGCCCCCGCCATGGAGCGGGACTTGGAATAAGTCTGGACCACCAGCAGGTTGGGGTACTGCTTGGTGAGTGCCACGCAGCTCTCGGCTCCGAAGTCCACATAGGCCTCGTCCACCACCACCACGCTGTCCGGGTTAGCCTTCACGATGCCCTCCATCTCCCCCCGGCTCAGGGTCAGGCCGGTGGGGGCGTTGGGGTTGGCGATGACGATGGTCTTATTGAGCCCGTAGTAGTCCTTGGGGTCCAGGGAGAAGTCCGCTTTCAGGGGAACGATCTGCACCGGGATGTGGTACAGGTCGGCAAAGACGGGGTAAAACCCGTAGGTGATATCGGCAAAGGCCACGCCCCGGCCGTCGGTGGCGTAGGCCAGGAAGGCGAAGTTCAGGGCCTCGTCCGAGCCGTTGCCCACATAGACGTTTTTCGGCTCCACCCCGTAATAGCCTGCCAGCGCCTTTTTCAGCTCCTTGCACTCCGGGTCGGAGTACAGCCGCAGGTCGGCGGCCTCCTGGCTGTTGAGCACGGCGGCCACCCCGGGAGAGGGGGGATAGGGGGACTCGTTGGTGTTGAGCTTCACATACTTCTTGTCCTGAGGCTGCTCCCCCGGGGTGTAGGGGGAGAGATTGGCCAGGTAAGAGCTAAAAAAGGTGGACATAGGGCTGTCTCCTTTCCGAAAGTTTCTATTTCATTAGTTCGCTAAAGTAATGATGTAAGCATACACGCCCCGCCGCCGTTTGTCAAGCCCTCCCCCGTCTTTTGAAAGACCGTTGAGATATTTTTTCTGGTGTGCTACCATACTATCATCAGATCGAAACAAGCGTCCCGGCCCTGACCGGGACCGGACCACAGGAGGTTTTTTCCCATGTCTGAAGCAAAGACCATTCCCCAGCGCAGCCAAATTCCCCAGGAATTCACCTGGGACACCACCGATCTCTACCCCTCCGACCAGGCCTGGCAGGAGGATTTCCAGGCTCTGCAGACCATGACCGCTACCCTGGCGGGCTACGACGGCCGCCTGGGTGAGAGCGCCCGGACCCTTTTGGACTTTGTCACCCTGGAGCAGGAGGCGGGCGAAAAGCTGGTGCGCCTCATGGACTACGCCCAGCGCCGCAGCGACGAGGACACCCGGGTAGCCGACTACCAGGCCATGGTGGGCAAGATCACCACTCAGTATGTGGCCTTCTCCCAGGCCACCGCCTTTGAGGTGCCCCAGATCCTGGCCCTGCCCCAGGAGAAGCTGGAGGAATTCATGGCTCAGGAGCCCGGGCTGGAGCTCTACCGCCGCTACTTCTTCAACATCCAGCGCCGGAGGGAGCACACCCTGTCCCAGGCCGAGGAACAGCTGCTGGCCGCCGCCGGGGAGCTGTCCCAGGCCCCCGACGATATTTTCTCCAAGCTGTGCGACGCCGATCTCACCTTCCCCGCCGCCCGAGACAGCCAGGGCGGGGAGCATCCCCTGTCCAACGGCTCCTACACTCTGCTCATGTCCAGTGAGGACCGTGCGCTTCGCCGCAGCGCCTTTGAAAACCTGTACGCCGTCTACGGCGGGATGAAAAATACCCTGGCCGCCACCCTCAACGCTCAGGTGAAGTCCCTGCAGTTCTTCTCCCGGGCCCGCCGCTATCCCAGCGCCCTGGCCGCCTCTCTGGACGCCACCCACGTGCCCGAGGAGGTCTACCACAACCTCATTTCCACGGTACGGGCCAATCTGGACAAGATGCATCGCTACGTCCGCCTGCGTAAAAAGCTGCTGGGGGTGGACGAGCTTCACATGTACGATGTGTACGCCCCCATGGTCTCCGGCGTGGACGCCAAGGTACCCTACGACCAGGCCAAGGAGACGGTGTACCAGGCCCTGGCTCCTCTGGGCGCGGACTACCAGAGCATCATCCGCCGGGCCCTGGACAGCCGCTGGATCGACGTCTACGAGAATGTGGGAAAACGCTCCGGCGGCTACATGGCGGGCTCTCTGGTGCACCCCTATATCCTGCTGAACTACCAGGACGACCTGGACAGCATGTTCACCCTGGCCCACGAGCTGGGCCACGCGGTGCACTCCTACCTGTCCAACCAGACTCAGCCCACCGTCTACCGGGACTACGTCATCTTTGTGGCCGAGGTAGCCTCCACCTGCAACGAGGCACTTTTGATGGAGCACCTGCTGGGCCAGACCCAGGACAAGCGGCAGCGGGCCTGGCTCATCAACCACTTCCTGGAGCAGTTCAAGGGCACCCTGTACCGCCAGACCATGTTTGCCGAGTTCGAGCTGCGCATGGGCGAGCTGGCCGCCCAGGGAGAGACCCTCACCGCCGACCTGCTCAGCCGGGAGTACCTGGCTCTGAACCAGGCCTACTTCGGCCCCGACATGGTCTCCGACCCCCAGATTGCTCTGGAGTGGGCCCGCATCCCCCACTTCTACTACAATTATTATGTATTCCAGTACGCCACCGGCTATTCCGCCGCCATCGCCCTGTCTCAGCGGGTGCTCCACGGGGGCGAGCAGGCCGTGAAGGACTACCTGGGCTTCCTGTCCGGCGGATGCAGCCAGGACCCCATCGACCTTCTGAAGGGCGCCGGGGTGGACATGGCCTCTCCTCAGCCCATTCAGCAGGCCCTGGACAAGTTCGGCCAGCTGTTGGACGAGATGGAAGCTCTGCTGGCATAACTCATAACCAAAGAGCCGTTGGAACCTTGGTTCCAACGGCTCTTTTTTAATGTAATCCCAGGGATTTATAAAAGTCCAAAGTGGCAAAGCCCCGCTCCATCTGGGTCAGGAGATAGGCCTCGGTGAGCTGACCCAGCCGCTTGAGACTTTCCTCCCCCAGACGGAAGGAAAACAGCCGCTTGGGGTCCCCCTGGGCGATGTGGACCATGGCCGCCAGTGCGGCCTCGTCCAGAGGCATGGACACCCCGTCCCCCACCCCGCTGCGGCAGGCGGCGCAGTGGAGCACGCCCTCCCGCAGGTGGAAGCGGGGCTCCTGGGGCTGCTGCCCGCACACGGCGCAGGCGTCCAGAATGGGCTCATACCCCGCAAGGCACATGGCCTTCAGCTCAAAGGCCGCCTTCACCAGGGCCAGGGGGCGGTCCAGCTTCTCCAGGGCATACAGGCTGTTGAGGATCAGGGAGAGCTGCTCGGGGCTGGGCAGGCCCTCCACCGCCAGCTGGCCGGTGACCTCCCCAAAGTAGCAGCCCAGCGATAACTTTTCCAAATCCTCCCGCACGCCCCGGAACTCCCGCTCCACCGCCGCCTCCTTCACCGTCCAGCGGCCCTGGTACTGGTAGAGGATCATATCCGACCACACCAGCAGCTGGCTGCCCGCGGCCAGGGGACTGCCCTTTTTCCGGCAGCCCCGGGCGGAGGCGGTGAGCTTGCCCTGCTCCTGGGTGAGCAGGGTGAGGATCTTGTCGCTCTCTTTATAGCTGGTCTCCCGCAGGACCAGCGCCTTGGTACGAAGGTGCATGGTGTCCCTCCCGTAAGTACAATAGGCCCGCTCCGGTCAGGAGCGGGCCTCAGTGCTTGGCTGTGTCTGGCTGACCCCCTGGGCCGGGCCGCTTGGGGCCTCTTGCTCCGGCGGAGTTTCCTTCCCCGCTCCGCCCCGGGCCGCCAGATAGGCCTGAGGCAATCCAGTGGCGAAAAACAAGTTCCACAGTCCCTCATGTTCCATGCTGTTTGCCTCCCATCTCTGTCTCTGAGATTAGCATGGCACATTTCGTCGACGTTATCCGTGGAAAAATCCGCCGTTTGCCTTAATTGCGGCGCTTGCCGTTTTTCCGCTCCTCATCCACCTCGTATGCCTTGATGATGCGCTGCACGATGACATGGCGCACCACGTCGCTCTCGGTGAGACGGCAGATGGCAATGTCCTCCACGCCCTTCAGCACCCGCATGGCCTCCTTCAGGCCGGAGACCTTATCCCCTGGCAGGTCGATCTGGGTCACGTCGCCGGTGATGACGATCTTGGACCCGAAGCCCAGGCGGGTCAGGAACATCTTCATCTGCTCCCGGGAGGTGTTCTGGGCCTCGTCCAGGATGATGAAGCTGTCGTCCAGGGTACGGCCGCGCATGTAGGCCAGAGGGGCCACCTCGATGTTGCCCCGCTCCAGGTACTTCTGATAGGTCTCGGGGCCCAGCATGTCAAACAGGGCGTCGTACAGGGGCCGCAGGTAGGGGTCTACCTTGCTCTGCAGGTCGCCGGGCAGGAAGCCCAGCCGCTCCCCCGCTTCCACAGCGGGACGGGTGAGAATGATGCGGTTGACCTCCTTGGCCCGGAAGGCGGCCACTGCCGCCGCCACGGCCAGATAGGTCTTGCCGGTACCGGCCGGGCCGATGCCCAGGGTCACGGTGTTCTTCTTAATGGCCTCCACATACTTCTTCTGGCCCAGGGTCTTGGCCTTGATGGGCTTGCCCTTGGCGGTGATGCACAGCACGTCGGCAGCCAGGTGCTGCACCTGCTCCTCCCGGCCCTCCCGGACCAGCTGGAGAACATAGCGCACGTTCTGCTCCTGGATGGTCTCCCCCCGGGCGGCCAGAGCCATGAGGTTCTCAATGGCACGGATGGCATACATCACGTTTTCCGGGTTCTCCCCCGTCACCTTCAGCTGGGAGTCCCGGCTCACCACCGCCACACCCAGCTCGTGCTCGATCAAACGAATATTTTCATCAAAGGAGCCAAAGACGCTGATGGCGTCCTCCAAACGCTCCAGATTGATGGTCTGTTCTGTCATTGGTGTTCGCTCTCCTGTTCCGCGGGGACTTGCTCCCCGGGTATTTCCCGCTGGACGGCGACCGGCGTCCCGATCTCCTCCCGGCATTCGGCGGTCAATGTGACCTTCAGCATCTCCCCGTCCACACGGGCCTCAAAGCTGTGGGACAGCACCTGGCCCTCCGGGCCGATCTCCCCCTCCAGACGCGCAAGGAGCTGCTGCTCCAGCATGTTCTGGGCGGCGTCCCGGTCCAGGGACACGGCGGTGGTCTCATAGCTCCGGCAGCGCTGGGCCGTCAGCATCATAGGCGCCGCGCCGCCCCCCGGCAGGGTGAGCTGGTACACAGAGGTTATTTTATCATAAGTAGGCCAGGCAATGCTACTACTTTTAAAAAAATCCACTGTCCGCCCCAGCACGGTCAGGGACCACAGGGTTTTCTCCTCTCCCGTGTAGGCCTTGACCTGGCTTTCCAGGGGGATGGCCCCCTCCAGACTGCGCCAGGTGCGGGCCCACACCCGTCCCCGGGCCACCGTCTGGTAGTAGCGCATGGGGCGTCCGCTGTACTGGGGCGGCTCCATGGACACCAGGCCAGAGATGAGCACATCCCCCTTGGCCACCATGTCCCCCTCCTGGACCAGAGCCTCCCCGGCCAGTGGCTCCACCTGGAGGATGATGCCCCCCGCCTTGGCCACCACATCGCCGCTTCCCTCCTCCTCGGTCAGCTCCGGGGCCTTCACCGCCTCCCGCACCACCACCTCCAGGCGGGTGCCGTAGAGGTTGATGGACATCCAGGACAGCTCATCCAGCTCCAGCAAGGCCCGCTGGGCGATGTCCTTGCGGTCCAGGCTGGGGCCGTACACCCCCGGACGCACCCCCTGGCGGCGCAGCTCCCACAAAATCTGCCCCGCGGGCACCGTCTCGTTTCCCGTCACCTCAATGGTGAGGATGAACCGGGAGAGAAAAAACACCGCCGTCAGGGACAGGGCCAGCCCCAGCAGGAAGGCGTACCGCCGCCGGAAGCGGCCCAAAAAGAAGGGCAGGCCCCGGCGCTGCTCCACCCGCACCTCGCAGCCCACCCGGCCCGCCAGGCTGCGCAGCCGCCCCAGGGTCCTGCGCCGGGTCACCAGGCGCAGGGTGTGGGCGTCCAGCCACTCCAGCCCCCAGCAGTCCACCCGCTGCTGGGCGCACAGGTTGAGCAGGCGCTCGGGAAAGGGGCCTTCCACCTCCAGGGTCACCGTGCCCCGGAGCAAGTTTTCCAGCCGTCTCATCTCCGCCCTCCTACTCCAGACTCACGCCCCGGACCCGCCCGGTAATGAGCAGTTCCACCCCGTTCATGGACCGCAGCTCCAGCCCCTCCCCCTTGACCCGGACCACATAGGACCCGGCGCTGACGAGAATCTCCTCGGTGCCGTAGGCCAGGATGCCCCGGTGGTTTTCCATGCGCAGCTCCCCCTGGCCCACCAGCTCCAGCCTGGGCACCCCCGCCACCACGTCGGCGGGCAGGTCGAAGAGCTGCGCGGTGCGCTCCAACAATCCCGGGCCCCGTCTCTTCTCCCCCATACCATCACCCTTTCCCGCTATTTCTATGTCCCAGGGGGAAAAATCATACGGGCGGAGCAAGAAAAAACGGCGGAGGGCCCTCTGGTCCTCCGCCGTTTTCTGTGATGTAATTTTCCTTTACAGGATCTGTTATACCGGTCCCTGACGGAACCGCTCGATCATCTCGTGTGTCAAGGAGATGGCGGAGCCGCCCTGAGGCAGGCTCTCCCGGTCAAACCAGGTGCCCTCCCCCAGTTCGTCCTCCTGAAGGTGGACGGTCTCGTCCTCGGTGTCCAGGTCGCAGTAAAATCCGGCCAGCAGGCTGCTGGAGAAGCTCCAGGGCTGGCTCTTGTAGAAGCGGATGTTCTTCACAGGCAGGCCCACTTCCTCCATGACCTCCCGGCGCACGGTATCCTCCAGGGGCTCGCCGATCTCGGCAAAGCCGGCGATGAGGGCGTAGTTGCGGTAGGCGCCGGGGCGGGAGTACTTGGTCAGCAGCAGCCGGTCCCCGTGGGTCACCGCCACGATGACCGCGGGCGAGATGGTGGGATAGACCAGGTTGCCGCAGGCAGGGCAGGTCATGGCCCGCTCCACCTTGTCCGGCTCCATCTTTCCGCCGCAGCGGCCACAGAAGGCGTGGCGGCAGTACCAGTCGTGGAGCTGGCTGGCGGTGATGCAGGCAAAGGCTAACCAGCCGGGCTGCATGTTGCGGAAATCGCCGTTTTTCTTGGCCACCGCCCGGTCGGCCACCGCCTGGGGCAGAGTATGGCACCAGTGGAAGGCGGTGTCGTCGATGCGGAACAGGTAGGTCATGTCCTGAGAGGAGAAATCGGCCAGGGACTGGACCTCCTCCCACAGGAAGGGCTGCTGGGTTTCGGCGCTGAGGAGGGTGGCGCCTCCGTCATAAAAAAAGACCCGGTCCCCCGCCTTGGGCGGGGTGGGATGATAGGCATTGTCGTAGTGGTGGGGTGCGATATCCTGGAGCATTGGGCGACCTTCTTTCTCATTTTCCGGGGAAATGGGGATTCTTTCCCCATTATGGCCGTTTTTTCCGCCCCTGTCAACGGGCAGAGATGGCCTTCTCCGGCAAAAAGGTGGTGACCACCAACTCCGGGCCGTTCCACAGCCGGGGGGCGGGGGTGCCGTTGCCCAGGCCCCGGCTCACCACCACGGGGACCTGCCCCGTCCAGTGGCCCCCTTCGGTTACATGGGGCCACATGCCCTCGTCGGGGGTATACACCGGCCCCAGCAGGGGGAGCCGCACCTGTCCCCCGTGGGCGTGGCCGCAGAACACCCCCTGAACGGCGCAGCGGCCGTAGGCCTCCAGCATGGCGGGGCGGTGGGAAATGAGGAGATTGAGCACCCCATCTCCGCAAAGGGAATTTACTTTACTAGGAAGGATCTGCCGACCCTCTGCCCGGGTCTTGCCCCCAAAGGTGACGTCCGCCGCACCGATGAGGTTCACCACGGCGTCCCCGTAGGGGATCTCCACCGCCTGGTCCTCCAACACGGTCACCCCAGCCGCCAGCAGGCCGCCCCGCAGGCGGGCATAGCAGGGATTATCTACCTCGTGGTTGCCGGGGACGAAGTACGTAGGAGCCACCGAGACAGCCATGGCCGCCAAAGACAGAGCCCGGTCAAAATTCCGGTCCTCCCGGTTCACCAGGTCCCCGGTGATAACGATGAGATCAGGCTTCTCCTCCTTCAGCGCCGGGGCCAGGGCGGCCTCCACTTTGGCGCTGTGCAGGTCGGAGATCTGGGCCACCCGCAGGCCTGCCGCGCCCTCCAGTCCTGCCGGAAGAGGCAGGGTGTACCGGGACACGGTCAAATCCTGCTGCCAGCTCCAGGCCAACAGGCCCACCGCCGTTCCAAGGGCCAGGGCCCATCCAATGCGTTTTTTCTTCATGGTGTTCCTCCTAGGATTCGCGCTCCGGCTCTAATCGAGCCGACCCTGCTCGGGCCGTGTAAAAAGGTTCCTTCTCTTTGACGAACAGCCCATGGCTGTCATAGTAGTCGTAAATGGGGTCCAGGAAGCCGCAGTCCTCCTCCACCACCCTTCTCCCCTGCCACAGGAACTCCCGCTCCGGCACATGGAGAAAGGCGGTCAGCGTCCACCCCCATGTCAGCAGAAAGAGGAGGGAAAAGAGGGCGCAAAGCCCCACTGCCGCCTCCACGGCAGGATGCCGAAAATCCCGGCTATGCCGCCGTAAAAGCTCAGATACCACAGCAGGTTATAGTCCATGCTCCACCGCCAAATCCAGATTGTCCCGCAGGGTCACCGTGGCGCCGTCCTCCCCCAGCTCTACCTGGCAGCGGCCCACAAACTCCCCTTGGGCGTCCCGCAGCTCCACCCGGAACTGTCCGCCCTCATCCACGTCAAAGGAGCAGGAGTCCCCCTGCTCCATGGGGGCGTCCTTCCCCATGGTGACGCACTGGCTCTCCCGGTCGCTGGTGATGGTGATGCTGCCCAGGGGCGTTTGGCTCTCGTTGCGCACCACAAGATCCCGTTCATCCAGTTTTCCGCCGCAGCCGCACAGCAGCAGCACGGCCAGGCACAAGCCGACGCCCAACTTTCTCATGGGGCCGCCCCCTTTTCTCTTCACTGGTTCCAGCCTAGCACCCAAAGGAGTCCTTGTCTATCATTCCTGCTGGAATTTTAAAGAAAATTAATGATATCACAATATTTCAAACCGCTTCCTTGGCTGTAACGTATTTTCACCTTACACCTCTAACGCCGCCACATAGTCCTTCAGCTGCCTGCGCCGCTGCCGCCAGTCGGGCATGCGGGCGTCCATGGCGGCATAAAAGCCCGGCCCGTGGTCGTGGCAGAGAAAGTGGACCAGCTCGTGGAGGGCCACATAGTCTCGCAGGGACTGGGGACAGCGGGCCAGGGCGGTATTTAATGTGATGTACCCCTGGCGGTAGTGGCAGTTGCCCCACTGGCTTTTCATCTTCCGCACCCGCACCTGTGGATAGGGCACCCCCTGCCCCGCCACCAGCGGGTAGACCCGGCACACCGATTCCTCCAGCATGACCAGACAAGTCTTTCGGTCCACTTCCGGCAGAAGGTCCGGGACGGCGGCGGGCTGGTGGGCAAAGATCCACCCGCTCTTCTCCCGCACCCAGGCGTCCGCCCGCTCCTCCGGGCAGGCCAATGGGATGGAAACCGTGGCCACCCCCCGCCGGTCCAGGCGCAGGTTCAGATTTTTGATCCGCTTTTTCACCAACACATAGGTCAGCGGCCCGTAGGGGGTGTCCACCACCCGGTACTGTTCCATGGGTTCCCCTCCTCTCTTTCTGGCATTGTATCAGGGACCGCCCCCGGGGGCAAGGGCATATTTTCCCCCGCCCTCCCGTACACTGGAAGGAAAAGGAGGGGACGCCATGGGACGGCTGCTGAGAAAACCACAATCCCGGGACTTGCTGCTGGGGGCTATGCTGGTGCTGGCCGCTCTGGCCCTGGTGCTGTGGCCCAGGGAGGCCATGGAGTCGGTAAAGGCCGGGCTGAAGCTGTGCGGCAATGTGATCGTCCCCTCTCTGTTTCCCTTCTTCGTGCTGTCCTCCCTGGTGGTGGAGCTGGGCATGAGCCGCTATCTGGGTCGGCTCATGCAGCCCCTCATGGTCCCCCTGTTCCGGGTGAACGGGGCCTGCGCCTCCGCCCTGGCCCTGGGGGTCATCGGGGGCTACCCCGTGGGGGCCCGCACCGCCATCGCTCTGTATGAGAGCGGCCAGTGCTCCCGCACCGAGGCGGAGCGCCTGCTGGCCTTCTGCAACAACTCCGGCCCCGCCTTTATTCTGGGTGTGGTGGGGGCGGGAGTGTTCGGCAGCGGCACCATGGGCCTTCTGCTGTACCTCACCCACATTCTGGCCTCTCTGTGCGTAGGACTGCTGTTCCGGTTCTACCGCCCCGGGGAGGGGCCCCGGTCCCACCGGGAGCGGGGGGCTCAGTTTCAGACCGCCCGCTTCTCCCTGGCCTTCACCCGCTCGGTCACCGGGGCGGCCCAGTCCAGCCTGAACATCTGCGCCTTTGTGCTGCTGTTTGCAGTGGTTATCCGCCTGCTGACTCTGGCGGGAATCCTGGACCTGTTGGCGGCGGGGCTGGCTGCCTTGTTCTCCCCCCTGGGTTTTACCCAGGAGTGGGCCCGGCGGCTCTTGACCGGTCTGCTGGAAATTTCCTCTGGGGTTTCCTCCCTGTCGGGAGGCTCCCTCACCGGTCGAATGTCCATGGCCGCCTTCATGCTGGGGTGGGCGGGACTGTCTGTCCACTGCCAGGTGCTCTCCTTTCTGGGGGACAGCGGCCTGTCCATGGGCACCTACTTTGTGGGAAAGCTGCTCCACGGCCTCTTCTCCGCCGCCCTTCTGGCCGCTTTGACCCGGCTCATTCCCCTGGACGCCCCGGTGGGCGCCTATTTGGCCCAACAGACCCAGGCCCTGGCTGTGGTGGACTTCTCCCAGGCGCTGACCATCTCCCTGCTGTGGGCCTGGTGGGTTTGGCTGGCCTTTTTGGCCGCGGCAGTATGGGTAGTGAAAAAAAGCAGTGGAAAAGCCTGGCGGCAGAGTGTATAATGTATAAGATAAGCAACATAGGGAGGTACCCAAATGGCCCTGTTTCAAAAGAAAATCGAACCCCGGTGTGTCTACTGCGCCCGCAGCCGCCCCCTCAGCGACGAGGAGGTCATCTGCGCCAAAAAGGGCGTCATGTCCGCCGGTTCCCAGTGCCGCTGGTTCAAATATGACCCCCTGAAGCGGGTCCCGCCCCGCCCCGTGGAGGCC
>USCO01000032.1 GCA_900553135.1 uncultured Eubacteriales bacterium | reverse complement strand
TCCCGGATAATGCCGCCATCTGTATTGGGGAACCGGATACGGAATATATTCCCTACTTTTTCGGCACACAGAGCGGTGACGCGGAAAAGGCCATGGACGTATATGAAGATCAGCTCAAATGCGCCGGTTTTGTCTCCACGGCAGGCGTACTGTTTCCAGACATGGAGAATGAAATGTCCTTTGACGACTTCTTCTCCCTGATTGGAGTGGAGGATTATGAATACCTGGGAAACGACAACGCTGGCGCAGGTTGGCTGCGATTCCTGTATCATGATCTGGAAGTCATGGTCAATACAAACGAAGTAAATGCTGACGGCGGATGGGATTTCACCGGCGAGGAAATCGTGAAGCGAACTGCTCCGGCGTCCATCGTAGACCCCGAGCTATCCAGCGCCAACCAAGAGTTAGCCGATGAAGTAATGTTCGATTGAACGGCTTGACCGCAGAATCCAATCCGGCCATGCCGGTATCTATCATGCTGCCAATATTCAGCTCGCCGCAGGAGGTCGATCTCTTGCGGCGAGCTTTTTATTTCAAAAGTGTACTATTTCGATATTTTTTATAAAAGCTTAAAACTTTTCTTCTCCATTTCCTCTTGACTTCCACCGTCCGGCCAATATAATAAAATTTAGAACGTTTCTAAAAGTGGTGTGGAATGTTTTGACAAAGTACGGGAAGAAAATTTTGGAGATCGTGACGTCTTCTTACGACCACATGACAGCGGAGCAGATCTTTCTCCGGCTGCGGGAAGCCTACCCCGCCGTGGTGCTGGCCACCGTGTACAACAACCTGAATCGACTGTGCGACCAGCACCAGATCCGCAAGATCTCGGTGGAGGGCCAGCCCGACCGGTACGACCGGGTCCAGCGCCACGACCACCTGGTATGTCAGGTGTGCGGCAAGCTGGCGGATCTTGATTTGGGGGATCTCACGGCCCAGTTGGAGCAGCGGGCCGGGATGCCCATTTTGGCCTATGACCTGAAGCTGCTGTATGTGTGTCCGGAATGCAAGAAGAAACATCGACAGAAAGGACTGTGAGGAATCTGAAACATCTGCCCCTATCCGTCCGCGTGCCCATTGAGGCGGACAACCCCAGCATCCTGCGCTGGGAGGAGGAGTGCATCCGCTGCGGGATGTGCAAAGAGGCCTGTACCAATCTCATGGGGGTACACGGCACCTATACCCTGGAGGCGACCGGCGGCAAGGCCATCTGCATCTATTGCGGACAGTGCGCCAACGTCTGCCCGGTGGACAGCATCACCGAGCGGGACGAATGTCCCCAGGTACGCCAGGCGGTAGCCGACCCCGACAAGATCGTGGTGGTCAGCACCTCCCCGGCGGTACGTGTGGCCCTGGGCGAGGAATTTGGCCTGGAGCCCGGCGCCTTTGTGGAGGGCAAAATGGTGGCCCTGCTCCGCGCGCTGGGCGCCGACTATGTGCTGGACACCAACTTTGCCGCCGACCTCACCATCGTGGAGGAGGCCAGTGAGCTCATCCGCCGGGTTACGGAGAAGGACCGCCCTCTCCCCCAGTTCACCAGCTGCTGCCCCGGCTGGGTGCGCTTTGCGGAGATTTACGCCCCTGAGCTGCTGCCCCACCTCTCCACTGCCAAGAGCCCCATCGGTATGCAGGGTCCCACAGTAAAAACCTACTTTGCCCGGCAAATGGGCCTGGACCCCAAGAAAATCGTCCACGTGGCCCTGACCCCCTGCACCGCCAAAAAGTTTGAGATCCGGCGTGAGGAGATGCACGCCGCCGCCGACTACCACGGCGTGGAGGGCATGCGGGACACCGATCAGGTCATCACCACCCGGGAACTGGCCCGCTGGGCCAAGGCCGAAGGTGTGGACTGGAACGCCCTGGAGGACTCCGCCTACGACTCCCTCATGGGCCAGGCCTCCGGCGCCGGCGTCATCTTCGGCAACACCGGCGGCGTCATGGAGGCCGCCCTGCGCACCGCCTACGAGTATCTCACCGGCCTGAGCGCGCCGGAGTCCCTGCTTCAGCTGAAGGAGGTCCGGGGCTATGAAGGGGTGCGGGAGGCCCAGGTGGCCCTTGGCGAGCTCACCGTGCAGGTGGCCGTGGTATACGGCACTGCCAACGCCCGGAATTTCCTGGCCCGCATGAAGGAGAGCGGCAAGCAGTACCACTTCGTGGAGGTCATGGCCTGCCCCGGCGGCTGCATCGGCGGCGGCGGACAGCCCAAGGACCTGATGAAGGACAAGGACGAGACCCGCAAGCAGCGCATCGCCGCCCTGTATCAGCGGGACGGCTCCATGGCCCTGCGCGCCAGCCACAAAAACCCCGAGATTCAGCAGCTCTACGAGACCTTCTACGGCCAGCCGCTGAGCGAAATGGCTGAGAAGATGCTCCACACTACATACCAGGACCACAGTGACATGCTACACGTCAAGGAGGAAAAACCCATGAAACAGTGGAAGTGCAAAGTTTGCGGCTACATCTATGAGGGCGAGTCCCTGCCCGACGACTTCACCTGCCCCCTCTGCAAGCAGCCCGCCTCTGCCTTTGAGCTGGTGGCGGAGAAGCCCGCCGCGGGCGGAAACAAGTACGCCGGAACTCAGACCGAGAAAAACCTGGAGGCCGCCTTCGCCGGTGAGTCCCAGGCCCGCAACAAGTACACCTACTTCTCCGCTGTGGCCCAGAGCGAGGGCTATGAGCAGATCGCGGCCCTCTTCCTCCAGACCGCGGAGAACGAGAAGGCCCACGCCAAGCTGTGGTTCGAGGAGCTCCACGGCCTGGGCAGCACCGCCGAGAACCTGCTCCACGCCGCCGAGGGCGAGAACTACGAGTGGACGGACATGTACGACGGTTTCGCCAAAACCGCCGAGGAGGAGGGCTTCCCTGAGCTGGCCGCCAAGTTCCGCCTGGTGGCCGCCATTGAGAAGCGCCACGAGGAGCGCTACCGCGCCCTGCTGCACAACGTGGAGACCGCCCAGGTCTTTGCCAAGAGCGAGGTCAAGGTTTGGGAGTGCCGCAACTGCGGCCACATCGTGGTGGGCACCGCCGCCCCCGAGGTGTGCCCCACCTGCCTGTACTCCAAGAGCTTCTTTGAGATCCACACCGACAACTATTGATTCCCGTTACCGAAACGAACCGGAGGGTTTCAGCCATGGCTGGAACCCTCCGGTTTTTATGCTTTTCTGTTACTCCAACAGCAGAGAAATGGCGTGGTCCAGGATGTGGGGCGTTCTGTCGTACAGGTCGGGCATAAAGACCCGCTCGGTGAGCTTGTGGAAATCCTTGCCCCAGGGGCCGATGTTGATTCCCGCCATGGAGATGGCCTGGATGTCCTCAAAGGGAATGTCGTAGTACCAGCCAAACAGGGGCATGCTCTGGGAGACGCTCTTTCTCTGGGCCGCGGGGTCGTCACTGTTGATGTAGCTGAGGTCGCAGATGCCGGTATAGAAGTACTCCCGGTCATACGCCTGGCCGTAGCGCGCCTGGGTGTAGGCATTGAGCCGCTGGCTCATGTCCCGTGCCTCGGGGGCGATGCCCTGGAAATAGCAGTTGGACACATTGGGGTAATAAGGCGGCATCAGACCGTATACGATGCGGGGCGACACGTCCTCGATAAAGTCATAAATCCGGTCGATAAGGCGGAAGTTGGCCTCGATCATGTAGGTCTTGCCCTGCTCCAGGTCCTCCCGCACCCGCTGCTGCTCCTGGGCAAAGGCGGCTTCAAAGTCCTTTCCGCCGCTGGCCAGTGCCTCCTGATACAGCTCCCCGAAGGTCACCGTCTTTGCCTTCCAGGGCAGAGGCTCCTGGGGCTGTCCGGTGCGCTCCCGGAAGATGGCGTAGCTGGCATTCAGCCGCTGGATCACCGCTTCAAAGCTCTCCTGGCATACCTGCTTCACCTTCTCCATCAGCTCTCCCGGTGTCTGCTTCAAGGTGAGCACGCTGAAGCAGCCCTGGGCGGTGAGGGGCATGGACACGTCATAGCGGTCCTTGCTGTCCTTCATGTAGAGCCAGGTGGGAGGGGGCGCCGCCTCGGTGCCCACGGTGTCGGAGAAGTCCATGTTGATCTCGGTGCGGGTGACGATCTCGGCCAGCACCGAGGCCGGGTTGAGCCCCTCAAACACCTTTCCCGCATGGGACAGGAAACCCCGCACGTAGATAAAGGGCATCATCTTTCCCACGGTTCCCTCGGAGAACACGCCCCGGGCAAAATCCTTGCGCTGATGGGGTTCAGAGTTGATCATCATCACATAGCGCAGGCCATACTGCTCCTTCAGCTGGGCCAGCAGCTTGTCCGCGCTGCGCATGCCGCCGGACAGGTTCTCCTCGTCAGGAACGCCGATGACGATGACATTGCCCGCAAAATCCGGCAGACGGCTGTAGGCCTCCAGCAGGGCGTACTGGATGGAGCCGCCCCCCTTCATGTCGCAGCCGCCCCGGCAAAAGAGGAAGTCTCCCGACTCCAGGTCCTTCCGGGCGTCCTCGGGCAGCATATCCTTGTGCCGGAATAACTCCTCCCGCAGGCGGTCGGGGGTATAGGCATAGGACTTCAGGGTCTTGTAGTCCTCAATGTCCACCACGTCGTAGTGGTGCACCAGCACCACCGCCTTCTCTCCCCTGCCCCGGACCATGGCCCAGCACACATTCCGTCCCAGGCCGTCCCCCTCCAGGGGATACAGGCCCCAATGGTCGGGGTGTTGGGCAAAGTAGGGGATCTCTGCGATGTAGGAGCGGAAAAAGTCCTCCACCCCCCGCTCCCCAGCGGTGTTGGTGATACTCTCCACCGCTACATAGCGGTACAGCAGATCCTGAATGCGAGTGCCCAGCTTGCCAAAGTCAATGTCATGTTGCTGCATACTCCACCTCATTTTCCCGCCGCACCCGCAGGAACGTGCTGTTCCCTCCCGGGCGCGGCTTCAAACTGTTTCCATGTCAGGAATTGTAAATTTTGATCAATTTCTCTCCTATTTCATTCTATTATACATTCATTATGACAACATGGATGCAGTTTGTAAAGGTGGAATTTCTCCATATTACTCCAGCCACTCTGCCCAGGTGCTGGAAAACAGGTTGTCCTTCAGGCAGGCAAAGTAGAAGGCGCCGCTCATGGGGGCGTCGCTGAGTTCAAAGCGGGCCAGGGTGCCCTGGTCCAGCTCCCGCTCCACCACCGGCGCGTACAGGAAGGATATCCCCAGTCCGTCCGCCACCAGGGACTTGATGGTGACAAAGTCGCTGATGGTCACTATGCTGCCAAAGCCGTCCAGGGTGCGGTTTTGCCGGTGGAGGGCGTCCTCAAAAATCGCCCGGGTCCCCGACCCCTCCTCCCGCAAAATCAGCCGCTCTCCCACCAGCTCGTCCAGGGGCACCGACCGTCCCGCCAGACGGTGCCCCGGAGGGCACACCCCAAAGAAGGCCTCCCGGCAGTACAGCTGAGTCTCATAGCGGCTGCGGTCAAAAAAGCCCTCCACCAGGACAAAGTCCAGCTGCCCCTCCTCCAGGGCCTGGAACAGCACCTGGGTATTGTCCACCAGCAGGGAAAACCGCGCCTGGGGATGGGCCCGGAGGAAGCGCTCCACCTTGGGAGCAATGACATACTCCCCGATGGTCTTGGAGGTGCCCACCCGCAGGGACATGGGCGCCTGCTCCTCCATGGCGCTCTGGATTTTTTGGCTGTTATAGGCCATGGACCGGGTGAACTCCCGCAGGCGCAGCCCCGCCTCGGTGAGCCGCAGCACCTTGCCCTCGTAAGAAAACAGGCGGCAGCCGTAGTGGTCCTCCAGGTAGTGGATGTGGTGGGTCACCGCAGGCTGCGTCAGGCACAGCCGCTCCGCCGCCCGGGTGTAATTCATGGTCTCGCACAGGACAAGAAACGTATTCCAGCGTGGGTCCAGCATCGTTCATCACCTATTATTTCAATTTATGGTTGAATAAGAATTCTTCATTTTATTTTATCGTCTCTCCGGTTTATAATCAATGCCGGAACAGGAAAAAAACGCTGAAATGTGAGCGCGCACCTGGACGTTTGAAAGTCTCCCCTGCTGCCAGGGAAGCAAAGCTTGTCCATTTTCTTCCGACAACCCTTTGAATTGAAATAAGGAGGACTCTATTATGTATGACATTCTCATTCTGGGCGCCGGCCCTGCCGGCATCAGCGCTGGTATCTATGCGGTGAGCCGCGGCCAGAAGGCCCTGGTTCTGGAGCAGGCCCAGGTGGGCGGCATCATTGGCAAGGTCTCCACTGTCACCCATTACACCGCCCTGGAGAACCAAGAGACCGGCGCCTCCTTTGCCCAGCGGATGAAGGAGCAGGCTTTACGCGCCGGAGTAGAGATCGCCTACGAGACGGTCACTGAGGTGGACCTGGTAGGCGAGGTGAAAACCGTCCGCACCGACAAGGGAGTCCACCAGGCCCGGCGGGTGATTCTGGCCAACGGCGGCACTCCCCGCAAGCTGGGCATTCCCGGCGAGCAGGAGCTGGCCGGCAAGGGCATGGGCATGAACGCCGCCCGGGACGGCGCGGCTTACACCGGAAAAAACATCTACGTGGTGGGCGGCGCCGACGGCGCGGTGAAGGAGGCTCTGTACCTGTCCTCCCTGGCCCGCCAGGTGACCATCATCCACTTTGAGGACCAGCTGGGCTGCATCGCGGAGTTCCGCCAGAAGGTAGCCGCCGCCGGAAACATCACCCTGCGGCTGGCCTCCCGGCTCCACGGGGTCTACGGCCAGGACCAGGTGGAGCGGCTGGAGATCGCCAACCTGCGGGACAGCTCCATTGAGACGATTGAGGACCCGGGCTGCGGCATCTTTGTCTACGCCGGGCTGACCCCCAACACCCAGCTGTACACCCAGCTCACCCTCCAGGACGGCTACATCCCCACCAACGAGAAGATGGAGACCGCCATCCCCGGCGTCTACGCCGCGGGCGACATCCGCGTCAAGCAGGTGCGCCAGGTGGCCACCGCCGTTTCCGACGGTGCCATCGCCGCCATCAACGCGGCTCTCTGAGATCAAGAAAAAAGACACGCGGTTTTTGCCGCGTGTCTTTTTTCACTTTCTCAAACACAAAAGAAAAAGGACATCCGATTGGATGTCCTTTTATGGAGCGAGTGACGAGGCTCGAACTCGCTACCTCCACCTTGGCAAGGTGGCGCTCTACCAGATGAGCTACACTCGCAACAGCAAGCGTTATTATAGCAGGTTTCCCCCGTTTGTCAACTACTTTTTTGATTTTTCTTTATTTTCTTTTTCTCTCATCCCACCCCCCTCTCCTCTTCTCTCACAAAAGCACGGATTTTGGTAGAAAAACCACCGGTCAATCCCATATTTCCCCACATTATGGCCATACATCAAAGGGAGTGCCGTCCCTGACCGAGACGGCACTCCCTTTTTCAGACACTCATGTGCGATTTTTGCGTTACTTCTCCAGGAAGGTCATCATGACCTGGGCCACCTCACAGCGCTGCGCGCTGCCGGTGGGATCCAGCCGTCCGCCATCCTTGCCGGACAGCAGCCCCTGGCTGACCGCCCACTCCAGAGCATCGACCGCCCAGGCAGAGGCAGAGCCGCTGTCCACAAAGCCGTTCAGGCTGCCCTGGGCCGAGGTGTCCTGCTTCTTATACTGGGCATAGGCCCGCAGGGCCACCGCCAGCTGCTCCCGGGTGATGCTGTCCTCGCCGCCGAAGCTGCCGTTGCCATAGCCGCTCATCACGCCGCTGGCAGCCGCCCAGTTGGCCGCGCTGTCATACCAAGTCCCCTTGGTATCCTGGAACTGCTGCTGATTCACCTGAGGCTTCCCCTCCAGGGCATACAGGATCTGGGCCAGCATTCCACGACTCAGCAGGCCGCTGGGCTGGAAGGCATTTTCCTCCACGCCGGTCATGATCCCCTGCTCCCAGACGTAGCGGACCGCCTCATAGTACCAATCAGAAGCGGAGACATCCCCGAAGGGCAGCCCTGTTCCGGCCTGTCCGCTGAACTGCGCCTGCACCGTCACGGAAGCGTCAGGCATGGTGAAGCGGTACTTTCCGCCGCTCAGCTCCTGCACGGTGATGTCTTTTCCGGATGCGGAGGTAACCGTCAGCGATGCAACGGTATAGCCCTGCTCGGGCACAACGGTTACGACCACGGGGGCTCCGGCCGCAGCCCGGCTGCTGCTTACGCTGACCGTTCCGCCGCTGGTCTGCTTGGTGGTGACGTCGTAGAATTTGCTCACAGAGCCGCCGCCGGAGGACTGCTCAGGGGCGGAGAACTCCGCGACCCGAATGTTATTGGTTCCGTCCCGGTCATCGTAGCTGTAGGACACCAGAATGGAGCCATCCTCCCGCAGGGTGATGGCGGGATAGTGATAGCTGTTGCGTCCGGTCATATCCTCCTGCAGAGGAGTCACCTGCCAGGTCTTACCCTCGTCCTGAGACACCGCAATGTTCAGGCGGGAGCGGTTATCCTGGTTCTCGGTGGCGTCGGTGATGCTCTCAGTAATGGCCATGACCCAGTCGCCGTTATCCAGCTTGATCATATCAAATCCGCCTACGTGGCGCAGCTGGGTCTCGATCCCGCCAAAGGTCCAGGTCTCGCCGCCGTCTTTCGACTCATGGTAGACCAGATAGGCGTTGGGCTCCGCATTGCGGAAGTAGCTGCGCAGGGTCCCGTCCTCCTTCTGGACGGTGGCCGCCTGGATGCCGCCCATGGAGGCAATGGGATCGCTGTAGCTCCAGCTCTTTCCGTTATCGTCGCTGTAAGCCATGATGGAAGCGGCAAACTGGTCCGCATACAGAGGCAGCAGCAGGCGGGTCTTGCCCTGATACTGGATCTCCATGGGCTTGTTCTTGGTCTGCCAGCCCAGTCTTCTGAAGGTGGGGTTCCACTCCTTCCAGTTGTTGGTGTAACCGGAAGCAACGGCGGCACAGCTCTCTGCCGTCTCCTTCAGAAGCTGCTGAAGGGCCGCCGTGGTCCCCTCGTCGTACAGGCCGCACTCCGCCACATAGTCCGTCATGTCCATGTAACCGTTATACAGGGAGGTCACAAACGAGTCGGTAATGTAGCGGTCGCCCACCTTGACATAGGCTCTGAGGTCGTCTTTGGACTCCCACTGGTTGAACTGATCTTCGCTGAGATACTTGATGGTGTCGCCCTTGATGCGGTACTGGGCTACACCCTGGGCATCCACCGAGGTCGCCTGGCCCACAAAATCATCCCCGGGGGTAGGATACATGATCTCCTGCCAGTCCCAGTCGGGCTGCTGCGTAAAGCCGTTGGCCGACTCATAGTGGCCCTTCTCCGCATACTTGAACTTGGGCTGAGAGCTTTCCCACTTGTGGGCCAGGACGGGATACCAGAACAGCCACAGCCGGTCATTCTCATCCACATACACCGTGGGGTTGCAGTCAGGCATGCCCGGCGTATCGGCGATCACAAAGGGCTCGCTCCACGCCTCCGCCCCCACAGGAAGGCGGGAGGCCATGATGCGGCCGTAGTTTGCCTTTCGTTCGCCGTCGCCCTGGAACCAGACCGCCAGCAGCTCCCCGTCGGGCAGCTCCACAATTCCGGAGCCATGGGTATGCTCGCTGACCCGGTCAAACACATCCGTAATGACCGGAGAACCATATCCCTCCAGGCCGGCAAAGGTTTTCTCCTCCTCCGCTGCCGAGGCAGTGACCGGGAGCATCAAGCTGCCTGCCACACACGCAGCCAGCAGGACAGACGTCAGTTTTCTCCACTTCATGTAAAACTCCTCCTCTCCTCAGCGGGTGAACATGACCATCATGGCCGGAGCCCGCTGGGGCAGCATGTCTTCCGTTACCTCTTGGGGCAGGCTCTGGGTGTCAATGGTATAGGCGATTTCCAGGCCCTCGTTGAACTTTCCGGCCTTCAGAGCCTCCCGGATCTGGCTCAGGGTCTCATCGGTCCACAGAATGGGCAGCTCCACCGCGTCGGTCAGCCCGTCCTCCAGCTTCTCGGTATAGGTGCAGAAGCCCTTTACCTCTGTGGGCAGGAGAGCCTTGATGGCCTCATTGATCTCCGCGTCGGTTTTGCTCAGGTCAATGGTCTCGCCGGACACCTCATGGGTGATGATGTCATAGGTATAGATCTGCTTTTCGCTGTCGCCAGCTTTGATCCAATCCTCGTCGATCTCGATGTACTTGATGTGGTTGCAGCCCGCCAGCTCACCGTCGCTGCTCTTGTAGTCGACGGTGTAGGAGATGATGATCTTGCCGTCCTGTCCCGCAAAGACGGTGGGATAGTGGAAATCTCTGGCGTCGCTGCGGGTATCCAGAGCAATGTGGCGGCGGTAGGTCCAGGTCTTGCCCTCGTCCTCGGACAGGGCAACAGCCAGGGAGAAGCGCCCAAACTGGTTGTCGTTGTTGACAAAGACCCAGTTTCCGTTTTTCAGCTCCACCAGGTCGCTGCCCACGCCCGGGTCAAACAGGTCCTGGCGGTCCTTGCCAATGGTCCAGGTCTCACCGCCGTCGGCGGATTCCGCTTCCACGACCCGCTGAGGAATGGGGCCATTGTCCCGCATGTAGGCCACGATGGTTCCATCGGAGCGCTGCGCCATGGAGGCCTGGATATTGGCCATGCCGATGATCGGCTCGCTGAAGGCCCAGGTTTCGCCGCCGTCATCCGACAGGGCCATGACGGTGCACTCCATGGTGTCGGAGTACAGGGGCAGGATGATGCGCCATCCGCCGTTATACTGGATCTCCAGCGGCTTGTCCTTGGTCTGCCAGCCAAGCCGCCGGGCATAGGGCACGCCCTCCGACAGGGAGAACAGCTTGCCCAGAGACAGGTCCAGCCGCTCCTGCACAAAGCTCTCATATTCCTCTCCATAGAAGGCCTGGCTGACGCCTGCGCCGCCCTGCTCCACCGGCTTAAAGAGATATTCCTTCAGCTCGGCGTACTTCTCATTGAGCAGCTGGGTATAGGGGTCGTTATAACGGCCATCGGTCATCCCGGTGTCCACCTTTTCACTTTCCACCGCGTCATCCCCGCCGGAGAAATTGCCGCCGATCTTCACATAGATGGCATCCTGCCAATCCCAGTCGGGCACGCCCGTGTAGCCGTTGGCGCTTTCATAATGGCCCTTCTCCGCCTTCAGGTACTTGGGCTGAGAGCTCTCCCAGCGGCCGCCCAGAACCGGGTACCAGAACAGATACAGGCTGCCCTCGTGGTCCACAAACAGGGCCGGATTGATATCCGCCATTCTGGGGGTATCGGCCAGCACAAAGGGCTCGCCCCAGCTCTGGCTGCCCGCCGGCTTTCTGGCCGCCATGATGCGGGTGGTGGTACCGTCCCGCTCGCCGTTGCCCTGGAACCAGGCCGCAATCAGCTCCCCGTCCTCCAGCTCCACAATGGTGGAGCCATGGGTGTGGTCTCCTGTATCCCCGTTGTCCTTCACAGGAGCGAAAATATCCTGCCCCAGGTCGTAGACCTGGGCGGCCGTCTTTTGCTGCGCCTCCTGCTGCACCCGGATCTCCTGCTCTGCGGCATCTGCATCCAGCGTCAGCATTCCCGCGCTTCCGGGCAGCAGCATGGCACACGCCAGAACCCCCGCAAGGCTTCGTCTCAGTTTCATCCATCTCATCCTTTCGTTCCTTTTTTGTTGGAAAACTCTTCATTTTTCCAGGTCCATCTTTTCTTCCAGATGTTCTCTTTTGTCCTGTATTTTATAATCAATTTTAGCCTACCGCAGGTTTGATTGCTATTCACCAGAAAAACAAAGCGACATTTTCAGCTTTATGCCAAATCCCTCTCCCCGCATTTCAACCAAATCAACAGAAAACATCATTCTTTTTTGAACCCAATTCTCCAAGGGAGAACATGCATATTTTTCCTCTAATTTCCACGCCGTTTTTTGTCTATTTTGTCAACAAAGTTCAAAGCAGCATCGGCTTTCCTTCCGTTGCCCTTGCCCATCTACTAGGAATGGGATATACTGAATTAACACCAAAACACCGGTCCTCTGTCACAGAAAGGGAGCATCAGCTATGGACCATTCGGAACACTATTTGTCGGATATGCTGCTTTATTTTGAGGGAAAACCCGTGGAGCTGGCCCTGTATCAGGCGCTTTTCAGCCAAATGTCCTCCACATTTCCCCAGGCCAAGGTCAAGGTACAGAAAAGTCAGATCAGCTTTTATAACCGCCATCTGTTCGCCGCGGCCAGCATCCCGGTGCGCCGAAAAAAGGACTGGCCCCAGGACTGCCTGCTGGTGACCTTCGGACTTTCCCACCCCCTCTCCTCTCCCAGGATCGCCGTGGCGGTAGAGCCCTACCCCAACCGCTGGACCCACCATGTGGTGGTCTCCCGGCCGGAGGAGCTGGACGAAGAGCTGATGGACTGGCTGCGGGAGGCCTACGACTTCGCCCAAAACAAATAATCAGGAGGTTGCCTTATGCTGGCCTATACCTATACTGCCCCAGGCACCTTTGCCCTGTTGGACAAACCCAAGCCCCGTTTGCTGGACCCCCGGGATGCCATCGTCCGGGTGACTCTGTCCAGCATCTGCACCAGTGATCTCCACATCAAGCACGGCAGCGTCCCCCGGGCCGTGCCCGGCATCACCCTGGGCCACGAAATGGTGGGCGTTGTGGAGGAGGTGGGCGACCAGGTCTCCTCGGTGCGCCCGGGGGACCGGGTCACCGTCAACGTGGAAACCTTCTGCGGCCACTGCTTCTTCTGCCAGCACGGCTGGGTCAACAACTGCACCGACCCCAACGGCGGCTGGGCCCTGGGCTGCCGCATCGACGGCGGTCAGGCGGAGTATGTCCGGGTCCCCTACGCCGATCAGGGGCTGGACCTCATCCCCCAGGAGGTCACCGATGAGCAGGCCCTCTTTGTGGGAGATATCCTGGCCACGGGCTACTGGGCCGCGGATATCGGGGAGATCCCCCCCGGGGACTCCGTCCTGCTGCTGGGCGCCGGTCCCACCGGCCTTTGCACCCTGCAATGCGTCCTGCTGAAGCAGCCCGGCCTGGTGGTGGTCTGCGAGCCCGACCCGGACCGCCGGGCCTTCGTTCAGGCCCATTATCCCCAGGTCCACGTGGTCACGCCCCAGCAGGCCCCCGACTTTATTGCCGCCCACTGTCCCCACGGCGGGGCGGACGCGGTGCTGGAGGTGGCGGGCACTCCGGACAGCTTCCGCCTGGCCTGGACCTGCGCCCGGCCCAACGCCGTGGTCACGGTGGTAGCCCTGTACGACCAGGCCCAGACCCTTCCCCTGCCCCAGATGTACGGGAAAAATCTCACCTTCAAGACCGGCGGCGTGGACGGCTGCCACTGCGGGGAAATTTTGTCCCTCATCGCCCAGGGCAAGCTGGACACCACTCCCCTCATCACCCACACGGTCCCACTGGCGGACATTGCGCGGGGCTATGATATCTTCGAGCAGCGCCGGGAGAACGTCATCAAAGTGGCGGTCCGGCCGTAACAGAGCATAAAAAAACAGCGGGAGACGATGATTCGTCTCCCGCTGTTGCGTTTTTTATCCTTCCAGTGCGCTGAGCACGGCCTCATAGGCCTGGCGCACCTGGGGCATTTTCTCCCGGGCCTGCGCCAGATTTCCCGCTCTCAGGTCCTCCACCTGAAGGGAAACCTGGCGGTGCAGCTCCTCCAGAGACAGGTTTCCGGCCACCCCCTTCAAGGTGTGGGCCGCGGTAAAGGCCTGCTCCGTGTTCCCCTGCTCCAATGCCTGCTCCAGGGCGGCAAAGTTGGGGTCCGCAGGAAAGCGGAACAAGAATTTCAGCAGCAGGGCTTCGTTATTCATAAACCGGGCCAGGGCTCCGTCCACGTCGATCCCGGCCTTGCACAGGCGTTCTCTCTTTTGCAGATCCATACTTATCCCTCCGTCTCGCGCCGGTACAGGCTGCGAATTTCAGGTTCGATCTTCCAGAAGTTCTCCAGCAGCTCGGGGTTAAAGGTACCGCACTTTCCCTCCCGGATCATGGCGATGGCCTCGTCAAACCCCAGGGCGTCCTTGTAGCACCGCTTGCTCACCAGGGCGTCATATACGTCCGCCAGAGAGACGATCTGGGCCCAAATGGAGATCTCGTCCCCCTTCAGGCCTTCGGGGTAGCCCTTGCCGTCCCAACGCTCGTGGTGGTGCAGGGCGATGTCGTAGGCATAGCGGTAGGCGCCGTGCTCCTTCATCTGCGGGATCTTGGACAGCAGCTGGGCCCCCTGCACCGTGTGAGTCTTCATGATCTCAAATTCCTCGGGGGTCAGGCGGCCGGGCTTGTTCAGGATGGCGTCGGGAATGGCGATCTTGCCCACGTCGTGGGTAATGGCCGCCATGCCGATCAGGCCGATCTCCTCCCGGGACAGCCCGTTGCCCAGAGGGGTATTCTCCAGCACAAGGGTGGTGATTTTGTGGATGCGCTGTACGTGTTCCCCGGACTCATCGCTTCGAAACTCGATGGCGGTGGACAGGGACTCCACCATGCCCACGCTCATATTCAGCAGTTCATCCCGCTGACGCTGGACCTCATCGCTGAGACTGCGCCGGGCCTGGAAGAGCTCGATGACCGAGTTGACCCGCCGCTGCACCACATAAGGAATCACCGGCTTAGTGATCACGTCCATGACGCCCAGCTCGTAGGCCTCCCGCATCACCGTGTCGCTGGTCTCGGCGGTAATGAGGAACACCGGCACGCTGTCCAGGATCTTCTGGCCCTTCAGCTCCTGCAAAACCTGGATGCCGTCCATTTCCGGCATCACAACATCCAGCAGCACAGCGCACAGATCCTCCCGCTGCGCCTTTATAAGTTCCAGCCCTTCCCGGCCATTCTCCGCCTCCAAAATACGGTAGCTGGATTCAAAGATATTGGCCAGGATCGCGCGGTTCAGATCAGAATCGTCCACGATCAGCATGGTGTCGGCAGGACGCCCGCTGATGGTGTATGAAGTTTCTATTTCTTCCATACGGCTGAACTGTCCTTTCTGCCCAGAAAAGCAGTCTGTTCTTTTCTGAAACGTTATGACATTATATTATCTATCTTTCAACAAAATGTCAACCGAAGAGGCCCTTCGGCACCAAACTGCCGTTTGCGAAAAAAATTTTAAAATTACCCTTGACATCCTCCCGCTTCTTTGTTATACTAGCCCCTGTCCTCAGCCGATAAGAGTTGAGACAAACATCTGGGGGTATAGCTCAGCTGGGAGAGCGCTTGAATGGCATTCAAGAGGTCAGCGGTTCGATCCCGCTTATCTCCACCAGAAAAAGCCTGAAATCAAAAGATTTCAGGCTTTTTTGTTTTTCAAAGGTCAGTGGCCAAATTCCAAAGGAAATTATTGATTCAATCTAACTTGGACAATACAGGGCTATCCTTATTCTAAGATGGAGGCGAGTTTATGGTTATTTTTGATCAGGCCAACGAACAGATCATTCTGAGAGATGGACGATATTATTTGCGCACTGATGTTGGACATGTCGTCCCGAAATTTATAGAGATTGAAATTTCGAAAGAAGATGCTGAAAAAGTCATGCAGGATGTCATGTACTCCACCAAACTCGTTCTGGATTACCAAAATAAACTCTGGGGGTTGGTTTGAATCCGGTTTTATGTATTGCTCCGTATCTTCAATATCCTTTACGGGAATATTTTTTCTTTAATGAACGAACTGCAACTACCTCTCCCCTGGTAGGTGCCAGTTCTTGTTCTGGCTCATAATCGCCGAATTCCTAATATGCCCCCGTAGCTCAGTTGGATAGAGCGGTCGCCTCCACATAGAAGGCATCCAGTTCGCACAGCTCCAGGGCCTTCAGCCGGGCAAGGTCGGCTTTGTCGCCAAACACTAGGTAGCGGCCGGGGATGCTCCAGCGGTCAAACATCTGGTCGGCGATCTCGCCATATCGCCGGGCGGTGTCAATCAGATTCTCCATGTCCCGGCGGTCCTTGATCTTCCCGGCAAGGAAGGCCAGCTGGTGGAGCAGCCCGTAGAGGTGAACTTCCTCGTCGATGTGGGCTTCATAGGTCTTTTCCTCGATGACATACAGCTTTTCCTGTTCCATTTCATGCTCCTTTCTGAATTTTGGGCATAAGAAAACCCGCCTCGATGGAGGCGGGTTAAATCATTGACCATTTTTGGCCTTGTTCCACTCAATTTTTAAATACACTCGCATTGAATTCCTAAGAAAAATCAGGTCATTTCGCAATTCCCTTATCTTAGCAGTGGCACTTCGCAATTCATCTTCAGTACGATGAAGATAGTCAATATCATCTTTCTGAAGCTGGGGCTCATAGTCAGGAAGTTCTTCACCGTCCTCATTATAACTATACCCTCCTAATTTCATGGTTGCATTTTTATATGCTTCTTTTCGAGCATTATCTACCGCCTGTTTAAGGCGCTCAATTTTACCGTTTTCGACATCCGACGCATATTCGCCAAATCTTTTTGCCAAATCGGTAATAAACAACACTAGTACATCGTTTTTTCCGGTGTTATCAGTGGGGTTCAACAGAATGCTCTTATCTTTGGAAGATGGATTACTCAAGCAACTTTCTGGTCCAAAATATAAAGCAAGCAACTCAGTTTTTTGTTGGGAATCAATTAGGGCTTTTTCAATTTCGGATACGTTTGTAGCATTTAAAATGTCGTAATAACACCTCATCAAATCTGCAGTAGTGTTTCTAACATTCTGAATCCACTCAATCCGCGCACTTGCAGTTAGAGATGCATCGATATTTTTCTGGTTCCATTTCTCTTGTAGCTTTTCATTGGATTCGCTAATTTTCTTTGTTGTTCTATTTGTCAACAGGGTTGATACAATTACTCCAAGCAAAGAGATGACAGCCACTATAATGGCAATTATATCGCCCATACTCATAAATTCATTTGATTGGGTTACGACAGTTATAGTACCCTCAACAGGCATAAAAAGTCCCCCTCAAAGTATTTGTTTACATTTTACCATACTATCCTTTCCTTGGTAAGTACTTATTTGTGTTCCACCTCGCTGGGCTTGGTGGTGAGCAATTTGTAGAGCTCGGTATCTTTCAGGAAGTCATCTGCAAAGGGCAGGATGACATTGTTGAAGAACAGCAGCCCGTGGCCCGGCTCGGAA
>USCO01000031.1 GCA_900553135.1 uncultured Eubacteriales bacterium | reverse complement strand
CCGTTTTTTCTTACCGCAGAGCAAAATACCAATAGGTGTGCCCCGCCACATTGAAGTTGTAGGCGGAATGTTCGTAGATGTTCATGGTAAACCCGGTGCTGGTAAAGGAAAGGCCGCTGTAATATTCCGCATCGCCGTTTTTCCGCAGAATCAGATGACCCTGGTCATTTCCCACCAGCAGGGCGTACTCATATTCATTGTCTCCCTGGGTGCTGTCCAGCACCACCAGCATCGAGGGGCGGAAGCCCAGATTGATGCTCACCGGAAATTTAGAATCCGCATCCACGCAGGTGCCCACATACTTGCCGCTGGCCAGGCTGGGATTGCCGGGGCCGTAGCACCCTGCGATGGCCGCCGCCAGGGCGGCCTCCTTGGTCTGGATCTGCTGCTGCAGATTGTTCAGGGCGGTGTCGGTCTTGGCGTTGTCCGCGTTAAAATCGGTGCGCAGCACCGCGTCCTCAGGCTGCCACTGGTTCAGCCCGTAATGGGTGGTCTGTCCACTTGCCATGCGCTTCTCCTCCTTTGATTTCCACATCCCAAAGGGATTGTCCTACCAAAGGGGGGAATGGGGGCAAATGTTTCCCGTTTGCGTACAACTAAGGGGAAAAAATTACTGTCCGTAATAGGCGCCGGGGCCGTGCTTGCGGAGATAGTGCTTGTCCAGCAGCTCCTGCTGCATGGGGGGCAGGCCGGGGGTGAGGGCCATGGCGTGGAAGTCCATGAAGGCCACCTCCTCCAGCACCACGGCGTTGTGCACCGCGTTGAAGGGGTCGGTGCCCCAGGTGAAGGGGCCGTGGCTGTGGACCAGGACGGCGGGGACCTGGGCGGGGTCAATGTTCCGGGTACGGAAGGTCTCGATGATGACGTTGCCCGTCTCCAGCTCGTACTTGCCGGCGATCTCCTGGGGAGTCATCTTCCGGGTGCAGGGGATCTCCCCGTAGAAGTAGTCCCCCTGGGTGGTGCCCATGGCGGGCACGCCCTTGCCCGCCTGGGCGAAGGAGGTGGCCCAGCGGCTGTGGGTGTGGACGATGCCCCCCAGGGCGGGGAAGGCGTTATAGAGGGCCAGGTGGGTGTCGGTGTCGCTGGAGGGCTTCCACTTGCCCTCCACCCGCTCGCCGGTCTCCAGGCTCACCACCACCATGTCCTCGGCGGTCATGTGGTCATACTCCACCCCTGAGGGCTTGATGACCATGAGGCCCTTCTCCCGGTCCACGCCGGACACGTTGCCCCAGGTAAAGGTGACCAGGCCGTGCTTGGGCAGCAGGAGGTTGGCCTGACAGACCTGCTCTTTCAGTTCTTCCAGCATTGCAGAACACATCCTTTTTCAAATCAAATGGGACGAAAGGCGCCCCCGCCGGAGGCCCGGCGGGGGCGGCGGACTTACATGCCCTTCAGCTTCCAGGCCAGATCGTTGAGGAAGAGCTGCTGCTCCAGGCCCTCCACGGTGGTGTCCTTGGTGATGTGGACAAACTCAATGTCCATCATGTTGGCCCAATCCTTCATCTGCTCGGCGGTGACGTCGTAGCTGAGCACGGTGTGGTGGGCGCCGCCGGCGGTGATCCAGCACTCCACGCCGGTGGTGAGGCTGGGCTCGGCCTGCCACATGACCCGGGCCACAGGCAGGTTGGGCATGGGCAGGATGGGCTTGACGCAGTGGATATCCTGGCACACCAGGCGCAGGCGGCCGCCCATATCGATGAGGCTGACCACGATGGCGTCGCCCTCCTTGCCCTCAAAGACCAGGCGGGCGGGGTCCTTCTCGTTCATGCCGATGCCCAGGTGGTGGGTCTCGATGCGGGGCTTTCCGGCGGCCAGGGAGGGGCAGACCTCCAGCATGTGGGCGCCCAGGCTGTACTCCTGGCCGGGGACCAGGTTATAGGTGTAGTCCTCCATGAAAGCGGAGGCGCCGTTGCCGTTTTCGCCCATGGCCTTCATGATGGCGGTCATGGCGGCCACCTTCCAGTCGCCCTCGCCGCCGTAGCCGTAGCCCTGAGCCATGAGGTGCTGGCTGGCCAGGCCGGGCAGCTGCTCCATGCCGTACAGGTCCTGGAAGGTGTTGGAGAAGGCCTTGCACCCTTCGGCGTCCAGCATCTTCTTCATGGCGATCTCTTCCCGGGCCTGGTAGCGCACGGTAGCCAGATCGTCGGTGGCAAAGTCATACTGGGCCTTGTACTCGTCTATCAGCGCGTCGATCTCCGCTTCGGTGACCGCGTCCATGGTCTCCACCAGCTGGCCCACCGGCCAGGTGTTCACCTGCCAGCCCAGCTTGGCCTGGACCTCCACCTTGTCGCCCTCGGTGACGGCCACTTCCCGCATGTTGTCGCCAAAGCGCATGACCTTCAGCTCCTTGCTGACGGCCACGCCCATGGCAGCCCGCATCCAGGCGCCCAGGCGCTTCTGCACGGACTCCTCCTGCCAGTAGCCAGCGATGACCTTCCGGGGCATACGCAGGCGGGCGGCGATGAACCCGTGCTCCCGGTCGCCGTGGGCGGCCTGGTTCAGGTTCATGAAGTCCATGTCGATCTCCTCGTTGGGGATCTCCCGGTTATACTGGGTGGCCAGGTGGCAGTAGGGCTTCTGCAGGTTGACAAAGCCGTTGATCCACATTTTGGAGGGGGAGAAGGTGTGGCACCAGCTGATGATGCCCAGGCAGTCGTCGTTGTAGTTGGCCTCCTTGACCACGTCGGCAATCTCCTTGTTGGTCTTGGCGGTGACCTTGTACACCAGCTTGCAGGGCAGGTTGCCGGAGGCGTTGAGCACGTCGGCCATCTCGGCGGCCCGCTTGGCCACGATCTCCAGCACCTCGGGACCATACAGGAACTGACTGCCTACTACAAACCAAAATTCCTTGTTATTCATGGGAAAAACCTCCATTATCGCACTTAGCGCACACTTAATTCAAACTTTCTACCGCCTGGCGCTCTACTGCCAGACCGGCGCGGTACTGCCGCATGAACTGCTCAAAGCCTTCCATGTCCTGCTTCTGGGGCTCCAGGGTGACCACCTTCTGTCCGGCAAAGACCCGGCTGTCCAGATAGTCCTCCAGGGACTGGCCGGGCTCTTTTTCCACCAGATAGGCCGCCAGCAGGGCCATGCCCCAGGGTCCGCCCTCTCCGGCGGTCTCCATGACGGAGACGGGGGCTCCCGCGGCGGCGGCCATGATGCGCTGGCCCGCCTCGGGGGTTTTGAAGAAGCCGCCGTGGCCCAGCAGCCGGTCCACCGCCACCTGCTCCCCGGCCAGAATGTCCATGCCGATCTTCAGGGTGGCCAGGGCGGAGTAGAGCTGGGTCCGCATGAAGTTGGGGAAGTCCAGCTTGGCCTGGGGGGTGCGCACCAGCAGGGGGCGTCCCTCCTCCAGGTCGGTGATGGGCTCACCGGACAGGTAGTTATACAGGGTCAGCCCGCCGCCGTCCGCCGCTCCCTCCAGGGCGGAGCGGAACATGGCGGTAAAGACGGCGTTCATGTCGGGTTTCTGGCCCAGGGCCTCCAGGAAGCCTTTAAAAACCTGGGCCCAGGCGTTGATTTCATTGGTGCAGTTGTTGCAGTGGACCATGGCCACCGGCTTACCCGTGGGGGTGGTGACCATGTCGATCTCGGGGTACACCTTGGACAGGGCCTTCTCCAGCACGATCATGGCAAAGACGCTGGTGCCCGCGGACACGTTGCCCGTGCGGGGGGCCACGGCGTTGGTGGCCGCCATGCCGGTGCCCGCGTCGCCCTCGGGGGGCGCCAGGGGGATGCCCGGGGTCAGGGAGCCGGTGGGGTCCAGGAGCTTGGCACCCTCTGCCGTGAGGGTTCCCGCCTCCTCGCCTGCGGAGAGGACCTGGGGCAGGATGTCCCGCAGCTTCCAGGGGTTGCCCTTGTCGGCCACCAGGGCGTCGAAGGAGTCCACCATAGCCTGGTGGAAGTCTCCGGTGCTGCTGTCAATGGGGAACATGCCGCTGGCCTCGCCCACGCCCATGACCCGGCGTCCGGTGAGCTTATAGTGGACGTATCCGGCCAGGGTGGTGAGGTAGCAGATGTCCTTCACGTGGTCCTCCCCGTTGAGGATGGCCTGATAGAGGTGGGCGATGGACCAGCGCTGGGGAATGTTGAACTGGAAGCGCTCCGTGAGGAGCTGGGCGGCCTGGCCGGTGATGGTGTTGCGCCAGGTGCGGAAGGGCACCAGCAGCCGGTCCTCCCGGTCCAGGGCCACATAGCCGTGCATCATGGCGGAGAAACCCATGGCGGCCATGGCGGTGAGTTCCACCCCGTAGCGCTCCTTCACGTCGGCGCGCAGCTTGGCGTAGGCGTCCTGAAGGCCCGCCCACACGTCCTCCATGTGGTAGGTCCAAACGCCGTCCTCCAGCCGGTTCTCCCAGCCGTGGTCCCCCGAGGCCACGGGGGCGTGGTCGGGTCCGATGAGCACCGCCTTGATGCGGGTGGAGCCCAGCTCGATGCCCAGGCAGCAGCGGCCTTGGGCGATCTGTTCCTTGATGTCCATGGAATAGGGCCTCCTTTACTTGTTCTTTTCGTTGATCTTGGCAAACACGCTTTGCAGCACGATGAAGAAGCACAGCAGAACAGCGGTGAGAATGTTAGGCCAGGAAGAGGCCAGCTTGCCGTTGGTCTGGACGATGGAGGAGATGGTGCCGTTGATGAGCACGCCGAAGAAGGAGCCGATGACGTTGCCCACGCCGCCGGTGAGCAGGGTGCCGCCGATGACGGAGGAGGCGATGGCGTCCATCTCCAGGCCGGTGGCCTGGCTGACGCTGCCCGCCATGGTGTTCAGGCAGTAGCAGATGCCGCCGATGGAGCACAGGAAGGAGGAGAGGACGTAGGCCTTCATCTTGGTCTTTTTTACGTCCAGGCCCATCATGGCCGCCGACTGCTCGCTGCCGCCCACGGCGTACAGGGAGCGGCCGAACTTGGTGTAGCGCAGCACCAGGAAGATGATCACCAGCACCGCCAGGGCCACGATGACGCCCACCCGGATGTAGGGCACCTGCAGGATGCCCTTCTTGTTGGTGTAGCCCAGGAAGGCGGGCAGATAGATGCGGAAGTTGGCCCAGTCATAGAAGGTCTGGCTGGTCTCCGCGGTGATGGAGAGCTGGTTGGTGGAGATGACCGCCGTCATGCCGCGGGCAAAGAACATACCGGCCATGGTGACGATAAAGGGCTGGATGTTCAGATAGCCCACGCAGAAGCCCTGGACCAGACCGAACACCACGCCGATGACCAGCACCATCAGGCACATGACCGGGGCGCTGAGGCTCCAGTTCTGGAAGCCGTAGGCCAGAAGCATACAGTCCATGGCCACCAGGGAGCCCACGGAGATGTCAATGCCGCCGGTGAGCATAACGCAGGTCATGCCGCAGGTCACGCACAGCAGGCCCGCGTTGTTGATCAGCAGGTTCAAAAAGGTCTGGAAGTTAGTAAAGCCTTTGCTGGAGTAGGCAATACAGCCCGCAGCGTACAGCACGAAGAACAGCACGATGGTGATGAGCAGCAGGGTGGTGTTCCCGTTGAGCTTGGGTCTTTTGTTCAGTGTGACAGCCGCTTTCATACGCCCACCGCCCCCTTTACTTCTGCGCCGCTCTTGCGCTTGGCGCTCCTTTTCTTAAACCAGGCCTTCACAGGGGGCGCCTGGATGGCCACGATGACGATGACCACCACGGCCTTGAACACCGGGGTCTGGGCGGTGGAGACGCCCAGGGAGTACATGGTGGTGGTGATGGCCTGGATGGTGTAGGCGCCGATGATGGAACCGGCCAGGTTGAAGCGGCCGCCGCCCAGGCTGTTGCCGCCCAGGGCCACCGCCAGGATGGCGTCCAGCTCATAGTTCAGGCCGATGTTGTTGGAGTCGGCGCTGGTGATGCGGGAGGAGGCCACGATGCCCGCGATGCCCGCGCACAGGCCGCACAGCACATAGCACAGGAAGATGATCTTCTGGGAGTTGAGACCGGCGATGCGGCTGGCCTTCTTGTTGATGCCCACCGACTGGACGTACAGGCCCATGGCGGTCTTTTTCAGCACCAGGGAGACCACGGCCACGCAGACGATGACGATGAGGATGGGGGTAGGCACCGGGCACTGCCAGGAGCCGAACTTCATGTAGCCGCCGAAGACGGCGAAGGCGTCGGTGCGGATGTAGACGATGAGGTTGTTGCACAGCAGCAGACCGATGGCCCGGGCGGCGGACCACAGAATCAGGGTGGCCACCATGGGCTGGATATTCAGGTATGCCACCAGGGTGCCGTTGAAGGCGCCGCACAGGCAGCCCATGACCAGGGCGCCGATGAGGCCCACCACCAGGGGCATGGCAAACTCGTCGGCGCTGGACACGGAGGACACGCCGAAGCCGGCCACCAGCATGCAGCAGAAGGAGGCGCACAGGGACATGACGGAACCCACGGAGATGTCGGTACCGGCGGAGGCGGACACCACCAGGGTCATGCCGATGGCCAGGATGGCCACCTCGCTGCCGCGGTTGAGTACGTCGATGAGGCGGCCGTACAGGGCGCCGTTGTTCATGGAGATTTTGAAGAAGTTATAAAACTCGTTTCCCTGGGAAATATCGTAGATAATGTTCACTGCCAGCACCAGCAGCACACACACAATGGGCAAAAACAGCTGCTGCTGGGTCAGTTTTTTCTTCTTGCCTTTACTCATCGTTTCCACCTCCCGCAATGGCGGCCATGACCCGCTCCTGGGTCAGCTCGCCGTCCAGTTCGCCCACCTTGGCGCCGTCCCGCAGCACCGCCATGCGGTTGCAGGTACGCAGCATCTCCTCGATCTCGGAGGAGATGAACAGGATGCTCTTGCCCTCGCCGGCAAGCTGCACGATGAGCTTCTGGATCTCGGTCTTGGTGCCCACGTCGATGCCGCGGGTGGGCTCGTCCAGAATGAGGAAGTCCGGATTGGTGGCCAGCCACCGGGCCAGGATGGCCTTCTGCTGGTTGCCGCCGGAGAGCTGCTTGATGGGGGTCTCCCGGCTGGCCGTCTTGATCTGCAGCAGGTCGATGTACCGGTCGGCGATCTCCTCCTGCTTGGCCCGGGAGAGCTGCTTGAACATGCCCCGCTTGGCCTGGAGGGCCAGGATGATGTTCTCCCGCACGGACAGGTCGCCGATGATGCCCTCGGCCTTGCGGTCGTCGGGCAGCAGGCCCATGCCCATGTTCATGGCGTCGATAGGCTGGGCGATCTTGGCGTCCTTGCCGCCCACCTTCAGGGTGCCGGTCTGGGCCTTGTCCGCACCGTAGATGGTGCGGGCCAGCTCGCTGCGGCCGGAGCCCAGCAGGCCGGTGAGACCCACCACCTCGCCTTTGTGGATGTTCAGGTCAAAGGGCTTAATGGTGCCCTTGTGGCTGAGCCCGTGGGCCTCGATCTCCATGGGGGCGTCCTTCTTCACGTCAAAGCCCTCGGGCTTGATGGAGGCCAGATCGTCAAAGTCCTTGCCCATCATGGCGGCCACCAGCTTCACGCGGGGCAGGTCGGCCACGGGATACTCACCCACCAGGGTGCCGTTGCGCAGTACGGTGATGCGGTCGCACACCGCATAGACCTGCTCCAGGAAATGGGTCACGAACACGATGCCCACGCCCTGCTCCTTCAGCTGGAGCATCATTTTAAACAGCTTTTCCACCTCGCTGTCGTCCAGGGAGGAGGTGGGCTCGTCCAGGATCAGCACCTTGCAGTCCATGTCCACCGCCCGGGCAATGGCGATCATCTGCTGGATGGCCAGGGAGTAGTTCTCCAGGTTCTGGGCCACGTCCACCTTGATGTCCAGCCGCTTGACCAGCTCGTCGGCCTGGCGCAGCATTTTCTTGCGGTCGATGGTGTGGAAGGGGGTCATGGGCTCCCGCCCGATGTACAGGTTTTCCGCCACGCTCAGGTTGGGGCACAGGTTGACCTCCTGATACACGGTGGAGATGCCCACCTTCTGGGCGTCCAGGGTGGAGTGGTTCTTCACAGGGCCCTCCACGCCGTCCACCCGGATCTCACCGGCCTCAAAGTCGTTGATGCCGGTCAGGCACTTGATGAGGGTGGATTTGCCGGCGCCGTTCTCCCCCATCAGGGCGTGGATCTCGCCCTTGCGCAGGGTGAAGTCCACATTGCTCAGCGCCTTGACCCCCGGGAAGGTCATGCAGATGCCCCGCATGGTCAATACAATGTTTTCTTCCATTTGCTGTCACCTCACAAAAATCAAGAGAGGGAGGACCCCGGAGTTAACGGGGTCCTCCCTCGGGGATGAAACGTGTGTATCAGTTTGGGAGGGGATTTGCTTAGTAGGCGCGGTTGTCCAGGACCTCCTGGGTCACGTGGATGATGGGGTGCTCCTCGCCGTTGATGGTGATGGAGGAGACGATGTCCTCAGCAGCCAGCCAGGACTCGGTCATGTACACCTGGGTGCTCTCGGGAGTCTCACCAGCCTCCAGCTGCTGGATGATCTTCTCCACCTCGGGAGCGGCCAGGGGGTTACACTCGAAGGTAGCGTTCATGTCGCCGTCCAGGACCTTCTGCACAGCGGGCTTGTTGGAGTCGAAGGAAACGATGATCACATCGCCGTCCACGCCGTAGGTGACGCCGGCGTTGTCCATGGCGGTCATGGCGCCATAGGCCTCGTTATCGTTCTGGCAGATGACCACGTTGAACTGGCCCTCATAGCTCTTGCAGTAGGACTCCATGACCTGCTGGCCGCCGGCCTCGGTGAAGTCGCCGTTCTGGGAGTCCAGGATGTTCCAGCCCTCGCGCTGGGCGATCTCGTTGAAGCCCTCGGTACGGCCGATGGTGGCGGAAGCACCGGTGGAGCCCTCGATGACCAGAGCGTTGATCTCGGAGATGCCCTTGGCCTCGGCGTAGGCCTTCAGCCACTCGCCGCAGGCAAGACCCTCGGTCTTAAAGTCGGAGCCGACCCAGGCAACGTACTTGTCGGAGTCGTCGATGGTACGGTCGATGACGATGACGGGAATGCCGGCGTCCTCACACTCGGTGAGCACGGTGTCCCAGCCGGTGGAGACGATGGGGTCGATGATGATGTAGTCCACGCCCTGCTGGATGAAGTTACGCACGGCCTCCAGCTGCTTGGCGGAGTCGTTGTCGCAGTCCACGAAGGACAGCTCGTAGCCGTTCTCCTCGCTGAAGACTTCCTGAGCGGACTTGGTGGAAGCGGTACGCCAGTCGGACTCGTGGCCCACCTGAGCGAAGCCCACGGTGATCAGGCCGCCGCCGGCGCCGCTGCCGCTGGTGCTGGCGTCAGAGCCGCTGGTGCTGGTGGAAGTGTTTCCGCCGCCGCCGCAGGCAGCCAGAGACAGGGCCATGGCGCAGCCGAGGGTGAGAGCAAGTAACTTTTTCTTCATTTCAAATCGCTCCATTCTTTCACATTCTTTTTCCCGGAACCCTTCTGTCTGTTCCGGTCTTCCTGTCTTGCAGTATACTCCCTTCCCACCCCTGCGTCAATAATTTGTTCGTATAAATGTCATTTTCATCCCATTAAACAATACAAATTGTTCTGTATTTCACATATCAAATGCATACAATTTAAGCTTTTTCTTTGATTCATTTTATAATTCACTTATTTTTTCCGATTTTCGAAACATTTATTCTGTCATTTCTTGTCTTTCTCTTTCCCGAATTCCCAAAGAATTCCTGGTCACTTCTCACAAAGGAAAGTTTTTTTCAGGGTTGTCCTTTGGTTTTCTAAAAATTTTCACCAGAACCCCCGCCAACTTCTCCCCGTTCTTTTAGTGCTTTTTCAATTTGTTCCCTCTGTTTCCCCGCCCGATTTTCCAGTTTCGTCCGCTTTCGATATGACAAATTAAAATACAAGTGGCCCTATTGCAATACAAATCCAATTGTGTTAAGATGCTCTTGAACACGACAAGGAAAGGAGGCGGTGCCCATGGCGCTCAAATATCAGATGGTGGCCCAGTCCCTGCGCCAGGCCATTCTGGACGGGGCCTACCGGGACACCATGCTCCTCCCCACGGAGCAGGCCCTGTGTGAGAGCTTTCAGGTCAGCCGCCAGACGGTGCGCCAAGCCCTGTCCCTGCTGGCCTCCGAGGGGCTCATCCAGCGCCGCCAGGGCAGCGGTTCCCACATCCGGGACCTGTCCCTCCCCGAGCCCATGCCCCACCGCTCCATCGCGGTGGTCACAACCTATATCAGCGACTACATTTTCCCCAGCATCCTGCGGGAGGTGGAAAATGTCCTCTCCCAGAACAACAGCGCCCCCCTGCTGTTCGCCACCCAGAACCAGGTATCCAACGAGCGCAAGGTCCTTCAGACCCTGCTGGGACTGGAGCATCTGGACGGGGTCCTGGTGGAGGGCACCAAGACGGGCCTGCCCAACCCCAACCTGGACCTGTACCGCAAGCTGCTGGACCGGGGCATCCCCCTGGTCTTTATGAACGGCAACTACCCCGAGCTCACGGGCACCACCGCCGTGCTGGACGACAACTACAACGGCGGGCGGATGCTGGTGGAGTATCTGTACCACAAGGGCCACCGGGACATCGCCGGCATCTTCAAAAGCGATGACCTCCAGGGGCACCAGCGCTACGCCGGCTACGCCGACGCCCTGCGGGATCTGGACCTTCCCCTGGAGGACGGGCGCATCTTCTGGTACAGCACCGAGGGGAAGGAGAGCCTCCTCTCCGGCGGCCCCATGCTGGAGCGCATCGACCGGGTTCTGGAGGGCTGCTCCGCTGTGGTGTGCTACAACGATGAGGTGGCCAGCCGCCTGGTGACCCACCTGATGAAAAAAGGCGTGGCCATCCCCAACGAGGTGGCGGTGGTCAGTTTTGACAACAGCCAGTACAGCGAGCTGTCCCCCCTGCGCATCACCTCCCTCTCCCACGGCAGCTACAATGTGGGCCGCATGGCCGCCGAGATGCTGCTGGCCCAGCTCCAGGGCAAGCCCAGCACCTCCCAGGTAGCCCCCTGGGTGCTGGTGGAAAAAGAGAGCAGCTAAGAAAAAAGCCGCCCCAATGGGGCGGCTTTTTTTATTCTTCCATGACGATATGAGTTTTTCCCCTTGTTTGGTTGCCATCTTCCTTTAACGCATCAATTTCTCCCTTGATAAATATATGATACGCTCGATTCGCTATTATTTTTGTTTCGGTGAAATCAAAGCCACCTCCAATTACTCCTCCGACAACCGGGACAGCCTTCCCTAGGTTAATTAGGCCCTTTGTTCCAAATTTTGTAACCAACCGGAACCCAACCCGTTGATTGATTTTTGTCAAAACTGTACCGGGAATCTTTTTAATCATTGACATTGTGAGTTTCGTTCCAAAATTAATTCCTATATTTTTTATCACCTGATCTACAGAAATACCTGCCAGGCAAGCATAAACCAACGTCTGAACTTGGTCACACTTCGGATCATATCCTCCCATATAGGCCAAACAAGCAATCATCCTCATCTGAACATACAATACACTTCCCACATTCGCCGGAATAGTTACGGGCAGAGTAATAACCCCGCCTAATCCACTTAGGAAACCGGATGTAGTACATTTTATAACCTGATATTGAATGAATTTTTTTGCCGCTGTCTCAACATCTTTGTTTTTCTCCAAATAGTTTTGGGCCAATTCATCCAATGGAGGACTCACTTTTCCAATTCCATTCACTGCCTGCTCATACAGTTTATCCAATAACTGCATCATTTCAGCCTGACTAATTGTTTTTTCCAAAATACTCCCTCCAAACAAAAATTACTCTAAAGGCTCTACCACAATAGAGGTTGTTTTTTTCGCGTCTCCCCTCCTTAACAACAGACGTTTTTCCTCTGCCCCGCAAAAAAGAGCCGCCCGGTTGGGCGGCTCTTTTCAATTAGCTTATTCCTCAGCCATAGCCTTGGCGGCCTCGATGGCCTTCTCCTGGACGGCGGGAGGGGCGTCCTCGTAGCGGACGAAGCGGAAGGTGAAGGAACCGCGGCCCTGGGTCATGGAGCGCAGGTCGATGGCATAGCGGCCCATCTCGGCCATGGGCACCTCGGCCTCCACGATCTGGTTGCCCTCGCCGTCGGGGTTCATGCCCATGACGCGGCCCCGGCGCTTGTTCAGATCGCCGATGACGTCGCCCATGTAGCTGTCGGGGATGGTGACCTTCAGCTCGCCGATGGGTTCCAGCAGCACAGGGCTGGCCTGGGGCATACCGGTCTTGTAGGCGATCTGCACGGCGGTCTTGAAAGCCATTTCGGAGGAGTCCACCGGGTGATAGGAGCCGTCGTACAGGGTGGCTTTCAGGTACACCACCGGGTAGCCGGCCAGCACACCGTGAACCACGGCCTCCCGCATGCCCTTCTCCACGGCGGGGAAGTAGTTCTTGGGCACCGCGCCGCCCACGACCTCCTCGCAAAACTGGAGCTCCTCGGTGTCGCCCGGCTCAAAGCGCATCCACACGTCGCCGAACTGGCCGTGGCCGCCGGTCTGCTTCTTGTGGCGGCCCTGCACCTCCACCTTCTTGCGGATCTTCTCGCGGTAGGGCACCCGGGGCTCGGAGAGCTCGGCGTCCACGCCGAAGCGGCTCTTCAGCCGGGAGAGAATCACGTCCATCTGCATGTCGCCGGTGCCGGAGACCACCATCTGGCGGGTTTCGGCGTTGTTGACCCAGTTGAAGGTCAGATCCTCCTCGTTCAGGCGGATGAGGCCGGCGGCGATCTTGTCCTCCTGGCCCTTGGTCTTGGGGGTGATAGCCACGGAGTAGCAGGGCTCGGGGAAGGGGATGGGTTCCAGCTTGACCACCTTGCGGGGATCAGAGAGGGTGTCGCCGGTCTTGACCTTCTCCATCTTGCCGATGGCGCCGATGTCGCCGCACTCCAGCTCCTTGACCTCCTCGGCCTTCTTGCCCTTCATCACGTACAGGCGGCCCAGCTTCTCCGTGGCGCCGGTGCGGGAATTGACCAGCTGCATGTCGGGCTTGAGGTTGCCGGAGATGACCTTCACGAAGGAGTACTTGCCGTACTGGTCGGAGACGGTCTTCCACACCAGGGCGGCGGGCAGGGCGCCGGGGAAGGGCACGAACTCGTCCACCTCGCCGTCGGCGTTCTCGCCCATGAGGGGGCGGCCCTCCAGGGGGGAGGGCAGCAGCTCCACGATGATGTCCAGCAGCATGCGGGTGCCCAGGCCGGAGACGGCGGAGCCGCACACAACGGGGAAGAGGGACAGGTCTTTCACGCCCTGGCGCAGACCCTGGATCATCTCGGCGTAGGTGAAGTCCTCACCGGAAAAGTACTTGTCCATCAGCTCCTCGCTGGTCTCAGCCACCGACTCCTTGAGGGCATCGTACAGCTCGTCCAGCACGGGCTTCTTGTCGTCAGGGACGTCGATCTCGATGCGCTCGCCCTTGGGGCCGGCCTCAAAGGCGCGCTTGTGGAGCACGTCGATAAAGCCAATGACCTTCTTGTCCGCGTCCCAGATGGGGGCGGCCACGGGGGCGATATTCTTGCCGAAGCGCTCCCGCAGGGTGTCGAAGGCGGCGTTGTAGTCGGAGTTCTCCTCGTCGGTCTTGGAGATGTAGAGCAGCCGGGGCAGCCTGCGCTGCTCGCACAGCTTCCACGCCTTCTCCGCGCCCACGCTCATGCCCGCCTTGGCGGAGCAGACGATGATGGCCGCGTCGGCCACCTGGAGGGCCTCGATCACCTCGCCGGAAAAGTCAAAGTAGCCCGGCGTGTCCAGCACGTTGATCTTACAGCCGTTGTACTCCACGGGAGCCACCGCGGTGGAGATGGAAATCTGACGGCGGGTTTCCTCGGGGTCGTAATCGCAAACGGTATTCCCGTCGGCGGGATTGCCCAGCCGCACGGTGCCACCGGTCAAATACAGCATGCTCTCGGCCAGGGAGGTCTTACCATTTCCACCGTGGCCCAGCAGACAGACGTTGCGGATGTTTTGTACGGAATAGCTCATACTTGTTTCCTCTCCTTACATTTGGAATCGTCTGGGCAGGGCTCCCGAGGGGGACGGAGGACTGCCTGTTGTTCATTATACATTAAATCAACCGGAGATACAACTGAAATTTTAGAAAAATCGCGCAAAATACCCCGCCGCAGTCCGCAGGGGGGAAATTTGCACGCGGGAGAGGGGGAGGGAATGTCCGCCGGGAGACAAGCTTGGGGCCGGAGCCGAGCGGGGAGACAGACTCAATGTGCCGCAGCCGAATAAAAACACGCGGCCGGTAACACCGGCCGCGTGTGCAGGTCAGGAGGGTTCCGCAGTGATGGGACTCCCGTCCAGAGGGACGGAGTAAAGAGCCCCGTCCTCCGTCTGGAAGCGGTAGGCCATCCCGTCCTCCGACCGGCCAAGGGAGGTCAGAGGCGTGCCGGGCTGGCCCAGCCACTCCAGCAGCGCCTGGCGTGCGCCCTCCTCCGTCAGGGCGGAGGAGGGGGGCTGGGTGTCCTGCGGGGCGTCCTCGGGCATCAGGGACATGACGGAGGGCCCCGCGGACGGGGTAGGCTGGAGCTCGGAGACAGGCGGCGCGGAGACAGACGGCTCCTGAGCAGATGCCGGTATCTGGCCGCCCTCCGGTCCATCGGCGGGTGGCGTCACGTCCCGGTTCTGGGGCCTCTCACCGGCGGAGCTGTCCTTCCGGTTGGCGCCGTCGGCGCCGCCGCTGGCGGCCTCGGCGGGCTCCCCGGTGGGGCCCGCGCGGTCCTCCTGAGCCGGGGCGGTTTGTCCGGCGCTCCCGCCGGAGGCCGCTCCGGTCAACCCGGCAAGATTGGCTCTGGGTACGCTCCCGGAGCTGTCCGGAGGGCTCCAGAGGTGCACAGCTTGCCCGCCCACCAGTACAAGCACCAGCACCGCGGCCAGAGAGGCCCAGGAGCGCCAGCGCCACTGGCGCTTTCTGGTGTGGAAGGGGGTGCATTTGGAGGCGTGGACCGCTTTCATAATGTTGTCCTTCAGCCCGGCGGGGGGCTCCTCCGCCAGAGTGGGCAGAAGCTGGTGCAGGGTGGAGAGGTCGGCCCGAAGCGCCCGGCACGCCGGGCACTGGGCCAGGTGCTCGTCCAGCGCCCCGGCCTCCTCCGCCGTCAGCGCCCCGTCGAGCTGTGCGCTGATGAGCTCCAGCGCCTGTTCACAGGTCAGCATGCCGCCGCCTCCTTTCCGTCCCGTGGATCTGGTTTATGCTTTGGACGAGGGGGAGCCGAAAAAGTTCCCCTGTTCCAGCAAATATTTGCGCAGGGCCAGCCGGGCCCGGGCGATGCGGGACTTGACGGTGCCCTCCTCCACCCCCAGCAGGGCGGCAATCTCCCCATAGGAGAGGCCCTCCAGCTCCCGGAGAATCAGCACCTGCCGGTGCTCCTCCGACAGGGCCCGCAGGCCCGCCCGCAGGGTGTCCCGCAGCTCCTGCTGCTCCGCCTGGCGGTGGGGACTGTACCGCTCGTCGGGCAGCTCGGCCTGCCGGGCGCCCTCCTCATCGTCCAGGGAGACCGTCATGGACAGGGTACTGCGCCGCTTCTCCCGCCGCAGAAAGTCGATGCACACGTTGCTGGTCAGCCGGTAGAGCCAGGTGGAGAAGGAGCTCTCCCCCTGGAATTTCCCCAGGCCCTTCCAGGCGTTGAGAAAGGCCTCCTGGCACAGCTCCGCCGCGTCGTCGGGATTGCCCGTCATACGTAGGGCCAGATGGTAGATGCGCCCCTGATTCTGTTCCACCAGGGCGGCGAAGGCCCCCTCGTCCCCCTGCCGGGCCTGCTGTACCAGCGCCTGTTCCTCGGTCATGCCTTTCTCACCTCCTCGCCGGCGCGTTTGCCGGCGGTCAGTCCCTCAGATCCCGCTGTATGCCTGCGGTGATGCGGTCAATGTCCTCCAGAGTGGAGATTTTGCTGATCTGTTCCTTATAATACCCCGCGTAGGGAACCCCCTTGAGGTACCAGGCGTAGTGCTTCCGGGCCTCCAGGCAGGCGATGTGCTCTCCCTTCTGAGCGGCGGAGAGGCGGAACTGCCGCACCGCCGTCTCGCACCGCCGGGCCAGCGGCGGCAGGGGCGGGACCGGCCGCCCCTCCAGGGCGGCCTGGGCACGCGCAAAGAGCCAGGGATTGCCGAAGCAGCCCCGGCCGAGCATGGCCATGTCGGCCCCGGTGTATTTGAGAATGTGAACCGCGTCCTCCGGCTCAAAGACATCGCCGTTGGCGAGGACGGGGATGGACACGGCCTCCTTTACCGCCCGGATATAGTCCCAGTTGGCCCGGCCGGAGTACATCTGCACCTTGGTGCGGCCGTGGACCGCCACGGCGGCCACACCGGCGGCCTCCATGGCCTGGGCGAACTCCACGCAGTTGATGGAGCCCTTGTCCCAGCCCAGCCGGAATTTGACGGTGACGGGCCGTCCGCCCGCCCCCCGGATGACCGCCTCGGCCACCTTCACCGCCAGCTCGGGGTTCCTCATCAGGCCGGAGCCATCCCCGGAGTTGGCCACCTTGGGCACCGGACAGCCCATATTGATATCCAGAATGTCCGCCCCCGACTTCTCCGCGGCGATGCCCGCCGCCTGCTCCATGCAGTAAGGGTCGCTGCCGAAGAGCTGCACCGCCGCCGGGTGCTCCCCCTCGCCCAGCTCCAGCAGGGGAAGGGATTTTTTGTCCTGATAGCACAGGGCCTTGGCGCTGACCATCTCCGTCACGGTGTACCCCGCCCCCAGCTCCCGGCACACCGTCCGGAAGCCCAGGTCGGTCACTCCGGCCATGGGCGCCAAAGCCAGCTTTGAATTTATGGTGATTTTGCCTATTTTCACAGTGTCCCCCAATGTGTTATAAATAGTAAATGTATCATACCACAAAGGCGGGGGTTCGGCAAGGCATGGATTCCCGGCCACCGGGTGATACTATGAATTGCGATTTGATCAAAAAGGAGACTATAACCATGGATAAGTATGTCTGCGATATCTGCGGCTACGTGTACGACCCCGCTGAGGGCGATCCCGACAACGGCGTGGCCCCCGGCACCGCCTGGGAGAGCGTGCCTGAGAGCTGGGTATGTCCTCTCTGCGGCGTCGGCAAGGAGCACTTCTCCAAGCAGTAAGACAGCGCAAAAAAACGCCTGTACCATGTCGGTACAGGCGTTTTTTTGCGGAAAAACAGGCTTACTGCTCGTAGCGTGTCCAGTCCTCCACAGGCTGGAGGCCGGTCCAGGTTTCGTGGACAGTGTCGGCCTTGCGCCCGTAGTCGTGGCTGTTGGTGGCCTCCTGGACCGCCAGATAGTACCAGGCCCCCGGCGGGTTGTCGGGCCAGGTGATCATGCCGTCCAGTAGATCGTCCGCGGTCTCGGGCAGGCGGCCCAGCACCCGGTTCACCAGTGTCATCGCCTCGGCCCGGCTGATGCTCCGGTCAGGGGCGAAGCTGCCGTCCGGCTGGCCTTCCACCCAGCCCTTCACCGCCGCCTGGTTGATGTACTCCGCCGCCCAGTGGCCGGAGATGTCGGTGAAGCGGTCGTCGCCGTGGTAGGGATCGCTGTCAAAGCGGGCGGCGATGGCAGCG